>NZ_JBFTZQ010000011.1:0-111181 GCF_056406715.1 Arthrobacter sp. P1_B11
GCGGGCGGCGGCGAGTTTCACGGCGGCCAAGCCGCGGACCAGGTGCATGTTCGTGGACAGCGGCTGGCCGGTGATGGGGAAGTTCTCCACGGCCCGGAGCGTGTGCACACCCCAGTACGCGGCGGCCGGAACGTCCCGGTCGCCCAGGAGATCATGCTCGGAACGGACGTCCGGAGCGGTATTGGTGATGGTCATGATGGGTCCTCACGGCTTCATTGACGGGATTGGACAGAAGTTATTGGTCTGCGGTGGAAGTTATTGGTCTGCGGTGGAAATCAGTGGTCTGTGGGGCCTGGGTGATGGCCGCCGCCCAGGACGCCGAACAGCGGTGCGCCGCATCATGGAGTAGCCGGGCATGCGCCACCGTCAGCAGCTGTTCAGGCAGCAGCGTCCCGGCAAGGTGGCCCGGCAAAGTGGTCCGGGCGGGGCGGATCAAGAACGTAGTTCAAGCAAGGCGGTCCAGACAACAGTGGTTGAGGCAACGCGGAGGCAGAAGGATTCAGCCGTCTCGATGGTTATTTCTCGCCGCCGGGGACGATGCTGACCAGAGCGCACTCCACCCCGTGGAGGTGCCTTGTCATTGCCCGGGACGCTTCCTGTGCGGATCCCCGCTCAATGGCATTGAAGATGCGCGTGTGTTCGGCGTCAGATGCCTTGCGCCGGTCAGCTACCAGGTTGAGGGTGTTCGACTGGTCCGCCATGGCCTCGCGGATGTCTGACAACACGCCTGCAAAGACGCCGTTGCCGCTGCACCGGGCTATGGTGGCGTGGAACTCGGCGTTCAGAAGCACCCAGTGCTGGAGGTCGTCCTCGTCCGCCATCGCATCAAGGATTTCGCGCAGTGCCTCCACATCCTCGGGAGTCCGGCGTTCGGCAGCCAGGGCAGCGGCCGGCACCTCGATGTGGGGGCGCGCCTCCACGAGGTCACGTGCCGAATACTTGCCGAGCTTGAGGTCCTGGGCAACGCGGTCGGCGATGACGAACGTGCCTTTTCCCGTGTACGTTGCCGTCAGCCCGAGTGCGTTGCACGAACGAAGTGCTTCACGGACCATGGACCGGCTCACGCCGTACTGCTGTGCCAGGGATGCCTCGGAATCCAGCCTGGCGCCGACGGGGATCTTGCCGCCTTCGATGGCGTTTCGGAGGGAGGTGAACACGGCTTCGGCGGCGCCGACCCGGATCACCTTGTCTTGTCCAACTGTCCAGCTGTCCAACAGGTTGCTCATGCAAGAAATATGGCACGGGTCACGTCTCCCTGTCAACGTGTGACGGCGCGCCCTGTCGTCGATTTCCTAGGCCCTGGCCAGCATCCGGAGTTTATCGAAGCTCTCGGTCCAGCCGTCCCGGTGCAGGGTAAGGCGCTCCTCCGTCGCGAACCCAGTCTGCGAGAGCGTGAGAAGCATGGCGTTACCTGCGGTCTCAAGGGACAGTGTGACGACGGTTTCACGGTCGTCCGGAGTGGGTTCTTCCCAATGGAACGTATAGACGAGTCGATTCGGCGGGTCGATCTCGAAAAACTCGCCGGCCAGGTGGAACAGATCGCCGTCCGGCGGTTGCATCGACAGGCGGTAAGCGCCGCCCTCGCGGAGGTTGACTTTCGCTTCAGGCGTCGTGAAGCCGCGCGGCCCCCACCATTTCACCAGTTCCGGCGGTTCGGTCAGCAGGCTGAAGATGCGCTCACGGGGCGCATCGAGAGTACATTCCAAGGTCAGAACCAGTCCGCCTGGCTGTTCAGTCATGTTCCGACTCTGGCACCGGACGGTCCCGGGAGTAAGTGGCCTTCCCCTTCCTGATTCGGCGGGGCTGGCTGTCACTTCGCGAGTGTCAGCAGCTTGCCCTCCTGGACGGCCTGCCGGGACAGCGTCTTGTAGCCTTCCTGCTCGAACAGCACGGTGATCACGTCCTCCTCGTGCCGCATCACCAGGCCCGGCCCCCACTCCTTGTGAACAACAGAGGCCTGGAGCGGGAACGGTTCCCCGCCCGCGGCGGCCGCGGCGCCGTCGTCGTAATCCTCCTCGTAGGCGGAGCCGTCGGCGCAGTTGTCGCAGTTGCCGCAGGGCTCGGGGAGGTCCTCGCCGAAGTAGCCCAGCAGGAACTGGCGCCGGCAGGAGTCAGTCTCGGCATAGCCGCGCATCATCTCGATGCGCGAGCGGTCCACGCGCTGGCGCGCTTCGGCGAGTTCGACGGCGCGCTCCACCACCGCGGRCAGCTTGGCGCCGGATTCCAGCCGGATGCCGCGCTTGCCGGTCTTCACGGCGCGCGTCTCCTGCAGCTGGTTCAGCAATCCGGTGAGCTTCCGCGGGGAAAAGCCGGTCTGCTCGGCAAGGGCTTTCTGCTTCAACGGTCCGTCAGCGGCGCGCAGGACAACAAGAACAGCCAAGAGCGATTCCTCGTCCGGAGTGTGCGTGCCGAAGAATTTGCGCAGGCCCAAGTCTTCGAGCCGGTAGTGCAGGACGGCGGCGGCCGGTTCGCCGTCGCGCCCCGAGCGGCCGATCTCCTGGTAGTAGCTGTCCAGGGAATCGGGGATGTCGGCGTGGATGACGAAGCGGACGTTGGGCTTGTCGATGCCCATGCCGAACGCGGTGGTGGCCACCACGAGGTCGAGCCCGTCGTCGAGGAACTGCTCGTGGGCGCGGTCCCGCTCACTCTGTTTCCGCCCGGCGTGGTAGGCCTCTGCGCGCAGCCCGCGCTCGGTGAGCTCAGCGGCGTACGCCTCGGTGTCCTTGCGGGTGGCGGCGTAGAGCAGGCCCGGACCCTTGAGTTCAGCCACCTGCTCCACCACGGCGCGGCGCTTGTCCCGGTCCTCAAGGTGGCGGACCACGTCGAGCCGGATGTTGGGCCGGTCGAAGCCGTGGACCAGGACCAGCGCGTCCTTCATGCGCAGGCGCTGCTGGATTTCGTCGCGGACCGGGGGAGAGGCGGTGGCGGTGAGGCCGACGACGGGCGGGTTGCCCAGCTGCCCACGGACCTCGCCGAGTCGGAGGTAGTCGGGGCGGAAATCGTGGCCCCAGGACGAGACGCAGTGGGCCTCGTCCACCACGAACAGCGAGACGTTCAGGGCGGCGAGGCGCTCCACGGTTTCGGTCTTGGCCAGCTGCTCGGGGGCGAGGAAGAGGAAGACGGCGTCGCCGCGTTCGGCGGCTTCCCAGGCGCCGTTCACTTCGGAATCGCTGCGGCCCGAGTTGATGGCGACGGCGGCGTCCCCGCCGAGGTCCTCGAGCAGGCCGTCCAGCTGGTCCTCCTGCAGCGCGATCAGCGGGGAAACGACGACGGCGGGACCGCCTGCGGGGGCATCCGGGCTTCCGCTGTGGCCGGCTCGGTTTTGGTGCAGGTGCAGCGCGGCCACCTGGTAGATGGCCGACTTTCCGTAGCCGGTGGGCATCACGGCGAGGACGTCGCGGCCGGCGGCGAGCGCGCGCATCCCGGCGAGCTGGCCTTCGCGGAGGTGGGGGAGTCCGAAGGTTCCGGCAGCGAGCTGGCGGAGGCCGGCGTCGTAATCGGTGGTGTTTTCGGTGGGGGTGGCGTTGGTGTCACTGGCGTGGGTGTCACTGGCGGCAGCGGCGGCGAGGGCCTCGGTCATGGTGGCAGCTCCGTGGGTGCGATCCATTGGCCGGGTGTCTTCAGCCGTGGAATCTACCCTAGTCCCAGGTTCGCCGGGCGTCATGTCGGTCCCAGCTCCGGCCGGCACCTCCCTGCCGGCCGCAGTTCATCGGTTCAAGGGTCAGCGGTCAGAGGGGCCGTGGGCTTCGGACTGGGGCGGGGAACCGCCTGTGGGCGTGAACTCTTACGGTGGCCTGGGCGGGCCTGGAGCGATTGCCCATTTCCCTGCGCCCCGCCGGTGGGTACGGTTGCCCCATGCAGAAGATTTCGATTGACGCACTGGCCACGCAGCAGCTCCAGGCTGCAGTTTCGGCCGGCAGCGGGCGGGCTGCCGACACCGTGTTCGGCGGGCACGAGAAGGTGATGCGCCAAACGGTCATGGCGCTCAAGGCGGGGACGAGTCTCAGTGAGCACCAGAACCCCGGCGAGGCAACCATTTTTGTCCTCCGCGGCTCGCTTTGGCTGCGGTCCGGCGGCGAATCCTGGCAGGGCAAAACAGGTGATTTGCTGATCATTCCGGACGGGCTGCACAGCCTGGACGCGGAGGAAGATTCAGCCTTTTTGATGACGGTGGCGAAGATCAGGCAGTAGGCACTGGTGACGTTGGCCGCACCGGCGTGGACAGTGCTGTTTGGACTGTCCGGGCACGTGTAATATCCCTTCAGGGGGCGGAGACGCCGGAGCGTCAAACTGGGGGACATCAGCGCATGTGCAAGCGATAAAGCCGTGTGAAATCAGCCGTGAAAACACTCAAGTGGGATCACTCGTGTCACTTCCGGTGAACTCACTCCTGTGACTCACTGCGCCGTCCTGACTCAATGCGACGTCCGGAACCAGCCAGCCCTCAAAAGCTGAGAGTCCGGACGGTCCCCAGCGCTACCTGCAACCTCCCCTTCCCGCCGAGCCGATGGTCCGCCAAACGGCTCAGCAGCCACCCGCGGCACTCGCCGCAAACCCATCACCCCGCCCAAATCGGTGACCCCTGCCGTCGCCAGCCCGAAAGGACAGCCATGAGCCAGCCCGGCCAGACCCCGCCTCCACCTCCGCCGGCGCCCGACTACACCACCTATGGTGCGCCGGGGTTTTTTGAAGGCCAGCAGAGCCCCGGCGGGTTTGGGCAGGGGCAGTACGCGGGCAAGCAGTATGCTCCGCAGTTCGGGGCGGCTCCGGAGAAGTTCTTCGTCACCACCTGGCTGCTGTCCCTGTTCCTCGGCGGCCTGGGCGTGGACCGCTTCTACCTTGGCAAGATCGGCACAGGCATTGCCAAGCTGCTGACTGCCGGCGGCTTGGGCTTCTGGACCCTCATTGACCTGATCCTCATCCTGGCGGGGAAGCAGCGGGACAAGGCCGGCCGGCCGTTGGCTGGCTATGCGCAGCACAGGGTGGTGGCGATTGCCGTCTCCGCGGTGCTCGTGGTGGGCGGCAGCCTCGTGGGTGCCGTCATCGGGGCCGGCGCGGCACTGGCCATCAACAGCGCCGGCACGTCGCCGATCGTCTCGGCTGCGCCTCTCACGGACGAGTCCGCGGCTCCGTCTCCTTCCGCGTCGGCTGGGGCATCCGAGGAAGCTGTTGCCGGCGATGACCGTCCCCGTCTGATTGCGCAGTCCTTCGCGGGAACCGGCGACGACGTCAAGACTGTGGACCTGAAGGGGATACCGGCGCTGGTGACCTTCACCTGCAAGGCGTGCTCGGGCAACACGGTTCTGGAGACGAACGGGGCCGAAATCATGCTCGTGAACACCGTCGGCGGCTACACCGGCTCCCACCTTGTGGACACCAGCACCGGTTCCGCAACCTCCGAGTTCGCCATCAGCGCCGACGCAGCCTGGACCCTGAAGGTGGAGGATGTGGACGCCGTCCCCACGGCCACCGGCAAGGCAAGCGGGCACGGTGACAAAGTCATCTACTGGGACGCGCCCACCGACAAAGCTGCCATTACCAACAAGGGCGAAGGTCAGTTTCTGGTGGAGGGCTTCGGGGCCGACGCTCCGGAACTGCCGGTCGACGAGGATGGCACCTACAGCGGCACGGTCCAGCTGACGCCCGGCTTCGTGCAGATCAAGTCCGAGGGTGACTGGACGATTACGGCGAAGTAGCGCCTCCGAGCGGCCTCCGCCAGGGTGGATGCCCTGACCTTAACGACGAATGGCCCCGACAGACCTCTGAGTCTGCCGGGGCCATTTTGCATGTCGGAGTCGCAGGCCATCGCCTTTATCGACCGTCAGCAGGCACATTCAACCTGCCAAAACCGCTCTTTCCCTTTATCCGTTACGAGCGCAAAATTAGCCACAACGGCTCCTAAGGTCGGCGAAAACCATGAGCAGAGAACTTTCGAATGCAGCTGCTTCGATACCTGTGGCAATTTCAGAAACCTTCCTCGATCGACACCGGCTGCGAAAAGCCAGGGCCTTACTCCTAGGCATGTTGCTGTCACTTGCCGTGCTATTCGTCCCTGCCGGACCAGGGTTCGTCGTGGGCCGGGCGGACGCAGCACGTGAGACGGCGGGCGCAATCGCCGCACCAGCGCAGCCCCTTCAAGACGCGTGCAAAAAGGCCCAGGAGCTCACGAGCAACAAGAGACCCGCGGATGCGCTGGCGCTTATCGACAAGATTCGCGGGCCAGCGCCTCAACAGGCCCAGACCATGAGCACGGCGTGCGAGGAACAACGGCTCAACGCCATCCTGAAGGCCCAGCAGATGGCAGACGAGCCCCAGAAACCCGAGACCAACCCTGCGAAGCAGGCGGCCAATGACTGGGACCGCTTTGTGAAGAACGTTGCTACCCCGTTGTCAGGTGCGGGGCTGGCGTTGCTTGGCCTTGTGGTTTTCTTTCTGCTCATCGGGAGGCTTCTCGCCTTTGTCCCGAAGATGCCTTTTTTCAAAGTTACTTCTGTGCTGCGGGCAGTGCTGCTATTTGCCGGTCTGGGACTGATATTCGGGGGTTCCTATTGGATAGTTTCCGTGCTGGCGGCGCTGAAAGCAGAGAGTTTAGACGCAGGCACCTTCTGGGCGCTCGCCGGCGTGTGCCTGGTCCCTTTCGCCGGTGCAGCGTCCCTGGCCTTCTATCTCAGCAGCAGGCTTCGCATCTCGCTGGAGGTTCGCGGCGACGACGACGAGCCAAGCAAAGCTGACGCCTCTTATGTTGCCGCACTCCTCGACGAACTTGGCGCCGCACCTCCGCGCGGAATCGAGGTCCCTCAGGGCACAGATGTGTCGGCACTGGGAGACAGCGCCCTCACCGTCGCACTCAGCAACAAGGTTCTGGCGGCGGCCCAAAAGATACTGACTTCAATATTTGGTGTCACGCCGTGGAACGTGGTGGTTTCGCCTGCCAACGAGAATTCGATAACGGTTGCCATGACGCGCAACAGTTGGGCGGTGGCCGCGGCCACCATAGACCGGACGGCACTTGGCCTGCCGGGGAAGGCGGGGGGAGGAGCGGCGCCGGCCGGAAAGGGATCGCAGGCGAAACCGGGCTCTGGAACAGCGTCGGAGCTGCACAAAATGGCTGCCGCCTTCGTGCTCGTCACGCTGGCAGGCAAGCACCACGGATTCGAGGGATTGTGCGGTGCGACGGACTGGCGGAGTCTCGGTTTGCATGACATAGCGACCACGGAGGAATGGGCAGCAGGGGATCCTGGGAGGACGCTCTTGGGTAAGGCCATTGATTTGGACCCGGAGAACATGCTGGCAGAAATAGCGCTGCAAAACCGAATGTACCGGCACGCTACTGACTCACAAACATTCAAGAAGTATGCGGATTGGCTGTCTCACAAGGCCAAAGCGATGAGAAACGACATGGACGCCGAGACCAAGTCGGCGGCGGGCTACACGTGTCTGCTGTACCGGATTGAAATGACCTTCCTGAGCGCAGTTCTCAACTTGCCCGTGACGGACGAATTCAAGGCGCTACGTTCACAAGCCCGGGCACGTGCCCATGATCTGCTGAACTCGCTCGAGCCCGGCAGGCGCGTTCGCGTCCCCGGACCACTGGCTCACGGCATGCGCCTGCATGCTGCACTCGCTTACCACGACCTTTTCGGAGCCGGCAGCGGCGTAGCATCCGACGCGGAAGCCGACGCGGGCGCCAAAGCCTGGGAGAAAATAGCAAGCCCGTCCACTGGCCACCCGCTCCCGTACTTCGTCACTTGGTACAACGAGGCATGCGCCTCACTCGCGCCCGGCGCGGCTTACGCTGCCGCCTGCAGCATTGCCAGGAAGGGCGGACTGGCTAGCGAAGCCGAAGTCACGGAGAAGCTGAGGTATGCCTTTACGATCCCGGGACTCAAGGTATGGGCGCGGCAGGATCCCGAGCTGAAGGACCTCCGTTCCAGCCCGGCCTTTCTTCAGTTTCTGGGCGTGACGGCCCGGCAGGACTTCTGGAAGCTGGAGGCATTCGCGCCCTATGAGAAGCAGCTCCGGGAAGCAGGCCTAGCAAAGCCCGGTGACCTGCACCAGAAGGAAGTGGGGCAGAGTGACATCAGCGCCTACCTTCAGGTAAGCCCCTTGGTCCTCAAACGGCTGTGCAGGCTGGCGGCGC
The DNA here is from genome assembly GCF_056406715.1 of Arthrobacter sp. P1_B11. Taxonomy (NCBI): domain Bacteria; kingdom Bacillati; phylum Actinomycetota; class Actinomycetes; order Micrococcales; family Micrococcaceae; genus Arthrobacter; species Arthrobacter sp. P1_B11. Next base: position 8,141 of record NZ_JBFTZQ010000011.1, read on the forward strand.
TTGTGCGCCGGGCGGAAGCCGTGCCAGGCAGCGGAGATGCCTGGCACATCTACCCGTTCCGGGTGGAAGTGGTGGGCGCGCTGGTGCACGCAGGGATTGAATCGCCGAAGACCATCCAGGATCCATGGATAGCGGAGAATGCCTCGGACGCGGCTGGCTCCGGCGACCCGGGCCCGTTCATCACAGGGCTAAGGGAAGGCATCAAACAGCGGGTCCTGATGGCACCGGACGCCAGCCAGCTGAAGGCGTGGCTGCGCCAGCTGAAGGAGACACCTGAGGACTACGCTGGCCAATATGAAGCAGACTGACGCTACCGCCGCTACGGACGTCGCCGCCGTCGTACCTTCCGCTGAAGAGTCCGGCACGGTGCATAACGCCGCACAGCAGAAGGTGCTGGAAAGGTTGTCCGCAGCGGGGATCAGCGCCGACAGTTCGCCGCGCCGCCTGGCCGAGTACGCGTACGACGCCTCCAACTACCGGGTGCCGCCGCTGGCCGTGGTGTTCCCGCGGTCCGTGGAGGACGTGGAGGCAGCGCTCGCGGTGTGCCGGGAGACCGGGACCCCGCTCATCAGCCGCGGCGGCGGAACGTCGATGGCGGGCAACGCGATCGGGCCCGGCGTGGTGCTGGACTTCTCCCGGCACATGCACCGGATCCACGGGATCGACGAGGCGGCGGGCACCGTGGCCGTGGATCCCGGCGTGGTGCTCGCCGTGCTTTCGCGCGAGGTGGAGAAAGCCACCGGCAACCGGTTCACCTTCGCCCCGGACCCGTCGTCGAAGAACCGCGCCACCGTGGGCGGCTCGCTGGGCAACGACGCGTGCGGGAACCACTCCGTCCGCTACGGCCGCACATCGGACCACGTGGTGGAGCTCGACGTCGTCACTTCCGACGGCGCCCGGCTCACCGCCACCGCCACGGGCCTGCGCGCCACGGACGCGGCGGACAAAGTTGCGGCGACGCGCGCCGCCGCCCTGACCGACTCGCTTCAGGAGCTGGCGCACAACAATATGGCCGACTTCCGCGTGGAGCTGGGCCGGATCCAGCGGCAGGTCTCGGGTTACCACCTGGACAATCTGCTGCCGGAGAAGGGCTTCAACGTGGCCCGTGCCCTGGTGGGCTCCGAGGGCACGTGCGTGATCGTCACCGGAGCCCGGATGAAGCTGGTGCCCAAGCCGGCCAGTGCCCTGCTGGTGTGCCTCGGCTACGCGGACGTGGTGGACGCGGCGCGGGACATCGAAACCATCCTCGAATTCTCCCCGGCCGCTGTGGAAGGCATTGACGAGGCGATCGTGGACACCATGCGCTTCCGCCGCGGCGAGGGCGCGGTGCTGGGGCTGCCGGAGGGCAAGGCCTGGCTGTACGTGGACCTCGACGGCGACGACCCCGCCGAAGTCGCGGCCGAGGCCAACAGGCTGCTCGAGCGGCTGCGGCAGAACGGGCGCCTCGTGGCGGGCCGGCCCGTTCCCGACCCAACCCAGCGGGCATCGCTGTGGCGCGTGCGCGAGGACGGCGCCGGGCTGTCGTCCCGTCTTTCCACAGGCGGTGAGTCCTGGCCCGGGTGGGAGGATTCCGCCGTCGCGCCGGAGAACCTGGCCGACTATCTGGCGGACTTTCGCGGACTGCTGGACAGCTACGGCCTGCAGGGCGTCATGTACGGGCACTTCGGCGCCGGTTGCATGCACATCCGCATCACGTACGACCTGCGCGCGGCGGAGGGCCGGGACGTGTTCCGTCGGTTCTCGGCCGACGCGGCGCGGCTGGTGGTGCGGCACGGCGGCTCGCTCTCCGGCGAGCACGGCGACGGCCGGGCCCGGTCGCAGTTGCTGCCGCTCATGTATTCGCCGCGGATGCTGGAGGCGTTTGCCGCCTACCGCAGCCTGTGGGACCCGGCGGGCATCCTGAACCCGGGGTCACTCACGGACCCGGACCCGATGGATGAGAACCTGTCGCTGGACGGCGTGCCGGAGCGGGAGTGGCGTACCAGCTTCGACCTCCGGCCGCTGCACTCCGGCGGCGGGTCGGCTGCGGAGACGGACAACCCGGCGCACGCCGGTGGTAGCGGGATCGACCCGTGGGTCCACGCCGTCCAGGGTTGCATCGGCGTGGGCCGCTGCCGCACGGACGCCGGCGGCGTGATGTGCCCCAGCTACCGAGCCACCCGCGACGAGAAGGACTCCACCCGCGGCCGTTCCCGGGTGCTGCAGGACATGGTCCGCGGGGCGCGCACCGTGGAGGAGGGCTGGAAGTCCGAGGAGGTCCGCGAGGTCCTGGACCTCTGCCTGTCCCGCAAGGCGTGCTCCAGCGACTGCCCCACGGGCGTGGACATGGCCAGCTACAAGTCGGAATTCTTCGACCACTACTACCGGGGCCGGATGCGTCCGATCTCGCACTTCTCCCTGGGCTGGCTGCCTCGCTGGCTGAAGATCACCGGCCGCACGGCGCCGCTGGTCAACGCCGTACTGGCCACGCCGCTGGCGAAGGTGGCAGCCACGCTGGGCGGGATGACCACCGAACGTTCCATGCCACGGTTCGCCGGCGGCAGCGAATGGCGCAAGCAGGTTGCCGCGGCCGGCGTGGTGATGCCGGGCAGGAACGGCAGGAGGCACGACGGCGGGACTCGCCTGAGTGCCGGCGGTGCCGGTGCAGTCAATACAGACGACGGCGTGGTGCTGTTCGTGGACACGTTCACCAGGGGTTTCCGCCCCGAGGTCGCAGGCGCAGCTGCCCGCGTGCTTACCGCCGCGGGGGAGCGGACCGAGTGCTCGGCCGACGCGTGCTGTGGTCTGACCTGGATCTCCACCGGCCAGCTCGACACCGCAAAGAAGCTGCTGGGCAAGGCCGCCGAAGTGCTCGACGACGGCACGGACCGCCCCATTGTGGTGGTGGAGCCCAGCTGTGCGGCCGCGCTGCGCAAGGATCTGCCGGAGTTGGTCCACACGGACCAGGCCAAACGGGTGGCGGCACGGGTGCGGAGCTTCGCTTCGCATGTGGACCAGCTGGCACGGGCCGGCTGGTCGCCGGCGCCGTCCGAACCGCTGCCGGAGCAGGTGGTGCTGCAGACGCACTGCCACGAGTACTCGGTTTTTGGTGCCGGAACACAGCGCGCCGCGCTGACCGCCGTCGGCATCACCGACGTGGTGGACGCCACCGGGTGCTGCGGCGTGGCAGGCAACTTCGGCTTCGAGAAGGAGCACTTCGAAGTGAGCATGCTGGTGGCCGAGCAGGCGCTGGCGCCGGCACTGCGCGAGACCAGCGGGGAGTCCGTGGTGCTGACGGACGGCTTCTCCTGCGCCATGCAGGTCAAGCACCTGGACACCGAGCGGCCCGGACGCCACCTCGCCCAGCTGCTCGACCCCGGCATCGCTGGTTGAGCTTGTCGAAACCACCGCTGGTTGAGCTTGTCGAAACCGCATAGGTGACGCCCCTGGGCTGGTCGCCGGATCCCTAACGGAGCTCGCGGGCACTCCTCCCGCTGCGTCGCGGTTAGGCGGCGGGGTGGACGTGGACGATGATGACCTGGACGCCCTTGGCCCCGTTGTAGCGGAGGTCGTAGTTCACCTCAAGGCCAGTGGCGAAGCCCGACGTGATGGAAAAGTCGCTCTTACTGGCCGGGTCGCTCTCAGTGGAGCTGATCCAGCCTTCGGCGGATTCCTTGGCGATGCCGTAGCGCTGCACGCCGTCACGGATGAGCTCGTAGAACTCCTCCCTGGATCCCGCTGTGAGGAAGTACGTGACCTCGCTGAAGTCCGCCCGTGTTTCCCCCGAAAGGAAGCGGATCCTGTCCGTCTTTCCGGTGACCTCCCCGGCCGGACCCACGATCGTGAGATCGATCTTACCGGCACCCTTGGTGTTGATCTCGGGCCCGAAATTTTCGCTGACGCCCACGTTGACGGCAGCTTTCTCCAGAGTCCCAGAACTCATGTCCAGCCGGGCGGTCCGGCTCGCCTTGATCTGCTCGACGCCTGCGTCATCGAGCATGGAGAAGGCGCCGGGGGCGAGTGTAGCCGTCGTTGTGGACGTCCTCGGCCCGCTGGTCACGGTGCAGCCGGTCAGGAGCAGGCTGAACGCCAGCAGAGCGGCCGGGACGGGCGCTCTCCCTCGGAGGCCACCAGCCAGATGCTGTCGGCGCCTGAACTTACGCAGTGCGACTACGGCTGCTGCCGCCAGGATTTTGTTCACGATGTTGCTCCACGAGTTCGCTGTGCTTACGGGTGGCGGAAGGCGGATCAGCCCAGCGGGAAGACGCCGATGAACCAGAACAGGGCGACGGCAAAGACGGCGAAGAACAGACTCAGGCAGCCCAGCGCGGTTCTTGTCTGGGAGGAGACATGGAAAGACTCGTTGGGGTCGGCCGGGTTGTAGGCGACCTCCACCGGCGATCCGGGTACCGGCTGCTCCGCAAACGAGACCTCGGATTCTCCTCCGAACGGCCTACCGTGCTCGTCGGTGAACTGGTACGTGGGCCAGAAGCGCCGGTTGGGCGTCATGTTGCCGGTACCGCCGCTCCAGCCGGCGCGGCTGCCGGTCACGGTGGCCTGCACGCGCGGCCAATCGGCTGCCATCTGCTCGTGCTGTCTGTTCTTCCTGACCGCGTGGATGACGGAGTAAATGACGCCGGCAACGAACAGCGCCCAGATGACGTACAGCACGATTTTCAAGTGATCCCCCAAGGCTCACAAAGCAGTATGTCAGCTTGCCCTGCCTTCGGCAGCCTGCCGCGCCAACGGATGCCCGAGCCTGGCCACGGCACAAAGGCCTGGACAGGCCAAGCCGGGATGTCAGGGTTCTGGTCTGGCGGCGAAAGGCGGCGCGGTCTCAAACCATGCTCTGCCATGCCGGTATCGGAATGCGGATCGGGTATAGCCGGCTGGTCGGAGATCGATGATGTCCTGCGCCCCTGCCTCGGGGCGTAGTGGTTTGTCCCACCACGGGCCGAAGATTGCCGGATCGGCTTCACGCACAGGGGTGACTCCTGGGAAGTCCGCGTCGATGCGGCCGCCGTGCTTCCGGACGGGAATACCGGCAAAGGTGTGCCCGGCAAGGCCGTACAGGAGCAACCGTCTGGCATCCGGGTCTGCAGGTTCCGGCAGATCGGAGCCTGCATCCCACAGCCAGGTTTCCTCAGCGAGTGCGGTGAACTCCGTGGGAGTCAGCTCGTTGATCCGGTCGAGGCCATGTATTGGGCAGTAGTCCGCGGCAGGCACTCCTTCGTTCCACATGAGATCGTTCTCCCCATCGGGGAAGGCCCGGCGGAACTCCGCCAAACAGTTGCAGCCGGGCGCTTCAGCGGCCTCCATCGGCACCTGCCCGGCATCGTTTCTTGCGTATGGCCACCATGACGCCACGCCGCGGCCGGAGGGTATTTCCCAGACCAAGCTCCGTCCCACCCGGCCATAGGCGTACGTCCGCCACACCTGACTGACCGCTTCGGCGATGGCGACGACGCTCGCCGCGGTTCCCGCCGCCGCAAAAAAGCTAGACGACGACGCTTCCCCCAGTTCCTCGTAGGTATGGCCAAGCTCCGTGGGCAACACCCCGAAGGCCAGTGCCCAGCCGCCGCACGCCGCAGCCAGAAACAGCGGAAGCCTCAGCAGGCCACGTAGAAGCGCCCGGTTTCCTGCCCGTACGGCGTTAGGGCCCACCGCCGTCGTGCGTCCCGTGAGGGAAGCCTGCGCGAGACGACAGACCGCACGCAACTGATGCCACGGCCGAGCAGCCGCACTGACGGCCCACAGGGCGGCTGCGGCAGCGCCCAGCCACCACACGACCGCTGACGCATAGCCGTCCAGGGTGTGCGGAATGGCAGCAGCCAGCAACACCAAGGGTGCAGCCACCAGTGCGTATCTGCGGAGCAGGAATCCGACGACAGAAAAACTCAAGGCGAGGAGAATGCTCGCCATCCCGAACATGTCGATGGCGCGGTAGGCGCCGGCCCAGGCAGGATCATCAAGGGTTTCCCACCCGCGGTCCACTATGAAGGCCCCGGCCGTCGTCAGCACGCCGATAAGCCACGCGAAAGTACCTTCCCGACGGACATGGGCTCGCCGCGGAAGTGCCGCCCACGCCTCAACACTGGGCCGCACGATGGCGCTGGTCAGTGCCACCTGCCCCTCCTCATCAATAGACACGGAGACGATCATGCCACGCCTGAGGGGTCTGCGATCCTCAGCGCGCCCAGCCGTTGATGTGGCGGCGTTGAGGAGACAAGTTGGCGGGCCGCCCCCGAAAGGGGACGACCCGCCGTCGTGCGTTGTGGCTGTAAAAGCTATGCGACAGGCGCGTATGCCTTCGGCAGCTTCAGCCCGCGCTGGTCCATGAGCGCACGCAGGCGGGTGGGGTAGTCGGTGATGATGCCGTCCACGCCGAGGTCCATGAGGCGTGCCATGTCCGCGGTGGTGTTGACGGTCCACGGGATGACGGGCAGGCCGAACTCGTGCGCGTCGGCGATCATCTGCGGGGTGACAGAGCGGAACGTGGGGGAGATGACGTCGTAGCCCTGCGCCTTGGCTGCCTTGGCCAGGGAGCCGTCGTAGTCGTCGATGTCGATGCCGCCGAGCTCGGGCGCGGCGCCGGGCTTGCCCACCTGCAGCCACGCGTCGCCGCTGGAGAGGGCCACGAGGGGAAGCTGCGGGGCGATCTTCTTGGTGTAGTTCAGCGTGGACCAGTCGAACGACTGCACGGTCGTGCGGCCGGACATGCCCGCCATGTAGATCTCGGTGACCACGGCCTTGGTGAGCGCCACCGAGCCTTCGCCGCCGGCCTTGCCGTCCTCCACCTTGGTCTCTACGTTGAAGCGGACCTTCTTGGCGCCGTAGTCGCGCACCAGCTGGAAGACGTCCTTGAGTTCGGCGATCCGGTTGCCCTCGATCACCTGCTGCTCCGGGTAGCCGGCCAGCTGCTTGAAACCGCAGTTCAGCGTCTTGATCTGGGCCAGCGACAGCTCGGCCACACGGTCGCCGACATACGGGAACTCGGCATCGCCCGGGGTGGCCGGCGCGGTGTCCGCGCACTTGTCCGCCTGGATGGTGTCGTCGTGCCAGACGATCACCTTGCCGTCGTCGGTTAGGTGGGTGTCCAGCTCCAGCGTGCTCACACCCAGCTTTAGCGAGTTGGCGAACGCGGCCAGGGATTCCTCGGTCCACTCGCCGCGGCCCCCGCGGTGGGCCTGCAGGTCAAAGGAGCCGTTGCGCTCCGTGGTCTTGATAGGGGCGGCGGTGCCTGCAGCGTTCGACGACGGCGTGCCGGCGTCGGCGTTCGGGGCGGCGACGGCGGGGCTCGCCAGCGAGGTGAAGAGGGCGACGGCGGCCGCTGCGGTCAGGACTGTGCGCATGGTGATGGTTCCTCCTGGAAGACGGTGGCCGGCGCTGAGCCGCCGACCCGTCCACAGTATGGAAGCCACGTGGACACCTGAGTGCGGTGAGTTGGACCGCAGGTTAACAAGTGCGCTGACCACATTTTCCCGCCGTGAATGCTGGAGGAGGCCGGGTCCAGATGGACCCGGCCTCCTCCGGTGCAACGCGGACACCGTCCGCTTATGCGGTGACTTCCTCGCCCCTTATCGATGACGTGAGGTCCTCCACCGCCCCTTGCATGTGCCACCTGATCGCCTGCTGAAGGCCCTCATGGTCACCGGCCTCCAGGAGATCCAGGAGCTTTTGATGCTCGTGCACGAGGACGTCCACCCGGGGATAGGCCACCTCGAGGTTGAGGACACACATTCTCGATTCCGCTGCCAAGGTCTCGTAGATCCTGAGCATGCGTGAATTCCCGGTACCAGCGACAAACGTCGTGTGAAATGCCATGTCCAGCTTGGCCAATTCCTGCCAGTTCGAGGAAGCGACATGTTTGGCCATGTCGCTGATGATTCCCTTGAGTTCTTTGCTGGTCTTTCGGATGACGGACTCTCCGGAGTTAAGCAGAATGGCTGCGCATGCCGACTCAACAGCCTCGCGGACCACATAGATCTCCTGTATGTCCTCCATTGAAAGCTCCAGGACAAAGACCCCGCGGTTCCGGTGACTTACCAGGAAGCCTTCCTGGGATAACCGCTGCAGGGCCTCCCTGACGGGACCGCGGGATGTTTTCAACTGCCCTGCCAGCACGGACTCATTGACCTGTTGCCCGGGCCGGAAGACGCCTTGGACGATGTGTTCGCGGAGCTGATTGGCAATGAGCTCCGCCGTGGGCCTGCCCTCCAGCACAAAAAGCCCATCTGATGCCGTCATTGACTTTCCCCCTCTCATTTCTCACTAACCGCCTACTAGGCGGGGATTGCGGTGTACTTGTATTCCAAGAACTCTTCGATGCCGACCTTGCCGCCTTCCCGGCCCAACCCCGACTGCTTGATACCACCGAAAGGTGCAGCGGGATTCGATACGATGCCGGTGTTAAGGCCGACCATCCCCACCTCGAGCGCTGCGGAAAAACGGAGCGCCTTGTCCACGTCCTGGGTGAAGACGTACCCCACGAGTCCCCATTGTGTGTCGTTGGCTAGCCGGATGACCTCATCCTCGCCGTCGAAGGACGTGATGGCCGCAACCGGTCCAAAGATTTCGGTGCGCATCAGCTCGGCATCGAGGGGAACATCGGTCAGGACGGTTGGCTCATAGAAGTAGCCGTTCCGGTCCGCCCGGCTTCCGCCGGTCAGGACACGGGCGCCCTTGGCGACGGCGTCGGCCACCAGACTTTCCACCTTGTCCAGACCGGCCTGCTCAATGAGGGGGCCCACCTCGGTTCCCTCCAGGGCACCATCTCCCACACGCAATTCTGACATCCTCTTCGAGAGCTTCTCGCTGAATTCAGTGGCAAGGGAGCGGTGAACGAAGAAGCGGTTGGCTGCGGTGCAGGCTTCCCCCATGTTTCGCATTTTAGCCTTCATCGCCCCGTCGACGGCCCGCTCTATGTCGGCGTCGGCCAAAACAATGAACGGGGCGTTGCCTCCCAGTTCCATCGAGGAGCGCATGACGTTCTCTGCGGCCTGGCGCAGAAGAATCTTGCCCACGTTAGTAGAACCGGTAAAGCTGACCTTGCGGGCGATGCCGCTGCTCATCCACGGTTCCACCACGCTGGAAGCTGTTGACGTGGTGACAACGTTGAGCACGCCATCCGGAAGGCCGGCCTGCTTGAAGATGTCCGCCAAAGCGAGCGACGTCAGGGGGGTCAACTCGGCAGGCTTGAAGACCATGGTGCAACCGGCAGCTACGGCCGGGGCGATCTTGCGGGCACCCATGGCCAGTGGGAAATTCCACGGGGTTACCAGAACGCATGGGCCTACGGGTTCCTTGGTGATGAGGATCCGGTTGTTTCCGTCAACGGTGGTGGTGTGGTCTCCGCCGATGCGCGCTGCCTCCTCCGAGAACCAGCGGAGGAATTCGGCGCCGTAGGCTACCTCCCCTTTTGCCTCGGCCAGCGGCTTGCCCATCTCGGCGGTCATGATGGCGGCCAAGCGTTCCGTGTTCTCAATGACGAGTTCGTAAGCCCGGCGCAGGATGTCGGCGCGCTGCCGGGGCGTCGACCTCGCCCATTCGGCCTGGACGCGTCCGGCAGCCTCGATGGCACGCGTGGCATCCTCGGCCCCACCATCGGCCACATGAGCAATCACTTCATGGGTAGCCGGATTTTCCACCGGAAAGGTCTCCGACGAACTGGCCTTCTGCCAGGCACCGTCAATGAAGAGGTCAGTGCGAAGAGTGGTGGGGTCAAAGGAGGGGCTCATGTCACGCTTTCAATGGTTGAAGGGAAAGTACGTCCGCCCGGGGCGGCTATGCGGATCGACGTCGAACGTTGGTCCGCAGGGGGTTGGAATCAGGGCGTGCCAACCTTGAGCGCCTGGGTAAATTTGGCGAGGCCGATCTGGATTTCAGCGCTGCTGACATTCAGGGCCGGGATGATCCGGATGACGTTTCCGTGCGGGCCGCAGGTGAGGAGCAACAGCTCTTCCTTGACGGCGGCCTGCTGGACGGCCAGTGCGGTGGCGGCGTCAGGCGTGTTGTCCGCGGACCTGAATTCCACCGCCTGCATGAGACCTCGTCCCCGGACGTCCCCGATTCCCACGATCTCCGTCTTGAGTTCCTCAAGGCCGGTGCGAAGCTCATCCCCGCGAAGGAGGGCGTTTGACACCAGGTTTTCGCGTTCAATGACAGCCAGGGTGGCGACGCCGGCAGCGGCGGCCACGGCGTTTCCGCCGTAGGTGCCGCCCTGCGAGCCTGGCCACGCCTTGCCCATCAGTTCCGCGGAGGCGGCGATGGCCGAAATGGGGAACCCGCTGGCGAGGCCTTTGGCAGTGATGACGATGTCGGGCGTGATGCCGGCCCAGTCGTGGCCCCAGAACTTTCCGGTCCGTCCTACGCCCGCCTGGACCTCATCGAGGATGAGCACAATCCCGTGCCGGTCAGCGCGCTCCCTCAAACCCTGCAGGAAGGCAGGGGGAGTGGGGATGTATCCGCCGTCGCCCAGGACGGGTTCGATGATGAATCCTGCCGTATCTGCCGGGCTGCTGATGCTCAGGAGGAGGTGATCCAATTCCTTCAGGGCGAAGGCAACTGCGGTTTCCTCATCCCATCCATACCGGTAGGCGTGGGGGAAGGGGGCAATGTGCACTCCACCCATGAGGGGAGAGAAGCCTGAACGGAACTTCGTGCCGGCCGTGGTGAGCGAAGCAGCGCCCACCGTCCGGCCGTGGAAGCCACCGTGGAAGGAGATGATGTTGGGCCGCCCCGTAGCCATGCGGGCGAGGCGGACCGAAGCTTCCACTGCCTCGGAGCCGGACGTGGCGTAGAAAACGCTGTCCAGCCCCGAAGGCAGGAATTCTCCGAGTTTTTCGGTGAGCTCAAGCAAGGGCTTGTGCATCACGGTGGTGTACTGGGCATGGACAATCTTGCCCACCTGCTCGCGTGCTGCCGCTACGACGTCGGGGTGGCAGTGACCTGTGCTGGTAACACCGATTCCAGTGGTGAAATCGAGGTACTTTTTGCCGTCGGTCGCGTGAATCCAGCTGCCGGCCGCGTGGTCTACCACGACTGGAGTGGCCTGCTTGAGGATGGGACTGAGAGTTGCCATGGCGTCATACTTTCGTAGGTTTTGTAGATTGTCAACAATTTGCGATCCCTTGGGAAGCTTCCCATGTCGGCTAACGGGGTCGGAACCGTTCGGGCCTGACGAAGTCGAGACCGCTGAAGGTTTGCTTCCCGAGGGCCTCATGGGCTGCGATTTCGCCGAACCCGGAGGCCATCTTGAAGCCCGCCCCGGAGAAGCCGGTGGCACCGTAGATCCTGCTCTTCTCCCTCAGCTGGCCAAGCAGCGCATGCCCGTCCGAGGTATAGAGGTCCGGAAACGCGTCTGAGCGGACGATATTGGGAACGAGTCCGGGGAAGAATTCCGTGACCGTCTCGGTGGTCTCCAGTATTTCGGCGGCCGTCAGCTCCCGAGGCAGGGAATCGGGGCCAGGTGTCGGTGACCCCCTGCCGTCCAGGGTCGCCTTGACGGTGACGCCGTCCACACTGGGCGCCCCGTACATAGACCGGTCCCCTGAGATGCGGATAAAGATGGGGAACCGCTCGGGTGAAAACTCTGCCGCATTCCGCGCAGCGAACCAGGTCAGATAGATCCGGTACGGCTCTGTGGCCTTCTGCAGGTACTCCGGCATGAGCCTCCGCGACCAGCCGCCGGAGGAGACAATGACGCTTTCAAAGGTCCAGGAATTCCCGCCAGACGTGATGATCACGCCGTCGCTGGTTTCCCGGATGCTGTCGATAGGGGTGTTGGGCAGGACGGTCGCTCCGTTGGCCTGGGCGGCAGCCACAGCTGCGGTCACCGCCCGTTCAGTCCACAGAGCACCGCCCCGCGGGTCGAAGACCGCGCAGTCATCGGGCCGGAGATTGTGCTGCGGGTAGCGATCGGCCATTTCCTCGCGGGTCAGGACCTCGTGGGCGGCCCCGGTCAGCCGGGTTGTTTCCAGAAGGTGGGGGATGTACGGGCCGTCCACCGTTCCGATGGAGAGCCCTCCGCAACGGGTCAGGATGTCCTGGCCCGATTCGGCCTCAAGCTCTGCCCAAAGGCGGTGCGAGCGTTCCAGGATGGGGTAGTAATCCGGTATTCCCCGATACAGCATCCGGAAGAGCCGCGTGTCCCCGCCGGCGGCGCTGCGGGCATGACCGGGGGACTGCGCCTCGAAGCCGACAACGTCGTCGGAGAGGCGGGAAGCTTGCCATAAGGCCATACTTCCGATGCTGCCGAGGCCAATGACTGCCAGTCTTCCGTCCATGCTCACAGCACCTTCTCCAGAAAAGCCTGCGTCCGGCGTTCCTTGGGATTGGAAAGAACGTCCCTGGCGTCGCCGCGTTCCACAACGAAGCCGTCATCCATAAAGATCAGGGAGTCAGCGACTTCGCGTGCAAAACCCATTTCGTGTGTGACCACCACCATGGTCATGCCCTTCTTGGCCAGGTCCTGCATTACGCCCAGCACCTCGCCCACCTTTTCGGGGTCCAGGGCACTCGTCGGCTCATCAAACAGCATGATCTCGGGGTCCATGGCCAGGGATCGCGCGATGGCCACGCGTTGCTGCTGCCCACCGGAAAGCTGCGCAGGGTAGTAGTCTCCGAACCTGTCGAGGCCAACATTGGCAAGCAACTGGTGGGCTTGCTTGCCAGCTTCCTTCTTGTCGCCGCGTTTCACCAGCACGGGACCTGCCATGATGTTTTCCCGGGCCGTCATGTTGGGGAACAGGTTGAACTGCTGGAACACCATGCCCACCCTGGTGCGCTGCTCGGCAAGCTTCTTGCGGCTCACCGCCATGTAGGCATGCTCCGTCTCGTAGTACCCGAAGTCCTCGCCGTTGACCTTGAGAACGCCCGAATCGACCGTCTCAAGACCGTTGATGCAGCGCAGCAACGTGGATTTTCCGGAACCGCTGGGTCCGATGATGCAGCAGATCTCACCGCTGGCTATTTCCAGGTCCACGTCCTTGAGGACCGTCTTGGGACCGAACGACTTTCGGATGCCCTTGGCAAGAATTGTTCCGTCGTCACTCATCGGGAGATACCTTCCGGTGCAGTCAAGATAACTTTCTTCGCCTTCCTGGGGAGCCGGGAGGCAGAGCGGGAGTATTTTTTCTCCAGCTGAGACTGGGGATAGCTCAGCACGAGCGTCATGACGAGATACCAGAGGCTGGCCACGATGAGCAGGGGTACGGTCTGGTAATTGCGTGCGTAGATCAGTTGGGCACTCTGGAGGAGTTCAGCAACGCCAAGGACGCTGACCAGCGAGGTTTCCTTGAACATTCCGATGACCTGGTTGCCTGTCGCGGGAATGATCGAGGGCATGGCCTGCGGAATGATGACCTTCCGCATTTTCATAGCGCTGCTCATCCCCAGCGAATCGGCCGCCTCGATCTGGCCCTTGCCCACTGACGAGAACCCGCCGCGGATGATTTCCGCCATGTACGCTGCCTCGTTCAGCGTCAGGCCGATGATCGCAGCAGTGATGGGCGCCATCAACGCGTTGACGTCGATCGCCTGCTGGATGTTGGTGAACGGTATCCCGATCGTCAGGTTGGGATAAAGAGCCGCGATATTGAACCAGAAGATCAGCTGTACCAGAACCGGGGTGCCTCTAAAGAAGGTGATGTATACCGCTGCTGTGGCGGCAACCGGCTTGACGCTTGAGGACCTCATGATGGCCAGTGCAAGCCCCAGGAGCGTTCCCAGCACCATGCTCACCACTGTCAGGGTGATCGTGAGCACCAAGCCACGAAGGATGCTTTCCTGGGTAAAGTACTGGGCAACAACGCCCCATTTGAAGTTGGGGTTGGTGGCAACGGAGAAGAGTATTCCCGCGCCCAACAGGCAGCACACACACCAGGCCACATATTCAAACGGGGTTCGGCGACGGAGCCTCGGCTTGTGTGCCACATTGATCTGGCTCATCTTGGTCTCATTTCCTTCGGAAATCAGGGATTGCATGGAGGCGCCCGTCAGTTGAGCTTGGCGTCGGTGATGCCTCCGCCGGTGAGGCCCCAGTTGTCGAGGGACTTCTTGTATTCAGGGCTGTCAAGGACGGACTGGACGGCCTTCTGAAGTGCAGGGGTCAGTGCAGATCCCTTTTTCAGGCCAACGGACACAGTGTCAACGGTGCGCGTGTTCACCTGCGGCGTCAGGACGGTGAAGGTGTTGGGCTGCTGCTTGTCTGCCCATGCCAGCGCGGTGGTGTCGTAGAAAACGCCGTCTACGCGCTTGGAGGCCAGCTGCGTGAGGGCGTCCTGGACGTTGGGCAGGACGACGCCGTTGATGGCGGGCTTGCCCTTGGAGGTGCAGGTCCATTCGGAGATGTGGGGCAGGTGCACGAGCTGCGAGTTCGAGCCCTTGGTGACGGCAATGTTCTTGCCGCACATGTCATCGTTGCTGATCTTCAGCGGGTTGCCGGCGGCCACCGCAACAGAGACTCCGTCGCTGAAGTAATTGATCATGTCCAGCACCTTCAGCCGCTCGGGGGTGGCGGACATGGTGGTGGCCGTGAAGTCGTAACGGCCGGCATCAATGCCGGGAATGATGGTGTCGAACGCGGTGTTTTCGAACTTCAGCTTGAGTCCGAGTTTTTTGGCCACGAGGCGGGCGATGTCAGGGTTGAGGCCGATCGGCGTCGTGTTGTCATCGGCGAGGAAGGTGGTCGGCGGGTAATGCAGGTCCATCGCGACCGTCAGTTCGCCCTTGTCCTTGATGACCTGGGGGAGCAGCTTCACCGCAGCCTCGTCCGTTGTGACGCCCTCGGAGATGTCAGCGGTATTGGACGTCTTTGAGCTCTCGGTGGACTGGGTCCCGGTGGCTGTTCCGCCACAAGCGCTCAGTGCCAACAGTACGGTGAGTCCTGCGGCAGCGGTGTGAACTTTGTTGCTGGTCTTCATGGTGTTTCCCTTCGAGTGGCTTACGCTCACGGTGATCCGCTGAAATGGTGCACTAAGTCCCAGGGCCGGTCAGAAGATTTCCCTTGCACCGGGATGCGGGGGCCGGCGCTGAGTGCTGGTCTTCCATGCTGATGTGTGATCTGGATCTCTCCGTCTCTAAATGCAATGCAACCACCTAAACTGCAGATTGTCGACAATTGACAGAATGTTTTTTGATTATTTTTTTGCCTGGTGCGGAACCGCGGTCCTTGGGTACTCAGGTCAGAGCAAACTGTTGACAATTGACAATTTTCGGCCCTAGAGTCGGAGTCATCGGGCAACGGAGTGCTGTGTACAGGGGAGAAAACCCGCCACCTCTGCATCGCGCCCAGAGAGACCGCAGCGGGCCGGAACGAGGCCCGGCTGACCACTTCAATGAACGGACAGATCATGGCAAACACCAACTTCCGGCCGGAGTACATCTCCTTCGATTGCTACGGCACCCTCATCAACTTCGAGATCGATTCGACTACCCGCCGCCTGCTCGCAGGTCGGTTGACTGAAGAGCAGTGGCCAGCCTTCAAGGCGATGTTCCGCGCTTACCGTTACGACCAGGTGTGCGGTGACTACTACGCCTACGAACAGGTTCTGCAGGATGCTTTTGACCGTGTGTGCAAGAGGTGGGGCCTTGAGCGCACCGAGGGTGCGGGTGCTCAGTTCGCTGACGCTGTTCGCAAGTGGGTTGCGCATGAGGACGTGCCGGCTCCACTGAAGACCATGGGCGAGAACTACAAGCTCGTTATCCTTTCCAACGCCGACACCAGCTTCCTAGACATCAGCGTTCCCAAGCTCGGCGCCGACTTCCACGCCATATACACCGCTGAGCAGGCCGGAGCCTACAAGCCCCGCTATCAGGCCTTCGAATACATGCTTGACCAGCTGAACGCTTCCCCTGAGGACTTCCTCCACGTCTCGTCGCACACCCGGTACGACCTGATGCCGGCGCACGACTTGGGCTTCACCAACACGGTCTACTTCGACCGTGGCTACGACCCCCACAGCCCTGGCTACAACTACACCACCGTGTACTCCCTCGACGAGCTCAACAAGCACCTCGGTCTGTAAACCGATCCCGAGGCGAAAGGTCACCCGTGAAACTCACCCCATACTGGCTGGACACTGCCGAACCGTCCGCGGATTACCGTCGGACTCCGGTCCCCGAGAATGTCGACGTCGCAATCATTGGCGCCGGATTTACCGGGCTCTCCGCTGCCCTCGAATTCGCCAAGCAAGGGGCGAGCGTGGCCGTCCTGGAACGGCACACCGTGGGCTGGGGAGCATCCGGCCGCAATGGGGGGATGGCAACAACGGGACTGGCCATTAGCTTCAACACGGCTGTAAAGCGCTACGGCGGCACCCGTGCGGTGGAGATGTTCAGGGAATACAACGATGCCATCGACACCATCGAGAAGCTGGTGCACGACAACGGCATCGACTGTGACTACAAGCGGTTCGGCAAACTCTCGCTCGCATTCCACCCGTCCCACTACGAGGGAATGCTGAAGTCCCAGGAGCAGCTGGCCACCCTGGCCGATTACCATGTCACGACGATTCCAAAGTCGGACATCCACAGCGAAATCGGCACGGATTTCTACCACGGGGCCATGCTGGACCCGCTGGGCGCCGGGCTCCACGTGGGAAAGTTTGTGCATGGGCTGGCCGGTGCCGCCGCTGACGCCGGGGCTGTGATCTGTGAGGATGCGGCCGTGACCGAGCTTAAGAAAATTTCGGGCACAGTTCACGATGTCCACACCACACGGGGGATCGTTCGGGCCAAGCAGGTCCTGGTGGCCACGAGCGGCTACACCGGCGGCGTCACTTCGTGGCTGCAGCGCCGCGTGATCCCGGTGGGTAGCTTTATCATCGCAACCGAGCCGCTGCCGGAGGACGTGGTGAACCGGATCCTGCCGAACAGGCGACAGGCCTCTGACAGCAAGATGCTGACGTACTACTTCCGGATCACCCCGGACAACAGGCTTCTGTTTGGCGGCCGTGCCAGGTTTGCCCTGTCCAGCCCGGATTCGGACGTCAAGAGCGGGGAGATCCTGCGCAAGGCCATGATCGAACTGTTTCCCTACCTTTCCAACACGAGGGTGGACTACACGTGGGGCGGCCTAGTGGATCTTTCCATGGACCAGATGGTTCACGCGGGCCTGCACGACGGCCTGTTCTACACCCTCTGCTACAGCGGCCACGGAGTTCAGATGGCGGCACACATGGGAAAGCGGATGGCCAGCTACATGGGCGGCGACAAGTCCGCAAACGTCTGGGAAGGCCTGAAGAACCCTCCCGTGCCCGGCCATTTCGGCCCGCCCTGGTTCCTGCCGTTCATCGGCGGGGCCGCAAAAATCATCGACCGGTTCAGCTAAGCAGGACAAGGACTTTCATGCTTCCCTACACAAGCGTCGCTGAAGCGCGCCCAAAAACAGCACCGGAAACAGCAGAGGAAACAGCCGACAGGCGCGTCAACTGTGCCGGTCTTCCGGGCGGCGCGTTCTTCGAAGGCCAATGGCAGACGGCCCACATGACCCTGGAAGTACGGGACCCGGAAGACGGTGCCCTGCTCGGGCGGGTGTGCACCTCCACGTCCCAGGACGTCCGCCGCGCAATAGCCCACATCCACCGCCATCTCCAGATTGACGAGTGGCCCCTCCGCGCCCGCCGGGAGGCGCTCGAAAAGGCAGCGCGGCTCCTCGCCGAACAGTCTGAGCGTTTCGCCACGATCATTGCTTCGGAAAGCAGCAAGACCATCACCGAGGCTGAGCGCGAGGTGCGGCGCTGCACCGAAACCCTGCGCCTCTCCGCAGCGGCGTCCGCAGAGCTCACGGGGGAGACCCTGGGCTTCGATGACAGCATGGCCGGCGGAAACAAGATCGGCTGGTACAGCCGGAAACCGGTGGGGATCATCGCGGCGATCACGCCCTTCAACGACCCGCTCAACCTGGTGGCACACAAACTGGGGCCGGCGCTGATCGGAGGGAACGGCGTCGTACTCAAACCCTCCAACCGCACGCCGCTCAGCGGGCTGGCCCTTGTCCAGCTGCTGCTGGAAGCCGGCGTCCCTTCGGGACGCATCGCCGCGATTGTCACCGGGCCCGGCGTTGCCGAAGCCCTGGTCACGGACGAGCAGATCGACCTTATTTCCTTCACCGGCGGTCCCCAGACGGCGGAACGCATTGCCGCGGCCGCCGGAGCCAAGAAGATCCTCTCCGAACTCGGCGGCAACAACGCCACCATCGTCTGCGCCGACGCAGATGCGAGAGGCGCAGCCGAGGCGATCGTGGCCGGAGCCTTTGGGGTGGCCGGCCAGAACTGCCTGTCCGTTCAGCGTGTGTACGTCCACATCTCGCTATTCGACGACGTCCTTGAGCACGTCACGCGGGGGACTAGGGCCCTGAAGGCCGGCCGGAAGCTTGACCGGGGCACCGACGTCGGACCGCTGATTTCCGAAGCAGAGGCCCGCCGGGTCGAGGAATGGGTGAGCGAGGCCAAGGCCGCGGGGGCCACAATCCATACGGGAGGGCAGCGCCGGAACGCACACTATGAGCCCACGGTTCTGACCGATGTGCCGCCGAAATGCCGTGTGATCCGCGAGGAAGTCTTCGGACCCGTCGTCAGCATCATGCCCTTCATCAGTGTCGGGGACGCTATCCACGCCGCCAACAGCTCCGACTACGGGCTCCAGGCCGGTGTCTTCACCCAGTCCCTGGACCAGGCGATTGCCATTGCCGATCAGCTCCACGTGGGCGCCGTAGTGATCAACGAAACCAGCGACGTCCGAATCGATTCGATGCCGTTCGGCGGATTCAAGAAATCCGGCGTGGGGCGCGAAGGCGTTCGCTACGCCGTCCACGAGATGACTGAACCCAAAAGCACCATCATCAACCTCCCAGAATCGGGGGCCCGCTGGCAACAGCTGCCCGCCCGCCTGCCAGAGCGGACGATTTCATGACCAGCCACAAGATCGCAGTCATCGCCGGCGACGGCATCGGCAACGAAGTCGTTCCGGCGGCCATCGAATGCCTGGAGCGGATCGCCGGGATCCACTCCCTCGAACTGGAGTTCACGTATTTCGACTGGGGGTCCGACTACTACTCCAGGCATGGACGGATGATGCCCGTTGACGGGCTCCAGCAGCTCGCCAAGCACCACGCGATCTTCCTGGGCGCGGTGGGCTCCCCGGACATTCCCGATACCGAGACGCTGTGGGGGCTCCTGATCCCGATCCGCCGTGAATTCCGGCAGTACATCAACCTCCGTCCGGTCAAAACGCTCGACGGCGTTACGTCACCTCTTGCGGCCGGGCATCCGATCGACCTCCTCATCGTCCGTGAGAACAACGAGGGCGAATATTCGGAAATCGGCGGCCGGATGTGCCGCGGCCTGCCCGAGGAAAGCGCCATGCAGACTACCGTCTTCACCCGGCTCGGCGTCCGGCGCGTCGCAAAGTTTGCCGCACTTCTGGCGTCGGCCAGGCGCGGACAGCTGACCTCCGCCACGAAGAGCAACGGCATTGTGCACACTATGCCGTTCTGGGACGAGGTTGTTGCGGAAACAGTCCGCGAGTATCCCGAGGTGACCCTCATCAGCGAACTGGTCGACGCACTGGCCGCACACCTGGTCCTGAAGCCCTGGACCCTGGACGTCATTGTCGCCTCCAACCTGTTCGGCGACATCCTTTCGGACCTGGGCAGCGCAGTGACAGGTTCCATCGGCCTGGCTCCCAGCGCCAACCTGAACCCGGAGGGCGAGTACCCGTCGCTCTTCGAGCCGGTTCATGGCTCTGCGCCGGACATAGCCGGCAAGGGCCTGGCAAACCCCGTGGGTCAGATCTGGTCCGGAGCAATGATGCTGGAGCACCTCGGACACCCCGAGGCTGCCGCTCACCTGCAGGCCGCGTTCGAGTCAGCCCTGCGGGACGGGTTCGGCACCCGCGACGTCGGCGGAACCTCTTCGACGTCGGAATTCACGGCCGCTGTCCTGTCCGCGATCGATGCCATTGCCGCGCACCAGGCAACCGCCGCCCAAATGGCGGCGCGGTGAAAGCATGCCCACAGTTGCCAAGGCCTACGTGGCCAACTCGGCCGCCTCGCCGCTGCAGCCCGGCATCATTGAACGCCGCGATCCCGGTGACTTCGAGCTGCGGATCGCCATCAAGTTCACGGGGATCTGCCACTCCGACATCCACACAGCGCGGGGCGATTGGGCAGGCGTCACCTACCCGGTGGTGGTTGGCCATGAAATCGCCGGGATTGTGGAGGCTGTCGGAGCGAAGGTGACCCGGTACTCACTAGGCGAACGCGTAGGCGTGGGCTGCTTTGTGGATTCCTGCCGCGAATGCGTGAGTTGCCTAGCAGGCGAGGAGCAATACTGTCTGGCCGGATCGACCAGCACCTACAACTCTGTGGGGAGGAACGGCCTGCCCACAGCCGGCGGCTACAGCACCAGCATCGTGGTGGACGAGAAGTACGTACTACGGATTCCGGAGGGCATTTCGCTCGAAGCCGCCGCGCCGTTGATGTGTGCCGGCATTACCATGTACTCGCCGCTGCGCAACTGGGGCGCCGGACCGGGGAAGCGCGTGGCCATCATCGGCATGGGCGGGCTCGGCCACATGGGCGTCAAGTTCGCAGCAGTCATGGGCGCGGAGGTCACTGTGCTCAGCAGGACTCTAAAGAAGGTCGAGGACGCGCTCCGCCTTGGGGCGAAGCACTGCCACGCGACCTCTGACCCGGCCACCTTCGAGTCCTTAACAGGCCAGTTCGATCTGATCATCAACACGGTCTCTGCCGATATCGAGGTGGACAAATACCTGTCCCTGTTGGCTCTGGATGGCACCCTGGTGCTCGTGGGGCTGCCCGCGGAGCCCCTGACGCAGCGTGCCTGGTCCCTGGCCAGTTTCCGGCGCAGCCTGGCCGGGTCCAAGATGGGCGGCATCCGGCAGACGCAGGAAATGCTCGACTTCTGCGCTGCCCACGGGCTCGGGGCCGAGGTGGAGGTCATTCCGGCCAGAAAGATCAACGACGCCTACGACCGCGTCATCGCCGGGGATGTGCGGTACCGCTTTGTCATTGACGCAGCCACGTTTTGAGCCGAGCTACGCCGGGATCAAATTAAACCGAAAATCCTCTTGCTATAACGAATGATTCTCATTTAGAGTGGGGAGCAGCAACTGTTGACAATCAACAATTTAGCTCGATGGCCCTGGGTTCCCGCGCAGGGCTCGGCCATCCAGGGCTCCCCGGGCCATTCCGCCCCTGAGTTGCCCCATCCCAGTCAAACCTCCAAAGAACGGACCACATCATGGCAAGCACCGACTTCCGGCCCGAGTACATCTCTTTCGATTGCTACGGCACGCTGATCAATTACCAGATTGAGCCGACCACCCGGCACATGCTTGCCGGCCGGGTGCCCGAGGAGCAGATGCCGGCCTTCATGCGGGACTTCCGCAACTACCGTTACGACCAGGTGTGCGGTTCGTACTACGCGTACGAGCAGGTCCTTCAGGACGCGTTCGACCGGGTCTGCAGGAAGTGGAACCTGGAGCGCACCGCGGACGCCGGGGCCCAGCTGGGTGCCGCGGTCCGGAGCTGGGGAGCCCACGATGACGTGCCGGCGCCGCTGAAGACCATGGGCGAGAACTTCAAGCTCGTGATCCTGTCCAATGCCGACACGAGCTTCCTGGATGGCAGCGTCCCGAAGCTGGGCGCCGAGTTCCACGCCGTGTACACGGCCGAGCAGGCCGGCTTCTACAAGCCCCGCTACCAGGCCTTCGAGTACATGGTGGAGCAGCTGAACGCCTCCCCGGAGGACTTCCTGCACGTGTCCTCCCACACCCGCTATGACCTGATGCCGGCGTTCGATCTCGGCTTCACCAACACGGTCATGCTGGACCGCGGCTACGACCCGCACAGCCCTGCCTACAACTACACCACCGTCAATTCCCTCGACGAGCTCAACAAGCTCCTCGGACTCTAAAGGTGTGCTCCGTTGGCGGGTTCGTTCGCTTCCATCCCAAGGAGGGGCGCCATGAGTCGTGAACAGAACGGCAGGGTGGCTCTCGTGACGGGAGGCAATCGCGGAATTGGGTTCGAGATTGCCCGGCAGCTGTCGAAGCACGGCCATCATGTCATTTTGGGGGCCAGGAACAAGGCCAGCGGCGAGAATTCGGCAGCGGAGCTCAGGAGGCTGGGATACTCCAGCTCCGCTGCCGAACTTGACGTCACAGACCGGGGCTCGGTCCGGGAGGCTGTTGCAGCGGCGATGACAGAGTTYGGCCGAATCGATGTGCTCGTCAACAACGCCGGCATCGCCATCGATGGGCCAAGCCACGTGCCGTCAGAACCTGATTTCGAGAAAGTACAAGCCACCCTTGACACCAATCTTTTCGGGAGCTGGGCGTGCGCGGCTGCTGTCTTGCCGCACATGCGGGCTGCCCGTTATGGGCGGATAGTAAACCTCACAAGCGGCATGGCATCTCTAGGGGTGACGTCTGAAGCAGAATCGCCCGCATACCGGATCTCGAAAACAGCGCTGAATATGCTGACTGTCGTCCTGGCGGCAGAGGTCCGCGGAGAAGGCATCCTGGTCAACGCGGCATCGCCCGGATATACGCAGACTGACATGAGTCCGAAGGCGACACGAACCGTGGAACTTGGCGCGGATACTCCCGTCTGGTTGGCCACGCTGCCCGCTGATGGCCCGTCGGGCGGCTATTTTTACGAGCGCTCACCCCTGCCTTGGTAATTGCCAAACCACAGTTCACAGGAGTCAAGACATGATGCGAAATGCCGAATCTTCTCTGGAGGTCCAGCCTCTCGGCGACAGGGGTGCTCTGGGCCAGGCACCGCCTGAGCCGCCACCGGGTATAGAGACGCCGGCGGTGTTTATTGACCTGGATGTCATCGATGCAAACATCCACCGCATGCAGGCCGCCCTGGGCAACAACGGAATCAGCTTGCGCCCGCACATGAAGTCCCACAAGAGTGTCCACCTGGCACGGCGTCAGTTAGAGGCCGGCGCAGTCGGCATTACGGTCTCGAGTGTTGGCGAGGCGGAGGTGTTTGCAGAAGCCGGATTTGACGATATTTTCCTCGCCTACACGGTCTGGGCAGGCAACTCTCGTCGCGCCCGGCGAATTCTTAACCTCCACGAGAAAGTCGGCTCATTCTCCATCGGAGTGGATTCGGTGGCCGGAGCACAACAGCTCGCCCTGGCGACTCAAGGATCGCCGCGCCCGCTGCGGGTGCTTGTGGAGATCGACAGCGGAGCTCACCGAACCGGCGTTCCACCACAGGAAGCCGGCGGTCTTGCCGCCGAATGCCTGCGTCTGCGCCTCGATGTAGCGGGGATTTTCACGTACGCCGGACACGCCGGCAAGTCCAGGGAGGCGCGCCCCGAAGGGGCCGCCGACGAGGTGCTTGCCGCCGAAGAGGCCATCGCGTCTTTCTCGGCCAGAGGAATACCGGTGGGCATTGTGAGCGCAGGCTCCACCCCGACAGCCCTCATCTCGTCCCGTGCGCCGATTACAGAGTCCAGGCCCGGTGAGTACATCTTCAACGATGCCGACAACGTACGCCTCGGGACCTGTGAGAGCCTCGCCGACGTCGGCCTCCTCGTCGCAACAACGGTGGTCAGTACAGCCGTGGACGGCCAGGTGATCATTGACGCCGGAACCAAGGTCCTCGGCAGGGAAGGCAACGCCGAGAAGGGTTTCGGGCTCGTCCCCTCCATTCCCGGCAGTTTGCTGCGCCTGCTGAATGAGCACCATGGATATCTTTCAATCCCCGATGGTGTTGTGCGCCCTTCCGTCGGCGACGTACTGACTTTGGTTCCCAATCACGCGTGCCCGGTAGCGAACCTCTTTGATGAGTATGTGGTGACGCAAGGGGGATCCGATACAGGCCGTTGGCCCGTGGATGCACGAGGCCATCTGTCATAGACGCAAAAGCATTATTCAGTGACTCCAACCGAGAAAAGATCGGAACTTAAGATGACCAAGACCATCCCTGCCATTGAAGGCGTGCAGCCTGGATCCGAGTCTTACTCGCAAGTTGTTGAGGCCAACGGGCTTGTTTTTCTTGCCGGACAAGTAGGAAGTGTCGGCGGCCGACCGGAAACGTACCCGGTCGATTTCGAAACAGAAGTCCGCGCCACGTTTGCGAGCGTGGAAAAGCTCCTGAGCGGTGTCGGGCTCGGGCTCGACGACGTCGTGCGGTGCGTCATCTACCTCACAGACTTCACAGACTTCGCCACCATGGACCAGATCTTCCGCGAAATCTTTCACACCAATCCGCCGGTCAGAGCCACCGTCGGTGTCGCAAGCCTGGCCCGTGACTGCAAGTTCGAAGTGGAGGTCACCGCAACCCGGTAGGCATCTGGACGCAGAATTGGACGTCGTCACCTTCATCAGTCGCGTTATTGGAGGAAGATGAGGTGAGTCCGGTGTGCGCGCTAAGCCTTTCCCCGCCGGCCGACTTGTTCCACGAGTTCCGTCAACCACGGCCGGTGCCCACGGTAAAACACCATCCCTTCGGGCAGCCCCTGAACCGATGGCACGGAATTGGCAATATCAATGGTGATCCGGCCCCCGGCCATGGGCGCGTTGGTGATGTGCAGGTCCCCATAGGCCTCCGGGAGTACGGGATCCATCCAGAACCCTCCGCGGGAGACATGGGTGTCGTACCTCATCAGGCTGGTCACCAGGAGGATTGGAGTGGTCGCTGCCCAGGCCTGCGGGGAGCACGCCGTCGGATAGGGCACGGGTTCGGCGAACTGGTTCCGGCTGAAACCGCAAAACAGCTCTGGCAGCCGGCCGTCCGAGTATTCGGCCGCCTCCAGCAGAGCCGTGGAGATCCGCTGCGCCTGCTCCACGAAGCCGTACCGCAACAGGCCAGCCGCGATGATGGCATTGTCGTGGGGCCAGACTGAGCCGTTGTGGTAGCTGGCGGGGTTGTAGGCGCCCATGTCGCTGGCCAGCGTCCGAACTCCCCAGCCGCTGAACATCTCCGGCGACATCAGCCGTTCGGCCACCAGGGGCGCCTTGTCCTCATCCACCAGGCCGGTCCATAGGCAGTGGCCCATGTTCGACGCACAGGCATCGACGGGCTCCTTGTCCCGGTCCAGCGCGATGGCGTAATACCCGCGGTCGGGCAGCCAGAACTTGTCGTTAAACTCTTCTTTCAGGTGCTTGGCGTGGTCCTTCATGTCCGTGGCGAGGGCACCGTCACCGGCGTCGTACGCCATCCAGGCACGCGTCATGTACGCGTCGTAGACGTAGGCCTGGACCTCGCAGAGCGCGATAGGGGGCTCCGCCAGACGGCCGTCGGCAAAGTTGATCCCATCCCACGAGTCCTTCCAGCCCTGGTTGATCAGACCGTGCTCGTTGAGGCGCTCGTATTCGACGAACCCGTCGCCGTCCTTGTCCCCGTAATCACGGATCCAGTCCAGCGCACGGTCCGCGTGGGGCAGGAGGGCGGCGATGGTGTCCCGCGCGAATCCCCAGCGGCTGACCGATCCGAGGACCAGCACGAACAGTGGGGTGGCGTCGACGCTGCCGTAGTACGTGGACTTGCCGCCCAGGGCCAAACTGCTGGAGACATCGAGCCGGACCTCGTGCAGGATCTTCCCCGGTTCCTCCTCGCTCATCGGGTCCACCACGGTGCCCTGGCGGTCTGCCAGCGTCTGAAGCGTCCCTAGGGCCAGGGACGGATCCACCGGCATGGCCATTTCCGAGGCCCACAGCGAGTCCCGGCCGAACAGGGTCATGAACCAGGGTGCACCGGCTGCCACCACCACACGGTCCGGGTGGTTCGGGTCCTCGATGCGAAGTGCTCCCAGGTCGTCGTAACTGCGTCGCAGGGTGCGTTCGATGGACCGGTTTCCCATCTGCAGCACCGGTATCTTTGCCACCCACTCCTGCCGACGCCTGTCCCGGGGAGACAGTTCGCTCCCGTCAGCATGGACGAACGACGGTGGGGGAGGACTTGCTACCTCGGTGCTGAGCACTGCAGTGAGGACCGTACTCCACTGGCTGTGCGGCGCGACGGACACGCGGTACGTCAGCGCGTCCCGCGTGACGTCGGCTCCAGGTGCCTGTACAAGAATGCCCTTCCGGACATCCTGCCAGACGGCCCGGATGGTCAGCGCATCACCGTCGACGTGCCGGGTTTCGTCCCAACGCCGCTGGATCCGCGCCTCCTTCACCTCAAAGAGGTCCGCGAAATCCGCCTCAACCTTCATGGAAATGACGCACTCGGCTGGCTTCATGGAGTAATTGCGCACAGTGACCTGCTCCTGAATGCCTGCCCCCACTTCCCGCAAGCGCTCCACGATCAACGGGCTGTCCGCATACCCATCCGCGCGTGGAACGCGCCCGGCAAACAATGCCCTGTACGGTTCCTTGGTCTCCGACGCCAGCGGCTCCAGCGGCTGATCATTGATAGTGAGGCTCCATCCGGACAGGATCCGGGTGTCCAGGTGGAAAACCCCGTGGGGATGTTCAGGATGGATGTCCCCGTTCGCTAGGGAGATGCAGAAGGACGATCCCTCGACCAAAGTGACCGTCCCGGCCCCTAACGGGCCAGCCGCAGTGTCAGCATTCCATCCAGCCATTCCGGCCTCCTCAGGAAACTAGCACCCGGCGTGTTGTAGCCCTTGGGTCATGCTGCTGCCGCCACCAATTTCTGCAACAGACGCTACGCTTGCTTGCTCCTGGAGGCCAGATGTCCGTTGGCTCGGCGACGGATTGAAACTTCACGCTTGGGAGCGGCAGCCGGCGTAGAAACGCCCCTTTATTCAGGGTTTCGCCGGGCCATTGACTCCCGGTTTGAACGGCCTACGATGAGGCTCGTCAGGACATTTCGAGGAGGAGATGTGTGATGTCGATTGCTGATGTTGAGCAGCTTGATGACCGCGGGATGGCCGCGTGGGACCAGCATGATGCGGCCGGATTTGCCGGCCTGTTGGCCGAGGATTTTACTTTTTCTGATATTTCCGCCCCGGAGCCCTTCCGCTCCCGAGACCAGGTCCAGTCCTACATGGAAGCCTGGTTTACGGCGTTTCCTGACATGCGTTCCAAGACCACCAACAGGGTGGTGAGCGATGACAAGGTGGCTGCGGAAATTGAATTCACCGGCACCAATACCGGGCCGCTGATGATGGGTGGCCAGGAGATCCCGGCGACCGGCAGAGCAGTGACGGGAACGGGCACGTACTTTGCCACCGTGAAGGACGGAAAGATCGCGACGTTCAGGGCCCACCCGGATGTGGCAGCCCTGATGGGTCAGTTGGGCCTGCTGCCAGGGACCTAAATGCACCGGGGGAGCTCTAGATGGTGTCCGGTATTTCGTGGATGCGATCCGGACGGCGTTCCCGGATATCACAGACAACTTGAGGCTCATGCAGCAGGTCGGCGCAATCCCTGAATAGTCCCTCACAGTGCGTCCGCGGCGGGACTGCCTTGTGCGGCAGTCTCCGTTGCGGAACGAGCAGGACTCCAGGAACTGAGGAGGGCGAGGCCTGCGGCCTCCGCTGCGCTCAGCACCACAGCACCCAGCCACAGCGAAACCGGCCAGCGGATGGCATCGGTCACCGCGAAGGTGACGAGCTGGCCCGTCCACAGCAGCGCCGCGGTTCCTGCGGTGATCGCGGGCAGCCGCCGGCGAAGCCAGGGTTCTGGCACCCGGGCAAGGAGCAGGTCAGCGACGACGGCGGCCACAGTGGCTCCCACTGCTCCGGCGATCGCAAAGGGGTGCAGGCCCACCATCACCACGGGCAGCCACGCCGCAGCGGCCACCAGCATGGTGACGACCCCGCGGGCAGGGCGCCTCGCCGCGGAGAGCGTGAAGAGGAACGGAGCGATGATCAGTGCCGTGGTCAGCAGGTAACTTGCCAGGGTGATGACCACCGGCATCTCCGACTGGTTGCGTCCGGGGCTGCCGAACGGCGTCGGGGTGAAGAGGGCCGTTGGCCCCGGCCGAACGAAGACGGAGACGTAAATCAGGAAGAACGCCCCCAGCCCGGTCATCAGTACGACGGCGAACAGCGCCGCCGGGGTCCACGCCACGTTCCCGCCGGGGCTGGCCGCCCGGGCGCTCCGGACGCCGGTGCCCAGGATGAGGAAGAGGCTGAAGCCCAGCAGCAGGTGGGTGGGGCTGACGAGGGCATCCAGCGAGACCTCGATGCCCAGGAGCTCGTGCCACAGCAGGTCCAGGCTGCCGGCGACAGCGAAGAGGACGAGCCCCACGACGGTTCCCCGGTAGCCGGCCGGAACAGCCTTCGCGAGAGGTTGCCCGGGCACCCGGTTGCGCCAGATCACGACGGCGGTCCAGGCCGCCGTCGCCAGCATGCCGGAGTAGAGGGCTGCGTGCCACGGCGTGAAAAACGTCTCCAGACTGGGCAGGTTCAGGTGTGCCCAGCCGTCCAGGAAGACTGCCAGCAGCAGCCACAGGCCCAGGAGCTCTGTGACGAGGTCGCGGAGTGCGCCCGCTCGTGTGTTGTGCGCCGAATCGAGCATCGTTGCCCACTTCCAGAAGCCATCAGGTGAGGGGATGGTACTGCTGCCGCGGGTGGCTCACAAGGCAAGAATGTCCAACGGCTCGGCGTCGAGGACTCACAGCCGCATACTCTCACGGAGCCTTCAAACGGAGATGAATCACCAGAATCTAATGCGGTTCAGAGCTGGTCGGATCACCACCGGCAATGAGGGTCCGCGGGCGCGCCCGTTCGAAGAGTTCGTTGCGGAACCCTCGTGTGGGGAAGACTGTTGCCGTGAGCAACTCTTCCCGCACCGGCCTCGCCGTGGCCGGCCTCAGCCTGGGCACATCGCTGAACCCCCTGAACTCGTCAATGATCGCCGTCGCCCTGGTGGTGCTGCGAGAGGATTTCAGGCTCGACGTCGCCACGGTCACCTGGGTGATCACCGCCTTCTACATCACCTCGGCCGCGGGCCAGCCGCTGATGGGCAGGCTTGCCGATAGGTTCGGGCCACGGAAGCTCTTCATGCTCGGCATGGCGCTGGTGGCGGTGACCTGTGCGCTGGCGCCCTTTTCGCCCAACTTCGTGTTCGTCTGCATCGCCCGCGCACTAATGGCGCTGGGGACGGCGACGGCGTACCCGAGCGCCGTCGTCATGGTCGGTGCGCTGGCCAGGCAGGCGAACTCAACCTCCACCCGGCCGCTGGGCCGCATCCAGATGGCCAACACATCCGGGGCAGCGGTAGGCCCGGTGGTGGGCGGTCTGCTGGTGAGCCTGGTGGGCTGGCAGGCGCTGTTCCTGATCAACGTGCCGCTGGCGCTGGCCGCCCTGCTTATCGTCCGGAAGGTCGCACCCGCGGACGAGCCGAGGGAGCAGGGCAGCGTTGCCACCCTGGTGCGCGACTCGGACATCCCCGGCATCCTCGCGTTCGTCGGCGCCATGGTGCTGCTGCTCATGGGGCTTCTGAATGCATTGCCCGGGTTCCGCTGGTGGCTGCTGGGCGGCGCCATGCTGCTGGCCGTGCTGTTCGCCTGGCGCGAGCTGAGCTTCGGCAGGCCGTTTCTGGACCTGCGGCTGCTCGGCAGGAACCGTCCGCTGCTGCTGGTGTACCTGGGCTTCACGGTGTTCAGCGGCGTCTACTACTTCGCATTCTTCGGCCTGCCCCAGCTGCTGCAGGAGGCCGCGGGCTACAACCCCGGCCTGGTGGGCGTGCTGATGCTGCCGCTCGCAGCCATGTCGGTAGTCATCACTCCGCTCGCGGTGCGCGCCATCGACCGGTTCGGTGTGCGGCGGGTGCTGATCGCCGGCGTCGTACTTCTGGCGGTGGCGGCAGCGGCACTCTGGCTGCTGACGGCGTCGTTCGCAATCCTGCTCGTGCTGGTGCTGACAGCGTTGATGGGCGTGCCGTACGGCTCAGTCAGCATCGCCTCCAACCAGGGGCTCTACCTCTCCGCCGCGCCGGAGGACAGGGGAGTGGCCGCCGGGATCTTCCAGACCTGCCGGTACGTCGGCGCCATCAGTGCCACCGTGATGATCGGCATCTTTTACGGCACCGGGGTGAACCAGGAGAACTGGGGCCGCATCGTTTTGGTGATGCTGGTGCTGAGCGGAGTGACGTTCGTGGTGTCGCTGCTGTGGCGGGAGCGCAAGGCGGCGTAGGGAGACAGAAGTTGGCTTAACGCCAGCCGGGTCGTGCCCGGTCGATGCAGCCGCGCAAAGCCGGTCAGGTACCGGCAGCCACCATCACCGGCTCGCCGTTCAGATACTCAAGCTGCCAGCCGTCAATGGCATGGTGGTGGGCCAGGTTGAGCACGGCGTTGTCGATGCTTGGCAGGGTGCGGCCGATGGCGCGGCTGAGGCTCACGCGGATGAGCGTGCCGTGGGCGACCACCAGGACGCGGCGGCCGCGGAACTCCTCAGCCAGCGCTTCCAGGGAGGCCAGCCCGCGGCTGGCTGCCTCGTCCTCGCTTTCTGCGCCGCGGAAACCATCGGGGATGCGAAGTCTGTCCAGTTCAGGACCGTCCTGCAGGCCCTCCGCGGGTCCGAAGCTGCGCTCGGTGAGCTCCGGCACCCGCCGGGCTACGCTGAGCCCGAGCCCGGCGGCGATCAGGTCGGCGGTTTCCGCGGCACGGCTTAGGGGCGAGGACACGATCGCATCCCACTCGTAGCCGGACAGGGCGGCGACGGCGTCGCGCGCCTGGCCGCGGCCGACGTCGTTCAGCGGAATGTCGGTGGATCCCTGCAGCCGGCGCTGTGCATTCCAGTCGGTCTGGCCATGGCGGACGAGGGCGAAGGTCGTAAGGGTCATGGTTTCCATTCTGCCTTGACGTCGGCAGGCTTCCCGCCATCTTCCGCCAGCCGGCAGGCCGACGGCGGCAGTTACCAGTGCGAGCATGGAACCGGGGTCCTGCGGCCGGGTTCCGGCTACTGGGCGGAGCGCCGGTTCCGCGCCTGGCGCACCAGCCGGCTGAAGGCAAAGACGAAGACGGCCTCGATCAGCACCATCAGTCCAAGCAACGGCCACTGCCCCTTGGCGGTGAACACAATCGCGCCGGTGAGGACCAGCACGGTTCCAAGGACCAGGGCGTACACGGCGAACCCGAAGGCCACCTTTGCACTGCGCACGCCGGTGCGGAAGCCAAAGCCCAGTGGCTGGCCTCCGGGTAGTCCCGCGACGCGGTCGGGGCCTGCGGGTTTGAGCCGGTCGAACTCTTCCCACGGGTCCCGGTCCTCATGCTGATCGGTCATGCTTCCATTATCCCGCGCAGCCGGAGGCCCCGGGTCGGCCGGGGCTGGGCCCAGACCTTGGTCGACCAGGGACGCGGATGTGTCCACGTGCGTTACGTTTATGCCGCCAGCCTGCTCTGGACCTCCGCTTCGTCCTGCGGAGCCCGGGTGGCGGCCAGCCGTTTCGCCAGGTACTTGGCTTCCCGGCACACGCCGGGAAGGGTTTCCGATGCTGCCGCGAGCGACTGCCGCAGGGGAGGGGAGTCTCTCGGGTCTGCCGGCTAAACTGTCGGCAGCAGCCTGGTCCAGGGGCACTGCAGTCCCGCGTGGATTAGCTCAAGGCCGGCTCATACGATTCGAGAGATCTCGACGGCTTCACCGCTCACGATAATCCCGCCGGACGGAGGAATGTCGACAGTGAGCACGCTTGCGCGGCCGACATGGCTGCCCTGGTGCAGTACGACGCGGCTGGGCGGCTTCACGAGTGAAAGCATTTGGAGGTATCCGCCGAAGGCAGCGGCAGCCGAACCGGTCGCCGGATCTTCGGTGATGGTGCCCACCGGGAAGAGGTTGCGCGAGTCGTACTCGCCCGGTCCAATCTCGCAGAGCGTCGTGACGGTGCCGGCCCAGTTCTGGGCATCCATCAGCGTGCGCATGGGATCTGGGTCGAAAACGAATGAGTCAAACGTCTGTCGTTCTGCGAAGACGAGAATGGGATGCCAGTTACCGGCAAAAGCGATCATCGGAGGGTACTCAGGGTGGAGTTCGTCCTGGCCCACGCCGAGCAAGTCGAGCAGGGTGGTCAGAACAGCGTCGGGGAACTCGGCTACTCGCGGCTCAACGCTTGTGAAGCATGCCGTCACCGCTGCGCCCTTGCCTGCAGTCTCGATCGTGACAGGTCCCACCGCCGTGTCGAAGATAAAGGTCCCCGTGCCGTCACGCCCTGACAGCGCGACGGCCAAAGCGATAGTGGCATGGCCGCAAAACGGCACCTCGGCAATCGGGGAGAAGTACCGGACACGGTTTCGGCGAAAGTCTCCGTCAACCGTCGGCTCGGTGACAAAGACCGTTTCCGCATATCCGATGTCGGCCGCGATGGCCTGCATCCGGGCGTCGTCGAGGCGGGTTGCATCCAGGACAACTCCCGCCGGATTTCCGCCGTCGGGGGTGGTGGTAAAGGCGGCATAACGCAGTACTTCCGTGGTCGGTTCCATTCCGTCATCGTCGCACAGCGTCCGGCCCCTGACCGTCAACGCTGGCCCGGCATGGCCAGCTCGGTCAGGGGGTTGTTCCCCGGGGTCCGGGGGAGGGACGATGATTCCATGCTTCCCGAGGAGCGGTTCCACGCGCTGGCGGACGAATTCAGGGCCAGCCCAGGGGTAATGGTGCCGGGTGAACCGGGACGCCGAGGGTTCGGTTCGTCCGCACTGAAGGTCAACGGCTCGATTTTCGCGATGATTGCCGGAAACCGGCTTGTCGTGAAGCTGCCACATGATCGCGTCACCGCGCTGATCGGGTCCGGGGCCGGTGAACCGTTCGACGCCGGCAAGGGCCGGGCGATGAAGGAGTGGCTTACCGTCACTGCCGACGATGAGGAGTCATGGCTGTCCCTGACCCGTGAAGCCCTGATCTTCGTGGGGTCCGCGCACCATTCCAGCCGTGGATAACCCGGACCCCAGCTCCGGACAGCGGTCAGCCGATCCGCTCGGCCAGGGACACGATGATCCCCTCCGGACCGAGCACATACACCATGCGCCAGACGTGCTCGTACTGACCGATGTCGCCTACAAGCCCGTAGCCGTACGCGGCCAGTCCGTCGGGCGGCCGCAGCATGGCGTTCTTGAAGTCAACGATGTGCGGCATGGGCCCTACTGGTCAGACGTGTTGGGAGAAATGCTAACGCGACGACGTGCTCCGCGCTTGGTCCAGGACGACGGATCGCCGGTACGTGCTTGGCGTGAATCCCAGGGTCTTTTGGAAGTCGTTCGTCAGATGGGCATGATTGGCATAGCCGAGTTCGGCGGCTATCGTCGCGAGGTCCGCCGACGGGTCGGTCCGTGACCGGTCGGCGGCCTCTTGGAGGCGGCGTCTTCGGATGAGCGCGGACGGGCTCAGGCCAATGTACTTCCTCGCCACCCGTTGAAGGGTTCTCGGCGAGACGAACAGACGTGCCGCAACGTCTTCAATACGGGTTACGTCGGTGCATCGTCCGGTAATGTCCATCATCGCGTTGGCAAGAACGCCCTCCTCTGACACCTCTGGACTCTGCGCTTTTAGCCAGCCAGTGAAAGCCTCCACCGCGCGTTGTCGACGTTCCCGTGGTTCGGTCCTGCTCATCGCCTCCGACACGGAGGCATGCAGATCCTCGAGCGGTAGTGGCAGCGTGGCATCCCGCAGGCTCCCCGGATCATCCGTGAAACGCGGAACGAGTGCGGGACGCAGGAGTGCACCAACCGCCCAGCCTCGGCCCGTGAGATCGCGATGTGTTCGA
This sequence comes from Arthrobacter sp. P1_B11, assembly GCF_056406715.1. Taxonomy (NCBI): domain Bacteria; kingdom Bacillati; phylum Actinomycetota; class Actinomycetes; order Micrococcales; family Micrococcaceae; genus Arthrobacter; species Arthrobacter sp. P1_B11. Next base: position 41,774 of record NZ_JBFTZQ010000011.1, read on the forward strand.
CGGGTAGTTGGGCCTGCGAACTCAACGAGATCCTTCTGAACCACAAGGTTGGACGTCGGGAACGCGATCACGTGCTGGCGTGACGTGTGCCCTGGCTCAATGTCCCATTCGGGGATCCAAAACCACTGCACCAGGTTCGTGATGGACTCGGGCGCGGGCACACGGTGAAACGTGGGAAGCCGGGCAGGGTAGAGGATTCCCTTGAACGAACCCACCATGGGAGGACACTCCTTCATCCAAGCTGTCGCAATTCTCCAAGCCGCTGAGCGGACCTGTGCGTACCGTGAGATCTATGACTGATACTACAAGCCCCGAACTGACCGCGGCCGCCGACGGCAAGCACACAACATCCGGCATCCCGCACGGCTTCACGAGCCTCACGCCGTTCCTGGCGATCCCCTCGGCCAAGGAGGCCATCACCTTCTACCAGGACGTCTTTGGCGCACGCACTGTGAATGCCACCGAGATCGGCGGAATCGTGGTCCACGCCGAACTGGACTTCGGCGAGGGGCGGCTCCAAATTGGCGAGCCCAACCCCGACTACCACCTTGTCCCGGCGCCCAACGGCGACGATGACTGCTACTCCGTCGGCTTCTACTGCGCCGATGCGGACGCCCTCGTGGCGCGCGCCGAACAAGCAGGGGCCATCATTCGGGAGCCGCTGTCCACCTTTGTCTCAGGAGACCGGTTCGCCAGCATCCGGGACCCGTACGGTGTGCGCTGGTCCATCATGACCCGCGTCGAGGACCTCTCCGAAGAGGAAAGCACACAGCGCGTCGCCGACTGGGCCTCCAAGCAAGGCTGAACCCATGCATCTCACGGACTAGGCATCCGAGACCCTCACGCCGCCGGCGTGCGGACGGTCAGCCGGCTGCGCCGGGTGACCGCGATTACCGCGAGCAGACCGGTCAGCAGCACGATGATGCCGCCGGCTGCCACCGACCAGCGCCCCGAGTTCCGTGGCGATCCACCCCATGAGCGGCGCCCCAACGGCAGTGCCGCCCTGGAGGACGGCCAGGTAGAGGGCCAGCACCCGCCCCCGAAACTGCGGCTCCACGGAGAGCTGAATGCTGGTGTTGCAACTGTTCAGGAACGTGATGGAGGCGAGGCCCACCGGGATCAGAACTACGGCGTAGAGCCAGAACGACGGCGACACGCTGCCTACCAGCGTGAAGAACCCGAGTGCGTGGGCCCCGCCGAGCAGGAGACGCAGCCGGTGGCCGGAACGACGGGGCCGCGAGTAGGGCGCCGGCCAAGGTCGCGACGGCCATGATGGAGCCCAGTAGCCCGAATTCACGCGGTCCCATTCCGAACTCCGCGGTGGACATCAGCGCGTTGGTGATGCGGAAATTCATGCCGAACGCGCCAAGGAATAGTGCCTAGTCAGTGAGAGCTCGCCACTTCAGCAGCCTGCACCCAGTGACTGCCGCGGCATACGCCGGGGTGACTGGGATAGGCTCGCTTCGGACCGGAACAAGCATTGATTCCAACTGTAAGGGGCGGGGAATTCCTTGGATCTACTGGGGGGCATGAGCCGCGACGAACTCCGCATCTTTTCTTGGGTTGCGGCCACCGTCTTCGCGCTTGTGGCGGGCGTCTGGCGTCCGCGCAGGCTTCATTGGACTGCGCTTGGTTCCGTCCTGCTCTTCGCGGCCCTCAACGCGGGTGCCGGGATCTACGTCCTGAACCATTTCGGTGATTCGCGCTGGTCTGCAGGGGGAGAGCCACCGCTGAGCGCTCCGTCGTTTTCCGGGACGCCTGTCGTGGGGCAGTTTCTGGGCCCCCTAGACTCCGCTCTGAACGGAGTGGTCGGCGGGGTGAACGAGTTCCTGGCATTCAAGCAGGCACTTCCCGTAGCGCTGGACTTCCTTGCCGCGTCCGGCTGGGCCTTGCTGGTGTCGTTCCCGCTTGCGATTCTCGCCGCCAGCGTCAGTTACGCCGTGGCTAGGCGCCGAACGGCGGACTTCGAAAAATACCGTGCCACCGTTGACCAGCTCAAAGATGAGCTTGAGCAGATCAAGCGGCAGATCTCATCAGGGAATTCCGTCGGCACGGCACTTCCTGCTGAAGATGAGGTCACTGATGTGCCGCCCGGACTGACGCACAGAGGATGATACAGGTGGGTGCTGGAGTTGGCGTTAGTCCAATCAGTCCCAGTTAGTTGGCAACCCCGATTACAGCATCAGCTGCTGGCCGCATGTTCGTCCTCGTGGCTTTCCTTGCCGGGGCAGGAGGACGGTGGGAAAATGGGCGGATGACAGGCGACCTCCAATGGAGGAAGAAATGCCAGCAGAACTTCCCGGGCTCAGAACCCAGAATGTTGGGGCGGTGACGGCATTATGACCGAGCAGCCGTTGAAGGCGCGTCGCCTGCGTGTGTCAGACATCAACGTCGTCGACCCTCGCACTCTGCGGAAGGCGCTCGGCGGAACCATCGTGGGCAACACCATGGAGTGGTACGACGTCGGCGTCTTCGGATATCTGATCACCACCATGGGTCCGGTGTTCCTGCCCGAGGCGGACAGGGCCGTGCAGAACCTGTTTCTGCTGGGAACCTTCGGCGCCACGTTCATCGCCCGCCCTGTGGGAGGCGTCTTCTTCGGCTGGCTCGGCGACAAGATCGGCCGCCAGAAGGTCTTGGCCATGACCCTGATGCTGATGGCCGGGGCGACGTTCGTCGTCGGCCTGCTTCCCGGGTACGCGGTGGTGGGCATCTGGGCCGCGGTACTGCTGGTGGTCACCAAGCTGATCCAGGGCTTTTCCACCGGCGGCGAGTACTCCGGCGCCACCACGTTCGTGTGCGAGCACGCGCCGGACCACCGCCGCGGCTTCTTCGTCAGTTTCCTGGACATGGGCAGCTACCTCGGCTTCGCGCTGGGGGCCGGGATGGTGTCCGCCCTCCAGCTGGTCCTGGGCCAGGAACAGATGGAGACATGGGGCTGGCGCATTCCGTTCCTCGCCGCTGGTCCGCTGGGCATCGTCGCCATCTACTTCCGCCTGAAGATCGAAGAGTCGCCCGCCTTCAAGGCCACCCAGGAGGCGGAAGCCGTGGCCGCCGCCCACCACGAGACCGGAGACGAGCTCCGCCCGGTGGGACCGGTGGGGATCTTCAAGGACCACTGGCGCAGCATCGTGCTGGCCATGATCCTCGTGGCCGCCGGCAACACCGTGGGCTATGCACTCACGTCCTACATGCCCACGTACCTCACGACCAACAAGGGCTACGACGAGATCCACGGGACGCTGCTGACCGTTCCGGTGTTGGTGGTCATGTCCCTGTGCATCCCCCTGACGGGACGTCTCTCGGACAGGATCGGCCGCCGCCCCGTGCTCTGGATCGGGGCCGTCAGCACGGTGGTCCTGGCGCTTCCTGCGTTCCTTCTGATCTCGATTGGAACCGTTCCGGCCACGCTCGCCGGCTTGGCCATGGTCGCGTTTCCGGTGGCGTTCTTCGTTGCCATTCTCGCATCGGCGCTGCCGGCACTGTTTCCCACGGCGCACCGCTACTCTGCCATGGGCATCGCCTACAACTTCGCCGTGGCGATCTTCGGCGGCACCGCCCCGTTCATCATCGCCGCGCTCATCCAGGCGACGGGCAACGACCTGATGCCGGCGTTCTACCTTATGGCGACGTCGGCCATCGCGGCTGTCGCCATCTACTTCCTGCCGGAATCCGCCCATCGGCACCTGCCGGGTTCCATGCCCAGCGTGGACTCGGAAGCAGCCGCCCGCGAGCTGGTGGCGACGCAGGACCACAACCCCCTGCTGGAGATGGATACGCTCCCGTTCGACAGCAGCTACGAGGCCGCGGGGGCGTCTCACGCGGGGCAACAGGGGAGGCCGACGGCGGGCTGACGCCGTCATGGACGTCCGCCGCCCCTTTAGTTCTGGGGGATTAAGTTCTGGGGCAATTAGTGCCTGGGCAGTGCGTCCTGGGCTGCCGGTTCCGTGCTTTGGTGCCCTGCCCGGCCGGCCTCTCGGCTGCCTGGCGGATAGGCGTGCCTGCGGCCCGCCAGAATCATCACCAGGGCAGCAGCCACCGGAACGGCGGCCGCTACCGGCACCAGGAGCGGCCCGGCCGTGGTGAGGGCTGCCGCGCCGTAGACCGCCCCGATGGTGATGCCCACCTGGATGGTCAGCACGGTGAGGCCGTTCGCGGCGTCCTTGTAGTCGCGGCCGGCCCGGAGGATGGCGGACTGGTTGTAGATGCCGATCGCGCCGAGGCCGGCACCCCAGACGGCCATGAGCACGATGGCGCCGGGAAGGGTGACCCCGAGCACGGGGAGCAGGAGCATCGAAACGGCGACGGCCGCCGTCGTGATCAGCAGCGAACGGCGCGGCCGTGAATCCACGGTGAGGCCTGCAATCCAGATGCCGACCAGGCCGGAGGCGCCGAGCACCGTGAGGGAGAGGGTGATGGCGTAGTCCGGCAGGCCTGCTTCGCGGATGAACGGGGCGATGTAGGTGAAGAGGGCGAAGTGCGCCATGAGCAGCAGCGGCCAGGCGACGGCCACGATCTTGACGCCGGGCTGGCCGATCGCCTTGCGAAGGGAGGGGCGCGGGGCGTCGGGGATGCGGCGGACTGTGGGGAGAAGCCAGAGCGCCAGGGCGGCCAGGAGGATGCCGGTCCCGGCGAGGATCAGGAAGGATGCACGCCAGCCGAGGAGTCCGCCGAGGGCGGTGCCCACCGGGGCTCCGATGGCCAGGCCCAGGCTGTTGCCGGTGAACACGACGGCGATCGCCTTGCCCACCTTGTGGGCCGGCACGATCCGGGCGACGAACGGCGCCATGGTGGACCAGAGCACGCCGTGGGCCAGGCCGCCCACCAGCCGGGCGGCCAGGGCCGCGCCGAAGTCGGACACCAGGCCGACGAGGACGTTGCTGATGGCGAAGGTCAAAACCAGCACCACGAGCAGCACATTCCGGGGAACCCGCGCGAGCAGCATGGTGGCCGGAATGACGGCGACCACGATGATGGCTGCGTAGCCGGCGGTCAGATAGCCGGCCACAGGTTCGGAGACGTTCAGGCCGGCGCTGATCTGGGGCAGCAGGCCGGAGGGCAGGAGTTCGGTGGTGATGGCGGTGAAGCCGATGGCGGCCAGGACCAGCAGGGCGCCGAAGGGCAATCGGTCACGTGCGGTAGCGGAGGTCGGGGAAGACACGGGTGGTTCCATTCAAGGAGAGGGGAGGAGGGCGGCGCCGGTTGCCGGAGTCCTTCATCAAAGTTACCCGATTTATTCAGCGGGAGGCAGGGTCTGTCAGTCCCTGTCTCGGCGGGAATACCACTCTTGGGCAGGCGCTGTTTATGCTCCGCCGTCCATCAGGCGCATGAACATGGTCCGGTGCAGGATGTTCGGTCAGCACGCTCCGCGGCGGTCGTCCGCCGCAAGGGTTCCGCCGCGCGGCCCCGTCGGCGGACCCCGCACCGGAAGCGATTATACTTTTTCGATAGATAATCGATTCTAAGTACGATAGTATTTTGTAATGCAGGTCCGTTGATGACGCGATCTGAAAGTGCCGCGTAACGAGTAGGAGACAAGGATGTCTTGGGGATTGATCAGCGCCATGGGCCACGTAAGTATTCAGACGACCGAACTCAGTAAATCCGTCTTTGATGCAACTCAGATCCTCGGACTCCGCGAAACGGAGCGGACGTCCGATGCCGTGTATCTCGCTGCCGCTAATGTCCACCACGAACTCGTCTACGTCGAGTCGGATGTCGATGGCGTTGATGGTTTAGGCCTTGTAGCAGCGAATGGCGACGCACTGCGTGAGATCCGCCGGCGCGTGGAGGATGAGAACTTCACTATCGTCAGCAATAATCCCCGCGGTGTTGGTATCGAGGATGGCTTCTCCTTTATTGGGCCCGAAGGCTTCGTGTTCGAAATCTACGTGGGCATGCAGGAGAACGTTTCCCTCCAGCAGTCCTTCGGCCCAGACCGCTACGGGCATGTCAACTTTCACCCCAGGGACGTTGGCGGCATGATGCGGTTCCTGCATCGGGTCCTGGACTTCCGGCTCTCGGACGTCATCGGCGACGACTTTGCCTACTTCATGCGTTGCAACCCTGATCACCACGGCATCGCCCTGGTCCGCGGCGAAGGAACGCTGCACCACCATGCGTGGCAGACGCAAAGCATTGCTGACCTCGGCAAACTCGGTGACAGGCTGAACAAACTCGGCCGGGAGCTGATCTGGGGCCCGGTCCGTCACGGGGCCGGCCACAATATCGCCGCCTACTTCGTGGAAACCTCGGGCGCCGTCGTCGAGCTTTACACGGATCTGGAGCAGATCTACGACGACTCCCGTCCTCCGGTGGTGTGGGGCGAGGACGAGAACTGGTACAACATGTGGGGCGAATACCGCCCCTTGGAGTTCCGCAAGTTCGGGCTTGCTCCGGTGGACCGCCGGTCCCTCAGCAGCCTGCACCACTGACGGATTCCGCGTTCCCATGTCCCAGACCCTTTCCCGGCGCAGATTAAACACTTTCGCCAAAGTTATGTTTAATCGATTGGCCTTCTTCTGTGATCTGCGTCATGCTTGGAAGTGCGAATGAAGGGGTTGCCTCGGGACGTGACCAACAACGCCGTCGGTCACCAAACTCTCACAGCTTTCGAAAAGAGATCACGTTGAACCCGAAAACAGCCCAGAGAAATAAGGGGCCGGTGAATCTGCCCTCGAGCAGGAAGCCAGCAGCGGCCGACTCGCTGAACACCAAGGACATGCGCCGCATCCTCGGCTCCAGTCTCATCGGCAGCATCATCGAGTACTACGACTTCATTCTTTACGCCACCGCTGCATCCCTGGTTTTTGATCGAGTTTTCTTTGCCAACCTCGGTCCGGGTCTTTCCCTGTTTGCCTCCTTTGCGACCCTTGCGGCAGGATACGTTGCCCGGCCCGTAGGCGGCATCATCTTCGGCCACTTCGGCGACCGCCTCGGCCGGAAGCAAATGCTGGTGCTGTCGATGCTCATGATGGGCGGCGCCACCGTCGTTATAGGTTTCCTGCCCACGACGGCACAAATAGGGGTTGCGGCGCCAATTATGCTGGTGCTCCTGCGGATCATCCAGGGCATTGCTGTCGGCGGGGAATGGGGCGGCGCCACTTTGATGGCCTTGGAGCACGCCCCTGCGAACAAGCGCGGCCTCGCGGCAGCGTTCGCCAATGCCGGCGGACCGGCCGGTGGGCTGCTGGCCACCCTGGTCGTGTCCGCTGTATCCGCCCTGACCGGCGACCAGTTCCTGGTCTGGGGCTGGCGGATACCCTTCCTGCTCAGCGCCCTGCTGATCCTGGTTGGCATGATCATCCGCCTCAGGGTGGCAGAGACGCCCGTCTTCCAGAAGCTCGACGCCGAGGCCGCCAAGATAAAGCACCCGCCTCTGTTCGAGGTGCTCCGCCACCATCCGCGCGTCGTTCTGGTCACCCTCGTGGCGACCCTGGGGTTCTACGCCTGCCAGGGACTGCTGACTGTCTGGGGTGTCTCCATGGCGGTGGCAAGCGGCGTTGACCGCTCCGGCGTCCTGAACTGGAAGGGAGTCGCCGCCGTGGTGACGGTGGCCGTTTGCTTCTATTCAGCACGGCTCAGTGACCGGATCGGCCGGCGCGCTGTCCTCACCGGCGCGGGCGTGGCAGCCGTCCTTCTGGCATTTCCGCTGATCATGTTGCTGACGAATGGGACCCTCTGGGGCTTTGCGGTGGCAGTGGTTGTCGGCAACGGATTGGTTCAGGGGGCACTCGCTGGACCCATCGGCGCTTTCATCTCCGAACAGTTCCCCACCGGCGTCCGTTATACGGGAGCGTCCCTGTCTTACCAGGGAGCCTCGATGATTGGCGCGGGCTTTACCCCGATGATCGCCACGGGCCTGGTTCTCGCAGCCGGCGGCGGCGTATGGATGGTGGCCGCGTTCTGGATCGTCATCCTGGCGGCGGGCCTCGTGGCAGTGCGCCTGACGCGTGAGGGCTCGCGCCTCAAACTCGACACAGTCTAGGCATACCCGCACGCGGCACCCTCGGCTGATGCGCCCTGGCGGGCGGTGTCAGTTCGGCGGCGGGTTGTCCGCGGGTAGCATTGTCAATTTTATTGAACTCATAGCGCTGAAACTTCTCATTTACGCGACAACTCATGACTGCCATGCTGGAGGCAGCGAGGCGCTCGGATAGGCGCACATCACGAAAGGAACCAGGCAATGAAGCCTAAGAATCACATGGTGCTCACCACCTTCATGCTGCCCGCGGGCTACCACAAGGACAGCTGGCGGATGGAAGGAAGCCGGGCCGAAGAACTGGGCAACCTTGATTTCGTGGCAGACCTGACCGCCATGGCCGAGGCCGCAAAACTTGACGCCGTATTCTTCGGCGACATCGTCCATGCCAACACGGTGATGCGGGGCGACATCAAGATGAACGGGTTCTATGAACCTATGACCGTGCTCGCGGCTCTGGCCGCCAGGACGAAGAACATCGGCCTGATCGGGACCATGTCCACGTCATTCTCCGAGCCTTACAATCTTGCCCGGCAGCTGTGCGGACTGGACCACATGTCCAACGGCAGGGCCGGCTGGAACATCGTCACGTCGTCGGACGGTTTCAGCAACTACGGTGTGGAGGACGTTCCCGACCCCGCCGTGCGTTACCGGCGGGCCACCGAGTTCGTTGACGTTGTGCAGCGCCTCTGGGACAGCTGGTCCGATGATGCCATCATCGTGGACAGGGCCTCCGGCGAGTACGTGGACCGGAGCAAGCTCAAGGCCATCCGGCACAAGGGTGAGTTCTTTGAAGTCGAGGGCCCTATCAACATGCCACGGTCACCGCAGGGACGTCCCGTGCTGGTCCAGGCGGGATCCTCGGGACCAGGAATGGACCTGGGTTCCTCCGTGGCTGACGGCATCTACACCGCCCAGCCGTTCAAGGAACCGTCCATCGAGTTCTATACCAAGTTCAAGAACATGGTGGCCGAGAAGGGAAGGAACCCCGACGACGTCAAAATCATCCCGGGCATCCTGCCGATTCTGGGCGACACCGAGAAGGAAGCACACGACCTCGCGAACGAGCTGGCCGGCTACGTGCACCTGGGCAACGGCCGCAAGCAGGTGGGCGCCGACCTCAAGATGGACCTTTCCGAGCTGGAGTTCGATGAATCGATCCCGGTCGAGTGGTTCTCCGACGACCCCCGGATGGGTAGCCGCTACCAGATCTACCGCAAGAAGAGTGTTGACATGGGCATGACCTTGCGCGAGCTGATCGTGGATCTGGCCCGCTCCACCGGACACCAGTGGATGGCCGGCACTCCCTCCCAGGTGGCTGACCGCATGGTGGACTGGTTCGAGTCCAAGGCCTGCGACGGGTTCAACCTCAATGCTCCCTTCAACCCGGGCGGATTCAAGCTCATCTGCGACAAGCTGGTGCCGGAACTCCAGGACCGGGGCTACTTCCGGTCCGAGTATGAGGGCACCACGCTCCGTGACAACCTTGGACTCTCACACCCGTCTGCGTAGGGCCACTCGGCTTAGGCCTGCTCAGCAGCGGAGCCGGCGGAACCAAACCGTTCGACGGCGACATCCACCCACGCCTGGGCGCGGGCATTCAGCCGCATGCTCCGCGTCCAGGCCAGCGAAACGGTGGCCGGGGTGCGGGTGTTGACACGGGGCTCCGCAACCCTTTTGAGGACAACCTTCAGCTCCTCGTACGGCGCGTCCAGCATGGGCTGCTGGAAGAGCACAGCAACGCCGCGGCCGCTCGCCACCAGGGACCGGACCGTGGCGTAGCTGCGCGAGCGGTGCCGGATGTCCGGAGTGAGCCCGGCATCCCGGTACATGTCCAGGATGCGCGTGGAAATGGGCGGGGCGTCGAAGAAAATGAGCGGAATGGCTGCCACGTCCCTGAGCGAGACCACCTCTGCCTCACGCAGCGGATGGTCAGCCGGAAGCAGGATGTAGGGCTCCACGGACAGCAGCGGGGCCGTCTTAAGAGCAGGGGAAATGTCCATGTCGTAGACGAAGGCGGCGTCGATGGAACCGTTGAGCAGGCGCTCCTGAAGATCCTCGTGGTAGCCCTCGATGAAATCCACCTCCACGTGTGGGCATTGGCCTGCAAAGTCGGCCAGCATCGGGGGGATGATGGTGGGCCCCAGTGGCATGAAGCACCCGACGGTCAGCGGGCCGCGGATGTCCGTCCTGTCCCTCTTGGAGAGCGACGCGATCTCGTCCGCGAGATCAAGAAGCTGGCGTGCCTGACGGAACACGACGATGCCTGTCGACGTCAGCGTGAGTCCCTTTGACTTGCGCTTGATGCACAGCTGCGCTCCGACGATCCGCTCGAGTTCCGCGATGGACATGGAGATGGCCGACGGCGCCATGTGCAGCCGCCGTGCCGCCTCGCTCATGGTTCCGGTTTCGGCCGCCACCACGAAGTGAAGGACCTGGCGGAGGGTGATCGAGGGGTTGAGGCTGATATTCACATTGTCAATTCTACTGACAACGTTGAGCAGAAAGAGACGATTTACTTGAGAAGCTCTGCTTGTCATCATGAAAGAAATGGCTCCGACCGCCGGCGCCACAGTTATCGCCGCAGCAGCGGCACCCCCTCCCGAAAGTGACGTGAACGTAGATGGACGCCCAAGCCAGATTCCTCGACCAGGCAGAAGCCATTGTCGGCGCCGACAATGTTGTCCGTGCCACGCCCAAAGAGGGCTACATCGATCCGTACCCCCTGAACACCGGCCGGGCGAAGTGGCCGGGCGTGCGTCCCGGGAGCGTGGAGGAGGTCCAGGCGACCGTCCGGCTCGCCAACGACACCGGCGTTCCGCTGTGGTCCTTCTCCAAGGGCAAGAACCTGGGCTACGGGGGACCGGAACCGCGCACACGGGGAATGGTGGCGCTCGATCTGAGCCGCCTCGACAAGATCATCGAGGTGAACGACCAGCTTAACTACGCCGTCATCGAGCCCGGAGTCAGCTTCTTCGACCTTTTCGAACACATCCAGGAGAAGGACCTGAAGCTGTGGATGTCAGTTCCCGCCCTCGGGTGGGGGTCGGTCCTGGGCAACGCGCTGGACCGCGGCTACGGCATGACGCCCATGGGGGACCATGTGCAGTCCATTTGCGGCATGGAGGTGGTTTTGCCGGACGGCGAACTGGTGCGGACCGGAATGTGGGCCATGGAGGGAACGGAACTCGGGCCCATCTTCAAAGGCGGCTTCGGCCCGACCCTGGACAGCATCTTCACCCAGTCCAATCTCGGCATTGTCACCAAGATCGGACTCTGGCTGATGCCCTGGCCGGATGTTTACATCAACGGCGACGTTGTGGTGGAGTGCGAGGAGGACATGCCCAGGTTGGTGGACATCCTGACCCAGCTCCGGCGCGAGGACGTCATCCAGAACAACGCCCTCTGCGGCAACGTGGTGCGGGCGGCCACCATGAACGGTCCGCGCTCGCGCTGGTATGAGGGCGAGGGGTCCATTCCGGACGACCGCCTGGAGGAAATGCGCCAGGAGATGGGCATTGGCCAGTGGAACGCCAAGTTCGCCATCTACGGCGACAAAGGGCTCGCCCAGCGAAGGCTTGAGATCATTCGGGAGCGCTTCGCCGGACTTGAAGGGTTCACCGTCAAAGCCCGTCTCTATGAAGGTGCGGAAGGCGTGCAGGTCGCTTATGACGACATTGCCGACATGGACCGCACGCAGATGGCCGGAGTGCCCACGCTCAAGCCGCTGTCCACGGTGGCATGGGCGGCGGAAAACGGCGGGCATATTGATGCGGCCCCCATCATTCCCGCCCGCGGGGAGGAAGTGTGGGCGTTCTACCGGGAAGCCAAAGAACTGTACCGCCGGTTCGGCTTCGACCTGTACATCGGTTACCACCTGTACCCGCGCCACATGGTGCACGTGACCATGATTTTCTTCGAAAACGACAACCAGGAGCAGCTGGCGCGCGCACGGGCGCTCTACTCAGCCTTGCTGGCGGCTGCCCGCAGCCATGGTTACGCGCCCTACCGCAGCCATGTGGACTACATGGACGTCATCGCCGACGGTTTCGACTACAACAACAACGCCATCCGCCGGCTCCAGGAGACGCTGAAGGACGCGCTGGATCCCAACGGCATCCTGTCGCCCGGAAAACAGGGGGTCTGGCCGCGGCGTTACCGCGAGGTCGGAGCGGAGGCGCCCGACGGCGTCGCGGAGTCGGCTGTCCCGCTGTAGAGCGGCTGTCCCCGGCTTTCCCTTAACGGCGAAAGGGGCCGGACGCTGGTTGAACAAACCAGCGTCCGGCCCCTTCCGCCTGCCTCTTCCGCCTGTCCCTTTTCGCCTGCCCTTTTTCGCCTGCCGACTAGGCGCCGCTGATATTGATCGCGACGGACTTGACCTCGGTGTAGGCCTCCACGCCCTCGCGGCCGTTCTCCTTGCCCCAGCCGGACTGCTTGAACCCGCCGAACGGCATATTCGCATCCATGCCGCCCGCGGCGTTGACCCGCACGTTGCCCGCCTTGATCCTGCGTGCGAACTGGTGGGCCCTGGAAATGTCCTTCGTCCAGATGGTGGAGGAGAGTCCATAGACCGTGTCATTCGCGCGCGCCACTATGTCTGCAACACTGTCCGAATCGCGGAAGGTTGCCGCAGAGAGCACGGGCCCGAAGATCTCCTCCCGGACCACCCTCATGTCATGAGTGGTGTTGCGGAGGATGGTGGGCTGGATGAAGAAGCCATCCCCGGGAACTGCGGCGCCGCCCGTGACCAGCTCCGCGCCCTCCTCGCGGCCGCTCTGGATATAGCCGAGGATCCTTTCGCGCTGCTGGGCGGAAATCACCGGACCGATCTGGGTCTGCGGGTCGGTCCCGGCGCCGATCCGCAGCGCCGTTGCCCTTTGCGAGATTCCTGCGATCACCTCATCCGCCACCGCCTCGTGGACGTACAGGCGGGAGCCCGCAGCGCACACCTGGCCGGCGTTTCCGAAGATGCTCATCGCCGCCCCGTCGATCGCCCGCTCGAGGTCCGCGTCCGGGTAGATGACCACAGGGGATTTGCCGCCGAGCTCCAATGAGACGCGCTTCAGGTTCCCCGCGCAGGAGGCCAGCAGGTGCTTGCCCACGGCTGTCGATCCGGTGAAGGAGATCTTGTCCACGAGCGGGTGGTCCGCGATCCGCTGGCCGGCGACGGCGCCGAGGCCCTGGACAATGTTCAGCACGCCCGGCGGGAAGCCGACCTCCAGGGCCAGTTCACCCAACCGGACCGCTGTGAGGGGCGTGAGTTCCGCGGGCTTGAGCACCACGGTGCAGCCTGCTGCCAGAGCGGGCGCCAATTTGGCGGCGGTGATGGCCAACGGGCTGTTCCACGGAACGATCAAACCCACGACGCCGATGGCTTCCCTGAGCGTGTAGGCGTGCCATTCCCCGGGCAGGGAGACGTTGCGCGTCTCGCCATTGAGCTTTGTCGCCCAGCCGGCGTTGTAGCGGAACGACTCCGCGGCTCCGCCGATTTCGAATGCCCGGGCAATGCCAAGGGGCTTGCCCGTGTTCAGCGTTTCGAGCAGGGCCAGCTCGTCACCGGCGGCGTCGATGGCCTCTCCGAGCTTCCAGATCAGACGGCTCCGCTGCGCCGGCGACATTGCCGGCCACGGACCCGAGTCGAAGGCCCGGCGGGCAGCCTGGACTGCACGGTCCACGTCATCGGCGCTGGCGGAAGCGGAATCCACGAGGTGCTCTCCGCAGGATGGATCGATGATGGACAGCGGCTCGGCTCCGCCTTCCACCCACTCTCCGTCGATCAGCAGGCGCAGCGGCCCGCCCAGCAGGTCCGGCCGGGCAGTGGTGGGGAGGGTCTGGGTAAGGGGCGTCATTGGCTTCCTTCCGGGAGGCTGCTTACTGCGGAATCGGGTTATGCAATCTGTGATGGTTGCCACATCACGTTGTCCAAGATACATTGTTATAGGAATTATGCATTTATTCGCGTCAGTACTCAATGAGGAGATTCTGGATGGAAAAGCACAAACGCCGCTCACTTTTGGCGAAAGTCCTGACACCGGCTGTTGCCGGTCTTACCCTGCTGTCCCTCGCCGCCTGTGGGGCCCCAAGCACTGCTAGCGGTGCCGCCGGCGCCTCGGAAGGCAAGACGTCCATCAAGGTGGTCGTGGCGCCCATCCAGTTCGAAACGGCGTACATCGCCAAGGAAAAGGGCTTCTTCGATGAAGCCGGCCTGAGCGTCGAAATCGTCCCCGGTGCCGATCCCTCGGCCAACCTGGCCCAGACCGTCAGCGGGCAGGCGGACATCACCACGGCATCCTGGGGCGTCATGACCACAGCCACGGCGAAGGGCATGCCGGTGAAGGTGATCTCCGGAAACGGCGTCGTTGATCCCAACGTCGACAATTCCGGAATACTGATCCCCAAGGACAGCGGCATCAAGACCGTCGCTGATCTGAAGGGCAAGAACGTGGCCGTCGTCGGCGTGAACACCGGTGGCGACATCCCGATGCTCCAGGCGGCAGCAGCGGCAGGAATCGACCCCAAGTCGATTACGGAAATCGCCGTTCCCTACGCGGGCATGCAGGCAGCTCTGGAGCAGGGAACGGTTGATGCAGCGTTCGCGGCGGATACCTTCTACCACCAACTCGTCGACGCGGGCTTCAAGAGCATCGCCAGCCCGGTGCGCGAATTCCAGGGCAACATGCCCGTCACCGTCTGGGCTGCCACCGACGCGTGGCTCAAAAGCAACCCCGGTACGGCCAAGAAGTTCAATGACGCAATGGCCAAGGCAGCTAAGTTCTACGCGGACCCGGCAAACGTCAAGGCGATCGTGGACATCACCGCACGGATCAAGCAGGTGGACGCCGCGAAGGTCAATCCCAAGTCCTACGTGCCGGTTAATACTTCCATCAACCTGGTGACCGGACAGGCCGGCATCGACGCCATGAAAGAGCTCGGGTTCGTCAGTAAGCCGTTGACCGCCGAGGCCATGCTCTGGGCCGACGCGCCGCGCTTCACCAAGTAACGCTGCACGGGCTCAGGAACATGACGGAGAGATCGATATGAAGACAAGCACAAAGTCGCCGGACTGGGGTTTGACCACCCAGCGGCTGTTGGCAGTGGCTGCACTCCTGGCCATCTGGCAGGTAATCATCTGGAGCGGCACGCTTCCTTCGATGACGCCAGGAGTCGCCGCCCTTGCGTCCTCCATCGGCGCGTCGCTGGCCTCGGCAACGTTCTGGTCAGCGTTGGCGCAGACCATGACCGCAGCCGTCAGCGGTTGGCTAATCGCAGTGGCAGTTGGAACGGTACTCGGCCTGCTGATCGGCTCCGTCCGCGCGCTGGACCGCTCGACGTCGATCCTGATCGACTTCGGGCGTTCCTTCCCGGTGCTGGCGCTGATGCCGGTGGTCATCATGCTCCTGGGTGCCACAGCCCAGATGGAGACCGTCGTCGTCGCCCTGTCCTGCCTCTGGCCCGTGCTGGTGCAGACAATCTATGGCGCCCGGCGCATGGAATCTGCGGTGGTGGATACAGTGCGGATCTTCCAGATTCCCGCGTTGCTCCGGTTCCGCCGGGTCCTGCTCCCGAGCGCCACCCCCTTCATTGCCACCGGAATCCGGATCTCGGCCTCGATCTCCATCCTCGTGGCCGTCGGCGTCGAGGTGCTCAGTCAGACGCCGGGAATCGGCCGGCAGATCACCCTGGCCCAGCAGGCACAGCGATGGGATTCGGCGTTCGCATACCTCTTCTTCGCCGGGTTGGTGGGTTGGAGTATCGCCAGCCTGCTCAACTTCGCCGAGGGCCGGATCCTCAAATGGAACAGGCAGAACAATGACTGATACAGCCCTTCGTTCGGCACCAAAGCCGGAAACTGAGGCCAGGGCAAGGAGACCGGAAGCGGAGCGCGTGCGCAGCCGTCCCGCCCAGATGGCCCTGAACGTACTGCAACGGGCGTGGCTGATCGTCGTCGTGTTCGCCATTTGGTGGATCGCGTCGGCGGACAGCACCAACGTTTTCATCCCTTCCCTCGAGTCGATCCTGACCAGCCTGGGCCGGGACCTCTTCAACGGCGTGATCGCCGAGGGAGCCGCCTACAGCCTGGGGAACCTTGCTGCCGGCCTCCTGATCGCGGTGGCCGTCGGAATTATCGGGGGACTGATCCTCGGTGAGACGAAACGGCTGCGGGAAATTGTGGATCCGGTCATCCACTTCTTCCGGTCCGTTCCCCAGGCCGCGCTGGTTCCGCTGATCATCGGCGCGTTCGGAATCGGACAGGGGCCCAAGATCTACACGATCGCGTTTGCCTGCATGTGGCCGGTGCTGCTGAACACCATTGACGGTGTTCTGGGCGTCGAACCGACCATCCGGAAGTTCTCCAGGGTCTACCGGATCCCGCGCGGGCTGCATTTCCGCAAGGTGGTCCTCCCGGCCGCGCTGCCGCAGATCGTGGCCGGCGTCCGCGTGGCGCTTCCGATCGGAATCACGGTCATGGTGGTGAGCGAACTTTTCGCCGCCAACAAGGGCCTGGGTTTTTATATCCTCAATTCCTCCGCGACCTTCATGGTGCCCGAGACGTGGGCGGGCGCGCTGCTCGTTGGCGTCATCGGATACATCCTTTCCCTCCTGTTCGTCGTCCTTGAACGCAGGATCCTGAGCTGGTACTTCAAGTCAGGCGCAAAATGACACCCCCGATCCAACAGAAAATTGAAGGAGCTTCCATGGCCATTCAGGCAGCGCCCGAAGAGGTGCAGGTGGCGACGAAGCCGCTGCTCCAGGTCCAAGGGCTGACGATGAGTTACGGCTTCGGTGACTCCGAGAACAAGATCCTGAACGATCTGAACCTCGATGTAAACGACGGGGAATTCGTCTCCATCGTCGGTCCGTCCGGCGTCGGCAAGACCACCCTGCTGCGGTGCCTCTCGGGCCTGATCCAACCCCGGAGCGGCACCGTGAGCGTCGGCGGGGAAGTCATCAACGGCCCCCACCGGGACCTTGCCGTGGTCTTCCAGGACTACAGCCGCTCGCTCATGCCCTGGATGACCACACTGGAGAATGTTGCCTTTCCATTGCAAGGCCGCGGCGTGGGCAAAAAAGAACGGAATGAAACCGCGGAGAAGAACCTTGCGGCCGTGGGCCTGGCGGGCCAGGGCCACAAGTATCCGTGGGAAATGTCGGGGGGCATGCAGCAGCGCGTGGCCATCGCCCGGGCCCTGGCCTATAACGCCAAGGTCCTGCTGATGGACGAACCGTTCGCCTCAGTGGACGCCCAGACCAGGTTCGACCTCGAGGACCTCGTGATCGACCTCCAGGCGACCCTGGGCGTAACCATCATCCTGGTCACGCACGACATCGATGAAGCGCTGTACCTGGCGGACAAGGTGATCGTCTTGGCGGAGAAGCCCGCCACCGTGGTGGACGTGATCGAGACCGGCTTCGGTGACCACCGCGACCAGGTCGAGACCAAGGCGGACCCCCGCTTTGCGGAGGCACGGGCACGCATCCTGCACCGCCTGCGGGACCACTAGGCCCGACGCGGCCCAACTGACAAAGCCCTCCGGGTTCCCTTACTGGGATCCCGGAGGGCTTTCTGCGCCTGCGCCTGGGGCTGGGCTCCCGGGCTAGTACAGCTAGGCGGCTAGGCTTTGGCCTTCTCGCGGACGCTCTCGGCGGTGCCCTCCTCGATCGCGGACTTCAGGATGGCGTGCAGCGTCGTCTCGTAGTGGTTCCGGATGAGCCGGGAGGCAAGCTCGGCATTCCTGTCCAAAGCCGCGGCGAGGATTTCCCGGTGCTCCTGGGCGATGTCGCGGCCCGTGGCGCGGGTGGCGTGGCCCGCCCAGCGGCCGTACAGCTGGGACAGGTCGGACAGTGTCGAAGCGAGGTCGATCAGCACAGGGACACCGCAGGCCTCGAGTAGCTTGGCATGGAAGGCCTGGTGGGCGTGGTTCCAGGCATCCGTCAGCTCGCCGCTCTCGTCGCGGTAAAGGGTCCGCTCCAGCGTGTGGTGGGCTGCGATCAGCTCGGATTCCCACGCCAGATCTCCGCGCTGGACCGCCAGTCCGATCCCGAACTCCTCCGAGACACAGCGCAGTTCGTTGATGTCCTTGATCTCGGCCAGCGAGAGCGTCGGCACGAAGAAGCCACGGTTCGGCTTGAGGGTCACCAGACGGTCCCCCACGAGACGCGTCAGCGCCTCACGGATGACCGTACTGCTGGTCTTGTAATGCTTAGTGAGCGCAACCAGCTGGAGCTTGTCTCCTGCGGCCCAGCGGCCGGCCAGAATGTCATCCCGGAGCGAGTCCCGGATCTGGGTGCTGAGGGTCTCAGATTCGATACTTTTCGACATGTGCATTATTCTACCCGCCGCAGGATAATGTTTTCTTTATTGACTTATGCAATATCGATACTAGACTTGAAGCAGCCCCACGGAGAGACCTCAAGCACAGCAGGTGTCAGGGCGCGGTGGCACGAGACTCCCGCAACGCCGTCGTTGGGGAAAGGCCTCCATGTGCAGGCCGTGCCATCGAAGCCCCCGTAAAGATTCCGTCACCACCAAGGAGAACCGCCGTGACCAACTCCACCACCGAAGCAGTCCAAGCCCGCGAGGAGTGCTCTGTCGACGACCTCTACTGGAGGGACCGGTACGAGCCCATCACGGAAGACGACCAGTTCCTGCGCCAGGTCGTCGACACCTCCGACCTTCCGGCGCTGATGGTGGCGCTTGCGGCAGTAACGGGAGACTTCTCCATCCTGCGCGAGGACCTGCGTCCCCCACAGCCGCCGGCGGAGATCGTCGGCAAGCCGCACGGCGGCATGAGCCCGGAACAGCAGGCACAGGCCCGCGGACTCGCATTCGAGGCGCTTAAGCGGGTGCGCGAGGAGCAGCTGACCAGCGTCGGGATGCTGACCGAGGCTCAGGCCGATGACATCGTGACCTGGATCACCAACGCGGCCAACCCCGAGTACCACCCCATGCTGATGCATGACATGGCCCTGGTGGAGGGCAAGAGCGGCAAGCCGACGTGGGACTTCGATGAGATCGCCGTGGGGCGGGACTTCAGCGTGGCCGTCATCGGTTCCGGGGTCTCCGGCATGGCGGCTGCCTACCGGCTGAAACAGGCCGGGATTCCCTACACCGTGTTCGAGAAGGGGCACACCGTCGGGGGCACCTGGTGGAAGAACACCTACCCGGGTGTGCGCCTCGATACACCGAACTACGCCTACAGTTTCTCCTTCGCCCAGCGTGACGACTGGCCCCAGCAGTTCTCGCAGGGATCGGAGATCTTCGAATACACCCGGCAGGTCGCCGAGCGTGGCGGCATCCTAGGTGAGATCGAGTTCAACACCGAGGTCACTTCCGCCAGCTACGACCAGGCCACAGGACTGTGGAACGTGGACATCATCGACGCCGCCGGCCAGCCGGTCAGCCGGCAGTTCAATGCCGTGCTCTCCGCCGTCGGTCAGCTGGACCGCCCCAAGTACCCGGACGTTCCGGGACGCGAGGACTTTGCCGGCATCCAGATGCACTCGGCCGAGTGGGACAACAGCGTCGACGTGACCGGCAAGCGCGTGGCCGTCATCGGCACCGGCGCCAGCGCCTACCAGATTGTCCCTGCGATCGTGGACCAGGTCTCATCGCTGACCGTCTTCCAGCGCAGCTCACCCTGGATGCTGCCCACCCAGGGCTACTACGCGGACATGCCTGACTCGGTCCAGTGGCTGGTCCGCAAGCTCCCGCACTACGGACAGTGGCTGCGGTTCTGGCAGCACTGGCTCGGCGTCGAAGGCCGGCAGCACACCACCGTGGCGGAACCGGGCTGGGACAAGCCTGGCAGTGTGTCCGCCGTCAACGCGAAGTGGCGCCAAGGGCTGACCGACATTCTGGCCAAGCAGTACCAGGACCGCCCGGACCTGATCGCCAAGGTCACCCCGGACTACATCGTGGGCGGCAAGCGCATGCTCCGGGACAACGGCGTCTGGGCCGAGTCGCTGAAGAAGCCGCAGTCCGCGCTGGTCACCGAGGGCATCGAACGCATGACCCCGGCGGGCATCGTCACCAAGGACGGGGTGCTCCACGAGGTGGACATCATCGTCTACGCCACAGGCTTCCAGGCCTCGCAGTTCCTTGAGCCACTGAAGATCACCGGCCTCAACGGCACCGACCTGCATGACTACTGGGGCGGCGATGCCAAGGCTTTCGCCGGCCTCACAGTTCCGAACTTCCCGAACCTGTTCATCATCACCGGCCCCAACACCGGCCACGTGGTTAACGGCAGCCTGTACTCGATGATCGAATACGGCGTCGAATACATCCTCGAGTCGCTGCGTCTCATCATTGAAAACGACCTCAAGGCCCTGGATCTGAAGCAGGAAGTCCTTGACGCGTTCGTCGCGGGCCTCGATGCGGCCAACGCCACCAAGGCCTGGGGCCATCCCAGCGTGCACACCTGGTACAAGAACAAGTTCGGCCGTGTCTCCCAGATCTGGCCCCACCCGGTACTGGACTTCTGGAAGATCACCCGCACCGTGAACCTCGACGACTACAACCAGCTGGCATGAGCGCCGCTGCAACGGAACCGCTGGCGGGGCTCCGCGCCGGGGAGGCCTTGTACGTCGCGGAAACGGACGACGGCGTCGTCTGCGTCCGCGGCGTCCGGTACGGCGAGCGGCTGGATCCCTCAGACCGCTTCTCCGCGCTGGGTGATCCGTCACCCGAGCGGCCTCAGGCCCCTGCGACGGTGTTCCCGCAGGGTCCAGGATCCCTGGACTGGTTGCTCGGCCCCGCACTGTCCCGGATGCCGCAGAGCGAGGATTCCTTCCTGCTGGACATCTGGGCGCCTGAAGGTGCGAAGGACCTCCCGGTCCTGGTCTTCCTGCCCGGGGGAGCCTTCATCAGCGGCGCCGGGAATGTCCGCTGGTACGACGGCGCCCGGCTCGCCCAGGAGGGCGGCGCCGTCGTGGTCACCGTCAACTACCGGCTGGGTGCGCTCGGACTGCTCGACGGCGCCGGCGGCACTGCGGACCTTGGTCCGCGCAACCTTGCCGCCGGGGACATCCTGCAGGCGTTGACATGGATTCACCGGAACATCGCCGCGTTCGGCGGCAATCCCTCGGCCACCACCCTGGCGGGGCATTCGGCAGGGGCGTGGTACGCCTACGTGCTCAGTTTCGCCGAGCAGGCGCGCGGACTGTTCAGCCGGACCGCCCTGTTCAGCCTGCCCTGGCAGCCTCCTTTGAATGCCGCGGAGTTCGACGAGCGGTCCAAGATTTTCGCCGCCGCCCTCGGCGCCGTGGACGGTGTGGGGGACGGTTCGCCGGAATCCGCGGCTACAGCCGGGGAGATCCTGGCCGCCCAGGCGGCGGTGTCCAAAGCCTATGCGGGCAGGGGACTGGGCCTGATGCCGGCCGCCGACGGGGAGCTGGTTCCGTCATGGGCCATGGACTTCGAGGCCGCGGCGGCCGCAATGCATGTGGACGCGCTGCTGTTGAGCAGCACCGATGATGAAGCCGCCGCGTTCCTGTACGCCCTGCCCGTCCAGGCCGTCGGACCGGAACAGCTTGCCGGCTTCGTCGGTGCGCACTTCGAAGCCGCCGCCGAGGCACTGTCTTTCATTGAGGAACGGCATCCCGGGGCGACGAACCACGCGAAGCTGGTGGAGGCCATGAGCCTGCACCAGTTCCGGCTAGCCGCCACCGAGCTTGCAGGCCAGGCGGACCGGGCCGGAATCCCGGCCACGCTGCTGCGGTTCTCCGTGCGCAGCAGGCTCGACGGCGCCGGCGCCCCGCACTGCTTCGAACTTCCGTTCCTCTTCGGGAACCGCGCGGACTGGCAGGATGCGCCGATGCTCGAGGGGTTCCCCGGGGACGTCTTCGACTCGGTGTCGGACCGCGTGCGAGCGCTGCTGCTCGGCTTCGTCGCCGACGGCGTGGCGCGGACGCCCGAAGGCCACGCCGTGCCGTCTTTCGATCCGAGGAGCCCGGCACTGTATGCGGTGACCGAAACCGGCGGTGAGGCGGCCGGCGTCGAGCCTGAACTGCGGCCACGGCGCTAAGTCCGCCGCAACTGCCGGAAACAGCAACTGCCGGAAACACCAGTGGAGCCGTCCGAAAGGGCGGCTCCACTGGTGTTAAGGGGTCTGTGCGGATCCGAGGGACTCAGAAGTGGGTGATCACCGAGCGGGCCACTGAACCACCGCGCAGCAGGTCGTAACCCTCATTGATCTGGTCCAGCGAGATATGCCGGGAGACCAGTTCATCCAGCTTGAAGCGGCCCTGCAAGTACAGTTCCGCGTACATGGGGATGTCGATCTTGAGGTTGGTGGAGCCCATGGCCACGCCACGGATGCCCTTCTGCTTGCCCATCAGGTCGCCGAAGGGAGTCACTTCCAGGCGAGTTTCGGGTTTCTGGACACCGATCAGGAACGCGGTGCCGCCGATGTCCAGCATCGCGACGGCGTCCATCGCTGTCTGTTTCAGGCCGATCACCTCGAAGGCGCAGGTGACTCCGCCGCCGGAGAGGTCCTTGACGGCCTGCACGGAGTCCCCGTCCCCGGCATTGACGATGTCCGTGGCACCGAAGACCTTGGCGAGTTCGAGCTTGCCCGGCTGCAGATCGATTGCGATGATCCTGCGCGCGCCGGCCAGGGCGGCACCCTGGATGACGTTGAGGCCCACCCCTCCGCAACCGATGACGGCAACTGTATCTCCGGGACGGATGCGCGCCGAATTGATGGCCGCCCCGGCCCCGGTCACCACCCCACAGCCCAGCAGGGCGGCGCGGTCGAACGGGATGTCCCTGCTGACAGAGACCACCGTATTCTCGTGGACGAGCACCTGCTCGGCGAAACCACCGACGCCGATGAACTGAGTCAGTGCGTCGCCGTTGCGGCTCAGCCGCGGGCCCTGGCCTGGGGTCCGCTGGGTTTCCTGTGGATGGCGGCACTGGTAGGGCCGGCCGGTCAGGCATCCCCGGCAATGGCCGCAGCTGTGGATCGGCGAGGACACCACGTGGTCGCCGACGCGGAACTCCGTGACGTCCGGGCCTACTTCGGCCACCACCCCGGCGATCTCGTGGCCGAGCAATGCGGGCACGGGGAATCCCACGTTGGTCTCGGCCACATGCATATCGCTATGGCACAAGCCGCTGGCGCGGACGTCGATAAGCACCTCACGGCCCATCGGATCGGCGATGTCGATGTCCTGGACTTGGAACGGCTGACCTACGCCGTCGAGCACTGCTGCTTTCATGACCGTTTGTTCCCCTCAATGAATGAGCCGGGATGACCGGCATGGACGTGACTCAGGCCACAAATATAAATATAGTGGGTAGTGAAGTGCAAAATAACCAGATTATCGATTATTAGTCGCATTTTAACGGGCGCAGTCCACGCACATCACGTAAGTGCATCACCACGCAAGCTCGCCACCAGACAAGGGAGTCAACGATGAAAGCTGCAGTCATCAACGAAATTAACGGCCGTTTTGATGTGGAAGAGATCAGCATCGGGGATCCGGTGGGCCGCGAGGTCCTCGTGGAGGTCAAGGCTGCCGGCTTGTGCCATTCGGATCTGCTCGTCGCCTCGATCGACCGCGGGCGCCCGCTTCCCATGGTTGTTGGACATGAAATGGCCGGCATCGTTGCCGCCGTCGGTCCTGACGTCCGGGACCTCGCCGTCGGGGACCACGTGGTTGGCTCCGAAGTGAAGTTCTGCGGGCATTGCGAGGAATGCCTGGCCGGCCACAGCTACCGCTGTGTCAATCCCGGCGAGGTCTCCCGGCCGCTCGCTGCCGGGTCCAAGCTGCGCAGGGGCGGCGGGGATGTGCACGCCTTTGGCGTCGCCGCCTTTGCCGAGTACACCATCTGCCACGCCAACACCCTGGTGCGGATCCCCAAGGAACTGCCCTTCCCCCAGGCTGCCGTGCTCAGCTGTGCGGCCATCACCGGTGTGGGGGCGGCACTTAATACGGCGAAGGTCCAGCCCGGCGACACTGTTGCCGTCATCGGGCTGGGCGGCATCGGCCTCAATATCCTGTCCGGCGCCAGGATCGCCGGGGCCACCACCATCATCGGCGTCGATGTGCATCCGGCCAAGCTCGAACTGGCCGCCCGCTTCGGCGCCACCCACGTGGTGAACTCCAGCGAAGAGGATGCTGTGGCGAAGGTGCGGGGGATCAGTGGCCGCGGGGTGCATCACTCCTTCGAGGCAATCGGACTGGGGGTAACCCAGGCCCAGGCCATCGAGATGACCCGTGTGGGCGGCGGCGCCTACTTCATCGGCATCCCGCAGGGCGCGCCCCTGGAGGTGGACGTGCTGCGCTCACTCATCGCCTCGCAGCGGCGAATCCAGGGCGTCTACATGGGATCGAGCAACATCCGCCGGGACATTCCGATGTACGCCGAGCTCTACCTGCAGGGTCGCCTGAACCTCGATGACCTGGTGGCCCAGGAAATTCCGCTCGAGGGGATCAATGACGCCTACCGCCTGCAGGAGTCCGGTGCGATCGCCCGCAGCGTCATCACGTCGTTCTGACCGGAGCGGGCCAGCAGGGCATTGCCAAGTTCACCCTTTTTATATAAAATCAATCAAAGAATGCATTTTCATCTCACAATGTTGTGAAAGTTCCCAGGTGCCAGCACTGGTGCCAGCCAAGAAGGAGTTCAAAGTGACAGCACGCACCGGAGCAGAGTACAAGCGGGGCCTGGATGACGGCCGCGAGGTATGGCTGGGCTCGGAACGCATCTCGGTCCTGGAACACCCGGCCTTCAAGGGTTCCGTCGAAGGCATGGCCGGCTACTTCGACTACCAGCACAAGTACGCGGCGGACTGCCTGACCACCCATCCGGAGACCGGCGAGGCCATGAATGTGAGCCTCTCGCTGCCCAGGAGCGCGGAGGACATCGCACTCCGGCATCGCGCTTTCGACCGCCTGGCCCGGTACTCCAACGGCATGCTGGGCCGCACGCCGGACTACGTCAATGTGGTCCTGGCCGGGCATGTGTCCCGCAAGGACATCTTCGACCGCTCCGGGGATCCGGTGTACCACCAGCGGCTGGCGGCCTACCACCGCGAAGTGATCGAAAAGGACCTCGCGCTGACCCACACCATCGTGCATGCCGCGATCGACAAGAGCGTCGGCGAACTGCAGGGCATGAACGAGGAACTCACCCTGCGCGTGGTGGAGCGGACCGAGCAGGGCCTGATCGTCAAGGGCGCCAAGATGCTCGCCACCCTCGGGCCGATCGCCGATGAGCTGTACGTCTACCCCGCAGTACCCATCCAGAAGGGCTTCGAGGAGTACGCCATTTCCTTTGCCATACCGGTGGCCACGCCGGGCGTCGTCGCCGTCTGCCGGGACCACTACGGCGTGGACGCCGATGTAGCGGACAAGCCGTTCTCTGCCCGATTCGACGAGCAGGACGCCGTCATCATCTTCGACGACGTCCTGGTGCCCTGGGACCGCGTGTTCATCGACGGTAACCTGGACGTCTACAACTCCATCAACGCCGGCACCGCGTCAGGCAACACGCAGCAGCAGACGGCCATCCGCGCCGCCGTGAAGCTGGAGTTCGCCTACGACCTGTGCACGCAGATCGCCAAGGTGACCGGCACCGAGAACAAGCCCGACGTCGGCGCGATGCTCGGCGAGATCTACACTTACCTGCGCCTCACCCGCGCGGCCATCCACTCCGCGGAAATGCGGGCCTCGGACTGGGGCGGCGGAGCGTTCTTCTGCCATGACGACATCAGCTCGCTGCGGGCCATCATGCCCGGCTGGATGATCCGGATCAACGAAATCATCAAATCCATGGGCTCGCACAACCTGCTGGCAACCCCCACGGGCGGTGCCTTCAACGATCCGCGCCTGGGCCCGCTGCTGAAGAAGTACCTGCCCGGCGCGAACGGCATCAGCGCCCAGGAACGCGCCCGCATCATGCGCACCGCCTGGGACTTCGCCGGCTCGGCACTGGGCAGCCGGATCGAGCTCTACGAACGTTTCTATCTTGGCAGCATCGGCCGCGCCCGCGCCCTGGACCACCGCAAGGCCCAGGCCGCCGGGGAGACCGGCGCCTACCAGGCGATGTTCGAGGAAATCGACGGCATCCCCGCTGCGGACGACGGCTTTCCTGCCGCGTCCGCCAGTGACCGGATCGCCGTTGGGGCGCGGGGCTAGGTTCCGCCATGACAGCGCAAATAGCAGAGGCCGCCGGCCGCGGAAACGGCCTCGAAAACGGCACTGAAAACATGGCGGGCACAGTGGCCCGGCACGTCGCAGAGACCAGCTTCGAGGCCCTCGACGCCGGCACCGTGGCCCGGGCCAAGATCCGGATCATCGACTCGCTGGGCAACATCGCCGCAGGCCACCGCGCCCAGGGCAACGGCGCCGTCCTGGACCTCGCCCGCCGCTGGGGCGGCGCGCCGGAGTCACGGGTGCTGGTCCACGGCATCCGCCTCCCGGCGCACAATGCGGCGATGGTCAACGCCGTGATGATGCGGTCCTACGACTTCGAGCCGATCGGTGCCGAATACGAGGACCAGACGCAGTCCGCCGCCCACATCAGCGGGACCACGGTACCGGTGGCCCTGGCCGTCGCCGAGCAGCAGCGCTCCTCGGGCCGGGACCTGCTCACCGCACTGATCCTGGGAGACGACCTCACCTCCCGCCTCGCCGCGGCGTCGGGCTTTGACGTCTACAGCGGCCAGGACAACACCGGCACCGTCAACGGCCTCGGCGGCACCGCCGTCGCCGCCAAACTGATGGGGCTGGACGCGGACCAGGTCCGGAACGCGCTGGGAATCGCGGTGAACCAACTGTCCGGAACCGTGGCCAACATCTTCGACCAGACCCTCGCGTTCAAACTGCCCATAGCCTTCGCCGCCCGCAACTCCATTGTGTCCGCGGAGCTGGCGCAGGCCGGGTTCACCGGGCCGGCGGACGCCATCGCGGGTCCGCACGGGTTCCTGGACATGTACTGCTCGTCACCGGCACCCGAGAAGGTGACCCGCGGGCTCGGCCGGGCCTTCTATGCAGACTGTGTGATCAAGCCGTGGTCCTCGTGCCGGGCCAGCCACCCCTCACTGGACGCCTGCGTGCGGCTGGCCACCGAGAACCGGCTCAACGAGGATGAGATCGAGGAGATCCTCATCCATGTGACCCCCCGGACCCTGAAGGGTTTCGTGGGCCAGCCGTTCGTGATCGGGGAATGCCCGGAGGTTTCCGGTGCCTTCAGCATCCGCTTCACGGCCGCCACGGCCCTGATGTACAGGACGGTCCGGCCGGAACACCTCACGCTGGAGCATATGCAGGATCCGCGGCTGCTGCGGCTGCTGGACAAGATCCGGCTGGTTGATTCGCTGCCGCCGGCGGAATCGCTCACCGCCGAAGTGGAGCTGCGGCTCCGGGACGGTTCCGTGCTCAGGACCAGGACGGACGTGCCCAAGGGGGACATCTACGCCAGCCCGATGAGCGAGGCGGAGATCCTGGACAAGTACTACGCCAACGCCGAGTTCGGCGGCAGGACCCCGCGCAGGAATGCCGAGGAAGCGGTCCGGCTCGTCCAGCACCTTGAGGACCTGGACAGCCTGGCGCCCCTCATCAAACTCTTCACACCCGACTTTTCAGCACTAAATCCCAGGAGGATGAAATGAATACACCCCAGGTTGCACCCACCGCGGAGATCACCGTCGATCCCGCCGCTTTCCGTCACGTCGTGGGCCATTTCGCCAGCGGCGTCACGGTGATCACCACGGTTGTGGACGGCGAGCTGTACGGAACGACGGCGTCGGCCGTGTCGTCGCTGTCCATGGAGCCTCCCATGATGCTCGCCTGCCTTAACCGCTCCAGCTCCACGCACGACGCCGTGCTGAAGGCCGGAGTGTTCGGCATCAACATCCTGGCCGAGGACCAGAGCGACCTCGCCATGAAGTTCGGCCGCAAGGGCGGAGATAAGTTCGACGGCGTCTCGGTCACCATGTCGGCCGAGGGCGTTCCCATGCTGGACGGCGCCCTTGCCACCATCGTCTGCCGGGTTGCGGAAACCCCCACCGGTGGCACGCACACCGTGTTCCTTGGCCAGGTTACGGATGCCAAGGCCACCGCAGGGGAGCCGCTGGCGTACTTCCGCGGCGCCTTCGGTCGACTGGAACGGGTCAAGGAGCTCGCGGCCTACGACGCCGTGCGTGACTGGGTGCTGGGCCGGCGCACCCCGCTGCACCAGGCACTGGATCCGGTGGAGATCGCTGAACAGGCCAAGTCCGATCCGCACAACGTCCACAACGCCCTGGTTAAGTTGACGGCCGAATCCCTGGTCATCCGCGGGGACAGGGGCGAATTCCTGCCCGCGCCCATCACCCGCCAGCTGACGGACAGTGTCTACGACGGCCGCCTCACTATCGAACTCGGCGTCCTCGCCAGCCACTTCGGGAAGTTCACGGACGAGGACATCGCGGAATTGAGCCGGCTCACCGACGAGCTCGCACTGCTGCGCCAAGGCGGCCAGGAAGCCCTGGACAAGTTCCTCAAGACCAACGCGAAGTACCACAACCGCCTGGTCAGCGTGGCGGGCTCCGCCCAGCTCACCGACGCCTTCCGCCGCCTCGGAATCGGCACGGTCTGGCGCGAGGCCCTCAACAGCGAGGAGTGGGCCCGGAAGATGGACCACAGCCACATCGTCGAGCTCACGGCGGCGCTGAAGGACCACGACTACGAGCGGGCGGCGGAAGCGCTCCGCCTGCACACGTCCTTCGGCAAGCAGTTGGCCAGCGACGTGATTGAACGCCACGGCGGCGAGGTGTAAGCAGCAGATTCAAAGCCCGACGGCGGGGCCGCACCCAGGGATTCCGATCCCGGCGGGTGCGGCCCCGCCGTCGTTCTGTAGCCGATGTTCTGTACCGAGCGCACTTTGTACAGGAACAGCCTGGGACAGCAAAAGAGCGGGGAGGCCACCTAGCCTCCCCGCTCCCTTGTTCCCGTATTTGTCAGCGTGTAGCAGGCGCGGCTGATTCGGCGTGCCGCAGGAGGTTCAGCTCCGGCACATAGGCGGCCAGCGCGTCAAAGGCCGCCTGCTCGGTGTCCGGGGTGGTGGCTGCTGCGACGTAGCGGTCGGGCCGCACAACGAGGGCTACGCCGCTGCCGGCAACAGCCTTGAATGCACCGCTGGTGTCGGTGACTGCGGTGGTGACGCACAGCGCAAGGGGAGAGCCGCCGTCGTCGTTCCCTTCAGTGCCGTCCCCTTCAGTGCCCAAGCGCCGGACTTCAATGGCTGGGCCGCCGTCAGAGGGGAAATGCAGCAGTGCCCACCCCGTACCGAGGACGGTGTCCAGCGGGACGGCGTCGCCGGTGGGCAGTGTGACCTGCGGCTGGGACAGCGAGCGGCCCACCAGCGCGGCCGCTGCCTTCGGGACACCGGCGCCCGGGGCCGCCACACAGCCGTCGGTGAAGTGCGGCTGCTTGAGGAACTTCATGCCCGCGAGCCATGCCTTGGCGGCCGGAACGATGCCGGACGCGGTGATGGCGGCGTCGCGGATGGCGGTGAGCGCGGGGTTGACGTTCATCACCACTGTGCCGATCCGGTGGGAAAGGCGCACCATGTCCACCGCGTGCGGGCGCCGCTCGGCCTGGTAGGTGTTCACCAGTGCCTCGGTTCCGGTGCCCTGGACGGTGGCGGCGATTTTCCAGGCGAGGTTGGCGACGTCACGGATGCCGGCGTTCAGGGCCTGGCCGGCGAACGGGGGCATCATGTGGGCTGCGTCCCCCGCGAGGAGCACGTGCCCCACGCGGTAGTTCAGGGCCACGCGCTGGTGGGCAACGTAGACGGCAGCGCGGCGGATGTCCGCCGCGACGATCGTCTGGAACGGCGCGATCAGCCTGATGATGGCCTCCGGAGCGGTCACCGCCGCGGCCTCCTCACCGGGGAGGAGCATGAACTCGTAGCGGCGGCGGCCGTGAACTCCGGGGACCACCACGACGGGACGTGTCCCGTTGCAGTGGAACTCGGAAAACCGTTCCGGTTGGCCCGGGGTGTTGATGATGTCCACCACGATCCACTTCTGGACCTGGGTGGAACCTTCCATCGGGATGCCGAGCTGGGATCGGACCGGGCTGCGGCCGCCGTCGCACGCCAGCACCCATTTGGAGCGGACGGTGTGCTTGCCGTCGTCGTCGATCAGCACCGTGTCCGCGTGCTCGGGGCCGTCCGTGATGCGGAACGCCTCAGTGTTGAAGCGGACGTCGATCAGCGGACGGGCCCGGGCGGCCTCCAGGAGCAGTGATTCCATCACGGGCTGGTCGAACTGCGATTTGCCGGGCTGGCCCAGCCGAGGGCTCGCCGGGTAGACCTCCGCCAGCAGCTGTTCCTTCCGGCCGAAGTAGCGGGCGCCCGTGTCCATGAGCATCTCTGGCGCCAGCCGGTCCAGAATGCCGATCTGCTGCATGACCCGCAGCGTCTCGTCGGTTGCGCTGATGGCCCGCGGTTCGTCGCTTGTCCCGGCATGGCGTTCAACGAGCATCACTTTGACGCCCTGGTCCGCCAGCAGGTTCGCCGCGGCCAGGCCGATGGGGCCTGCCCCGATGACAACCACGTCTGTTTCGATGATTTTGTCCATGCCGATCAAAGTTCCGTTCCTTGAGGAGTGCAGTCGGGGGAGCCGGGCAGGTCAGGAGACGAGTTCCACCGTGTTTTTCAGGGTGCCCAGGCCGGTGATTTCCACCTCGACCACGTCCCCTTCCGAGAGCAGCCCGGACGGTTCCATGAACAGGCCCACGCCGCCGGGGGTGCCGGTGACGATCACATCGCCGGCGGAGAGCTTGGTGAAGCCGGTGACGTAGGCGATCAGCTGCGGAATGGTGAAGTACAGATCGGCCACGGAGGCCTTCTGGCGGATGTCGCCGTTGACCCGGGTTTCCAGGGTGAGTGCGTTGACGTCGCCCAGGTCGGCAGCCGGGACGAGGTAGGGGCCGAAGCCGCCGGTGCCGGGGAAGTTCTTGCCGGGGATCCACTGGGAGGCCGCGAGCTGCCAGTCGCGGACGCTGAGGTCGTTGTAGGCGGCATAGCCGGCAACGTAGTCAAAGGCGTCGTCTTCGGCGACGTGGAACGCATCCTTGCCGATGACCAGGGCCATTTCGCCTTCGTAGTCGAACTTGGTGGTTGTGGCAGGCATCTGGGCCGGCTGCAGGTGGCCCATCTGGGAGTCGGCGAAGCGGGTGAAGATGGTGGGGGCCTTCTGCTCCGTCTTGCCGGACTCTTCCTGGTGGCTGCGGTAGTTCACGCCGATGCAGATGACCTTGCCGGGATCCGTGACGGCGGGGAGGAACTCGATGTCCGCCTCCTCGCGGGACGGGGCGCTGCGGAACTCTTCACCGACGGTGCCGAAAATGCCCTGCTCGACGGCGGCGCGGAGTGTGCGGGCAAGGTTGGCTCCGCTGGGGCCGAGATCGTAGGCCCGTCCGTCGGCGATGATGCCCCAGGTGGGGGAGCCGTCTGGGGATACGAAGCTTGCGTAGTTCATGATGGTGGTTCCTTTCGCGGCGGCGGCGCGCCGGGGAGGTGATGCAGTCCCTCCCTGTCGGCGGCTGTGCCGGGCAGGCGGAATGTGCATCCTTAAACAAGGAATACATTATCTTGGTTTTACGCATTATGGCTAGGCCGTGGGTGGAATCCCTAGTAGCAGGGCCCGGCGGCGAGCTTCGCCACGGTGATACCGCTGGCAATACGGCCGGCAGCCAACGCGATCACCTCCGGCGGACCAGGTTGCGACGCATCAACCCCCTTCTTAGGGGGTGGGAATGAGCTTTTTGCGGGTCGACTCCCATTTTTTCCTAGGGCGCGACGCTGACAGTGGGATGGTCCTGAAGTTGGTGGTTTGGGAGCCCCGCTCAGGACTACCGGGCCCGATGCACTTAACTGCACCGGACACGGCGCCAAGTCCAACGACGGTCTGAAGCAGGTCTCAAACATGCGCGATCAACGGGAAACTGGGGCGTTGACTCGCGCCTCGGCTACAAAGGTGTCCTCCAGGCGCTTCGGCGGCCACGGTTCCTCATACGGGGCCGGCAATGTTTAACGACGCCGCCAAGGGAGAAGGACGCTCGCGGCGCTCTTTGCCGCTGCAACGCCGACGCGCGTGGAGTGCTCTTGTGTCGGCAGCCCTTGCATTCGCCGGCCTGTCCGTCAGCGGAATCGCCGCCGCGGACGTCGGCACGATTGGCCGCGACACGCTTCGGACCGGGTGGGATAGCACCGAGAGCACGCTCTCGCCGTCGTCCGTCTCGTCCTCGAACTTCGGCAAGCTGTTCTCCACTGCGGTGGACGGACAGGTCTACGCCCAGCCACTCGTTGTCGGCGGCACCGTGATTGCCGCGACGGAAAACAATGCCGTTTACGGGCTGGACAGTGTCACAGGGGAGACGAAGTGGCAGCGTTCCCTCGGGCCGGCCTGGCCGGCGTCGACCGTCAGCTGCGGTGACCTCACGCCCAACATTGGAATCACCTCCACTCCGGTGTTCGACCCGGAAACAAACAGCGTCTTCCTTCTGGCGAAGACGAACGACGGAGCCAGCCCGCAACTCCCGCACTGGTACATGCACTCCCTCGACCAGGTGACCGGGGCGGAGAGGCCCGGGTTCCCCGTCCTCATCAGCGGCGCCCCCACCAACGATCCGACCCGCCCCTTCAATGCGATGACCGCCATGCAGCGGCCCGGACTGCTGCTTATGGACGGGGTGGTGTACGCGGGCTTCGCCAGCCACTGCGACTACACCCCCTTCGTCGGCTACGTCATCGGGGTGTCCACCAGCGGACGGCAGACAACGATGTGGGCCACGGAATCAGGGAACGCCAACGCGGAGGGCGGAATCTGGCAGTCCGGCGGAGGGCTGGTATCCGACGGCCCCGGTCAAATCCTGTTCGCCACCGGGAACGGCATCTCCCCGAAGGCTGGCCCGGGCAACATTCCTCCCAGCACCCTGGCGGAATCGGTGGTCAGAGTCCAGGTTGGAAGTGACGGCAACCTGAGCCCAACCGACTTCTTCAGCCCCGCCAACAA
The DNA here is from genome assembly GCF_056406715.1 of Arthrobacter sp. P1_B11. Lineage (NCBI taxonomy): Bacteria > Bacillati > Actinomycetota > Actinomycetes > Micrococcales > Micrococcaceae > Arthrobacter > Arthrobacter sp. P1_B11. The sequence continues at coordinate 74,771 of NZ_JBFTZQ010000011.1, forward strand.
CCTCAAGCTGGACCAGAGCGACGCCGACCTGGGTTCCGGGGCCCCGGTTGCCATCCCTGACGGCTATGGCACGGCCGAGCACCCGCACCTGCTGGCACAGGTCGGCAAGGACGGGCACGTCTACCTGCTGGACCGGGACAATCTGGGCGGCATGGCGCAGGGGCCGGGCGGAACCGACGCAGTCCTCGACGCAGCCGGACCGTACAACGGGGTGTGGGGACGGCCCGCGTTTCTCGGGACGGCCGACGGCGGGTATCTCTACACCGTCGAGAACAGGGGTTTTCTGCGCGCGTTCAAGCTTGTGCCGACCAGCACGGGCGGGATCCTGCTCGCCTCCGTCGGGACGTCCGCAGGCACATTCGGGTACACCTCCGGCGCGCCAGCGGTGACCTCTTCCGGCACGGACGGGTCCTCCGCCCTTGTCTGGGCGGTCTACTCCACCGGAGCAACCGGGGTCAATGCGGAACTGCGGGCCTACCGCGCCCTCCCTGACACCACCGGGTCCCTCCAACAGGTGTTCAGTGCCCCGTTAGGCACAGCCGCCAAGTTCTCCTCGGTGGCCACTGACAACGGTCGGGTGTACGTCGGCACCCGCGACGGCCACGTGCATGGCTTCGGCGCCCCGACAACTGCAGCCGTGGGCGCGGCGGACACCGACCTGGGCGCAGCCGAAGTGGGCGCCACCCAGACCGGCAATGTCACGATCACCGCCACCCGGGCGGTGACGCTCAGCTCCGTCACAACAGGGGCGCCGTTCGGGATCGGAGCTTCGAGCAGCCTGACCGGCACCCTGCAGAGTGGCGATAGCCTGACCGTCCCGGTGACCTTTTCGCCGACAGCTCCCGGGCAGGCTGACGGGACGCTGGCCGTCACGACGGCCGACGGCGAGACCGTGCTCCTGGGCATCCACGGCGTCGGCACACGAGACGGCCTGGGCGCCACCCCCGCCGCGCTCCTGTTCACTGACGTGCCGACCCTGACGAGCAGCCAGCAAACTGTCAACATCGTCAACAGCGGTGCGACCGTCGTCGAGATCACCGGCGTCACCCTGCCGGCCAACGCGGAGCTTAGCGTCGACCCGACCACGCTGCCGGTAGCGGGCCAGCAGATCCAACCCCTCGCGTCGGTTCCGGTGTCTGTGACCTTCAGCCCCACGACGGCGGACCCGGTGGCCGACTCGCTGGTCATCGTCAGCGACCGCGGTTCCGTGACCGTGCCGCTGACCGCGACCGCCGTGTCCGGCACGGCGCATCTGGAGATGCCGCCCTCGCTGGACTTCGGTGACGTCCCCGTCGGAACATCGGCCACGGCGGACTTCACCATCCTCAACACCGGCAATATCCCGATGGTGATCACCAAGGCGAAGGCGCCGCAGGGCGACTTCTCGACGACCGCGCCCATCTCCGAGGGCCTCACCATTCCGCCAGGTGAATCCGCGTTCCAGAGCGTGACCTTCACGCCGACGGCCCTCGGGCAGGCCGGCACACAGGACACCTTCTATCTGATCACCACCGATGACGGCCAAGGCGCGCTGAAGGTGATGCTCACCGGCAACGGCACCGACGACCCAATCGCCGTCAAGGCACAACAGATCAGTGCTGGCCGCCCCGCGTCGTCCCTCGGGCGCGCGCTCACCGGACAGTACGCCGTTGCGGATGGCAAGTGCCAGGACTTTGTCAGCGGGGTGATCTGCTGGTCACCGGCGACTGGTGCGCATGAGGTCCATACAGCGATCTACACCAGCTACAAGGCCGCGGGCGGCGCCACGGGCATGTTCGGCTTCCCGACCACCGACGTGACGGTCACGCCGGATGGGGTGGGGCGGTACAGCAACTTCTCCGGTTCGGGCGGGACCTCGATCTACTGGTCGCCGAAGACCGGTGCGCATGAGGTGCACGGTGCCATCCGGGCCTTGTGGGCGTCGCTGGGCTCGGAGAAAGGCCTGCTCGGCTATCCGACCACCGACGTGACGGGCACTGCGGATGGGGCGGGACAGTACAGCCACTTCTCCGGTTCGGGTGGGGCCTCGATCTACTGGTCGCCCAAGACCGGCGCGCATGAGGTCCACGGGGGGATCCGGACCAAATGGGCGGCCCTGGGCTGGGAAAAAGGGCCGCTCGGCTATCCAACCAGTGACGAGAAAGGCACTCCGGACCGGGTGGGGCGGTACAGCCACTTCTCAGGTTCGGGTGGTGCTTCGATCTACTGGTCGCCGAAGACCGGCTCGCATGAGGTTCACGGAGCGATACGGACCAAGTGGGCGGCGATGGGCTGGGAGAAGGGCCCGCTCGGTTATCCGCTGACTGACGAAATGGGCACCCCGGACCGGGTGGGGCGGTATACCCACTTCTCCGGTTCGGGTGGGGCTTCGATCTACTGGTCGCCGAAGACCGGCTCGCATGAGGTCCACGGCGCGATCCGGGCCAAGTGGGCGGCGCTGGGCTGGGAGAAAGGCCGGCTCGGCTATCCAGTCACAGACGAGTACTCCGTTCTTGGCGGCCGGGAATCGGATTTCCGCGGCGGCCGGCTGGTCTGGAAGGCGCGGACAGGAGTAATTAGCGGATAGCGTGAAGGGTCCGGCGTTGGGGCGGAGGCAGGATTGGAACCGGTCGACGTCGCTCTACTTCCACTCGAAAAGGCGGCCTTCGGACTTGCCGTCCGCCACCTGGTACTCGAACAAGACTGCGATCCCGTTGAGGCGGCTCAACTCGTCTGAAGTGGTTTCGTAGAACAATGCACCCCGCCAGGTGAGTTGACCCGGACCGGTGAAGCTACCGACCCCGTGGCCGGTGAAGGTGGCTGTCTGCCCGCTTGCGGTGACCACAAATCCGTTTCCGTTGCCGACGACTGTGCCGCTGGGACGAATCGTGCCGACATAGGTGACATTGACGTCAACTTGCACACCGCAGAGCGTGCCGACCTGATGGTCGGTCACTTCGGTGCGCGGACCGCGGCCAGTGTCTTCCAGAACCCGCGTGCTGATGGTCTCGCCGTTGAGTTCCCCGATTTGTTCTCCGAGCATGATGATCTCCTTGCCAGTTGGATCGGTGGCTGGACCGGAACGACTGCCACGTCAACGTGACGTTCCAGTCCGGATCAGCCGGGAATACGCATCCGTGTTCAGGCTGCATCGGGAGCCGCGGACGCAGAGGGCAGACCGTCCCCGGTGCAGATTTCCCGCCCGGGGGACGGCCGCCGTCGTCGGTTATTCAGAACCGTGGGTGGCGCTATGTGGCGCTTCCCCTCGTCCTCTCCATCGCATCCCTGCCGAGCCAGAGGCCCAAACCGATCATGGCGACGCCGAGGAGCAGATGCAGCCAATTGTCGGCAGTGTTAAGCGGGACAAAGTTGGCGCCCCCGTCCATGTCAATGAACAGGCCGTAGATCCACAGAACCACGTAGACAGCGCCGCCGCCGAGCAAGAACCAGCGGGCCATCTGGGCGGTCCGGGCCATTGCAATGCCGGCCGCGCCGAACAGCAAATGGACGATGTTATGCAGTACGGACACCTGGAAGACTCCAAGCAGCATTGCCCCGGACTCATGTCCGGCAAAGTTCATGGCGCCGTAATTGGTAGTGATTCCCGGGATGAACCCGAGGACTCCAACCAGCAGGAAAACCGCACCAAGACCCATGGCGGTGTTGTGGAGGGACAACCCCATCATGTGGTGGTGCTCGGTGGGGTGTGAAGCGGTAGTCATTGGTCTGCCTTTCACGCTGGTTACCGGCTCTTCAGATGGAGAACCGGCCTCGCGGCAGGAGTCGCCGGACTTCTGCCGACGCCCAAATCCTACTCCTGAAAACCGCGCCTGTGCAGGGAATAAAGGGGCTTTCCAGAGCATTCCGGGCGGCCGTGTTCTAGGCAGGGGAGGAGGAGGCGGATCCGCCCTCGGCCAGGCCCATGAACATGGTCCGGTGCAGGATGTCCACGTGCTTGCGGGCGACCTCGGCTTCGTCCCATTGGCCGGCGCGCAGGGCTGCCACGAGCGCGACGTGGTCGCAGTTTGATTTGTGCAGCAGCTCGATCGAGTAGGGGATGAAATAGGCATAGAGCTCGGCCAGCGTCTCGTGGTAAACCTCGACGGCGGTCCCCAACTCCGACGCGCCAGGTGGACCGGCCTACAACACGCTGGTGGCCTTCGGGCCGGACGGCACCCGGCTTGCGTTCTACCGGAAGATCCACCTGTTCGACGCGCAGGGCTTCGGGGAGTCGACGTTCATGACGCCGGGCCCGTCCACGGACCCGGTCGTCTTTGAGTCCGGGGGAGCGGTGTTCGGGCTGATGACCTGCTACGACCTGCGGTTCCCGGAGCTGGCCCGCTCCCTGGCCGACGCCGGTGCGCAGGTGCTGCTGGTCTGCTCGTCCTGGGTGCCGGGCACGCATAAGACCGAGCAATGGCTGGCCCTCAACGCCGCCCGCGCGATCGCGAACAGCGTGTACGTGGCGGGGGTGTGCCAGGCGCCGCCCGTCTCCGTGGGGCGCACCCTGCTGGTGGATCCGATGAGCTATGTTGAAGCGGATCTTGGGCTGGAGCCGTGGGTTCGGGCGGTGGATATCTCGCTCGGGACGGTGGCGCGGGTGAAGGAGCAGTTCCCGATGTTCCGGCAGGGGCGGCTGGGGTAGGGCAGACGCTGGACAAACGTCTGCGTTCCGCATGACAGGGTCGGGTCCTCTGCATGTCGCGGGCCCGATTCTTTGTGGTCTTTAAGGACCCCAACGTACTCCTAGACTCCGGAGGCTTGGCCTCGCAGGGCGGGAAGGCACTTTTGCCCGTCATCTGCAAGTCAAATGCGCTGACACGTTGGTACGGCCACTAGAATCTCAAGATTAACGGCGGTTGCCGCAAGAACACGATGAAAAGAGCCCGGGAAATTGGATGAGTCACACCTGCTTGCGGGCGGCGGTTTGGCACCTCGCCCTTACCGAGCCGCCCGCCGTTGGCCCTTCGTGGTGGCCATCGTTGTCTTGTCTCTCATGGTTGCAGGGCTGGGCGCCGGGTTCGCTTATTCCACGTACTCCGCGCAGGAGTGGCGATCTTCTGCCAACGAGACATCCGACGACCTCGCTGCCATGACCAAGCAGAAGGATGGCTTCAAGAGCGACGCGGAGGATGCACAAGCGCGCCTTGATGCCGTGAACAGTGAACTCGCGGATACGCAGCAGAAGCTTGCAGGTGTAACCACTGACTACAACACGGCGACTAACCGCGTCCGTTCCCTGGCCGATGAAAAGGCGCAGGTGAGCGATGATGCTGCCATGATGGCGACCTTGGTTGCGATGTCCCAAGGGGTGACCGAGGAGATGGACACTTGCATCAGTGACCTCCAAAAGCTCCAAAAGTACTTGGTCGATTTCTCCTCATACGACGCGCAAGCACTGATTACATACGCAAGGCAGATTAACGACGGCTGCAATAAGGCCAGGGCCGACAGCGAGGCCCTCTCCAAGAAGTTGGCGGGTTGAGAACTCACACTGGTCCAGCCGCTTGGCTGCTGTTGATCGGAGTCTCATGCGCAGGGCTGGCTGGGTGCGGACTTGCGCCGGTACCGCCACCTCCGGTGACTTCCAGCGCAACTCCGGCAGATTCGGCGAGCGATCCGTTGCCGACACGCAGTGCGCCGCCGACGCACTCGGTCGATCAGGTGGCAGCGCATGGTTTTACGGATTACGAACGAGCGGCGTTGCGCGTGCGCAATATTGGTTGTGAGGGTGTTGCAACAGGGTCAGGGTTTGCGATCTCTGACCACGTATTCATTACCAATCGCCACGTGATCGGTGGTGCGGCGGTTCTCCAAGTCAGTACCTTTGACGGTCATGACATCGACGTCACCACGGCCGGAGCCGCCGTCGTAGCTGACCTAGCCTTGGTCTGGACAAAGGAAGCGTTGCCCGCGACGATTGGTCTGGCCACCGCGAACCCTGATGTGGGAACGAACGTTACAGCCGTTGGCTACCCGTTGGGTGGACCACTGACTACAAGTCACGGACAGGTCTTGGGTTATGCCCCAGACCCTGTCGGGTGGTCATCAGTTCCCATGCTCGTAAACGATGCCCCGATCGAGCATGGCAGTTCGGGAAGCCCACTCATAAACGACGCGGGTCGGCTGGTTGGTGTCGTCTATGCTTCCGATGGCGACCGATATGCGGTACCTGTAGAAACTCTGATCCAAGTCCTGAACGACCCACACAACTACGCCGGTTCTGCAAAGTGCGATGGTGTTCCCTGACGGGACCTTGGCCGAATCAAGTCCTGCGGAACCTTCTGCTTGTTTCGGTTGAGTCCAACAGATCAGCGAGGCCATTTTCATTTAGGAAGCCTGCCACCTCAATGGAACCGTCAGGGCTGATGCGGACATCGATCCTATTGCCGGCGATCTCTGGACGGTAGGTCTTGTAACGATCAGTGAGGTGGATGAAACGCTGGTTGCTGGAGCCCACCAAGGCCCGACGACCCTCCGGATTCCAGGCTTGGTATGGTCCGTCGACCAGCAAATCGGTAGAGGCGAGGAGCGCCCCCGTCGGCTCACCCCGACGCCGCAGGGAGTCGTACTCGTAGCCGGAGAATGCGATGACTCCGAGTCCCCGTGCCTGTGCTGCGCTGGCTAGAGCTGCGCCGCCTGCCGGCTGGTCAAAGGGCTCGCCGCCAATGAGCGTCAGTCCTTCGACGCCTGCGCTTACGGCCTCGTCGACAATTTCTGAGACACGCGCTTCGGCTCCGCCGTGGGGATTAAACAGGTGGGGATTGATACAACCCCTGCACCGGATGCTGCAACCCTGAAACCAGATGGCCGTCCGCAGGCCTGGGCCTTCGGCGGTGGTGCCGTGCAGAACACGCCCTACCCGGATATGTCCGTCAGTCAAAGAGCCGGCGGCCTGACTGCGCGCCGGCGCTAGGCGGCTGGGGCTGCGGCGGCGTGTGGCCGACCGCCGGGGTTCCGAAGGCGAGGCTGGTCCGGTGGGGAATGAGGAGATGAGGTGGCACCTGGGCTTTGGACATGAGCTGCTCGAAAGAACTGAAGTTTCCGGTTGCCTGCCGCGTTTCAACGATGCGGTTGGCCGTCGCGGCGTCGACGCCGAGCGCGGCCTGGAGGTCCTGTGCGGAGGCCGAATTTACGTCGAGGCCTCCAGTAGGAGTCGGCGTGGAATATGACCCTGGTGCTGCGGGGGATTGGACGGCCGGGGCCTGGAGAGGGAATGACGCCTGGGGTGTCGGGGTCGCCAGCGCTGTGGCTGCAGCTGCGTTCGGATCGTAGCCGCGTGCCGGTGAGGCGTTCACCGGTGGCTGTGATGCGGCCGCCTTGGCGTACCATTTCACGTCGCTGGCATGCGCCTTCCAGAGCAGCCATTTCTTATTTGTGATGATGGCTGCCGTGACGCCGCCAGCGAAGGTGATGAAGTAGATCCATCCCCAGATGTCGCTTGCGACCGAGTGAATGGGGTGTTCCTTGGTTCCGGAATCAAAGGTGCTGGTCGCCGCCATGAGGCCGATACCCAGCACCAGGAAACCGACACCCATGCCAATCCAAGTCTTGTTCCTGGCTTTTATGCCCCGTATGAGGAAACCGACGCCGGTGAGCAAGCCCATGGAGAGGATGCTCCAAAGGATGCCCGCACTGTTGCGTAGGCGCCAAGTGCGTGAACACAGTTTTTCTTCGGGGGTCATCGTCCGTTGTCCGTTTCGTGCCGTAGTTGTTGGGCGGCAACCTCTTGGTTGACCGTCTGGTAGTAGGCCGGTGTTAGCCGTGAGTCTGCAATCACTGTGTGGGGCAGCAGTGCCTGTATCGCCGCGAGGTCATCGGTGCAGCTCGGTCCGGGGCCGCTGGCTTCGGCGGTAATGGATCCTGAGGCTGAAACGGTTACGGTTATGGTCTTCTTGGTCATCATGTCGCCTGTTCGAAAACGAGTTGAACTTCTCCATTKGCTGCCGTCTGTGACACGAGCACCATTCCCATCTCAGCGGCCCGGGCGTGCAGCGAGGCTACTGTCCGTTGTTGAAGCAGACCTCCCACGCTCATGTCCAAGGCTGCCAGCAGGTTGTCAGTGGCCTCGCCCGGGGCGTTGTCGACCCGGCCTAGGAACACCTCCCCGATCCGCTGGAAGGTGATCCGGCCATATGGGCTGTTGCCGGTGACGCGCCCCTCGGCAACACTGAGGTCGCTGGCGCCCATGGCGAGGAGTGCCTCTTGAAGGAGCTGTTGGTCCGTGATTCGAGTGGTCTTGCATTTCTCGCATAGGTCCGTGCTGCGGGCCTCGCGGATAGCGGCGATTGCTGCGATTCCTATGGGGATGAGGAGAACTTCGAGGCTCATGCTGTCCCGCCTAGAAGTCGATCTGCCGGCCGCCACGCCAAGAATTGACGTCGGCGGTAGTGGAGGTGCCGCTGGTCGAGTACTCTTCCCTGGCGCTGATGGAAGTGGCAGCCACGGCGCGCGTGGATGCCCACTCGCGGATGCCGTTTATTTGTTCAGCCTGGGTGACAGACAGCGGAACCGTGTTGGCGATGGCTTTGCTCAGGTCTTTCTCGTTGAGCATGCGCCGCTCTGAGAAGGCTTCGAAGCATGCGCTGACGGCAGCTTCGGCGATCTCAGCGCCGGAGAAGCCCTCGGTCTGCTCGGCGAGGAAGTCAAGGGGGCGGTCAGTGATCTCGAAGTCGCCGCTGGCAGCGGATGTCTCGGTGAGCCGTTTTTGCAGCTGGATGCGCCAGATGTGCACCCGTTCTTCCTTGGTGGGAAGGTCCACGAAGAAGATCTCGTCGAAGCGGCCTTTACGCAGGAACTCCGGCGGTAGGGAGTCGATCTTGTTGGCGGTGGCAATGACGAAGACCGGGTTTTTCTTTTCCTGCATCCAGGTCAGGAAGGTCCCGAAGACGCGCTGGCTGGTTCCGGAGTCTCCGCTCCCGCTCGAGCCGAAGCCCTTCTCGATTTCATCGATCCACAGGATAGAGGGGGACACGGCCTCGGCGAGTCTGAGGGCGCCGCGCATGTTTTGTTCGCTGGAGCCGACCAGGCCGGAGAAGACCCGTCCGACATCAAGGCGGAGCAGCGGTAGGCCCCACAGTGTGGCCATGCAGTTGGCTGTGAGGCTTTTGCCGCACCCCGGGACGCCGGTTATGAGGACGCCCTTGGGTGCCGGGATGGACCAGCGCTGGGCCTCGGGCAGCCACGATCCGTTGCGCTTGTTCAGCCATTTTTTGAGGTTTTCCAAGCCACCGACGTCGTTCAGGGTTCCCTCGGGGGAGATGAATTCCAGCAGCCCGGACTTTCGAATGGTTTGCCGTTTCTCATCCAAAACTAGGGCGATGTCCGAAGCGTCCAGCCGGCGGTCTGAGGCGATGGCCCGTGCAAAAGCGTTCTCGGCCTCGCCGAGGGTCAGGCCCTGGGCGGCTTGGATCAGTCGCTGGCGGTCATCGGGGCTGAGATCGACGACGATCGAAGCGGCATTCGCCCCGACTATTTCCTCCAGTACCCCTTCAATCTCCCCGGCGGTGGGCAGGGGCAGGTCGACCACCGTGACTTCCTTCTCCAAGTCGGTCGGAAGCGTCAGACCGGGGGAGGCGATGATGAGCGTGTGCGGCACTTCGCCGGTCCGAAAAGCCGTAGCCGCGTCCTGCACCGCGCGCACCATCGTGGGTTCGGCCGGCCGGCCCTGTGCTCCGAGGAAGTGGTGGAGGTCGAAGAACACAAATATGGTTGGCTCGGGAGCCTTAACGGCTTCGGCCAAGGCGGCGTCAGGTGCCGTCGGCTTGCCTGACTGCCCGGGGGAGTGGAGCCCCTTGGAAACGGTGTAGGCAACGACCCGGCGTGGACGCCGCAAGTCAGGGCTCGACGCAACAGCTTCGGCTGCGGCTAGGACGCGATTGCCCTCGTGGGTTTCCACCAAAAGAATCGGATGCCGTGCCCGGATGAGCTCGACCAGAGTCTGGCCGAAGACTAGCGGCGTCTTTGCATTCACTTGTTGCCCCCGTAAATTCTGTATCTCAACTTTGGGAATCTTATCTCAGCCATATCGCAATGGGTCCAAATTGCCGGGGTTTTCCCCCATCGCTGCAAAATTTGCATAGCCTAACGAAAAAGTGCCCCCGAGAGTCATCAGCAATGTTCAGCGATGAGTAGTTTCGAGCTGCAAGTTGCACACGATAAGGCGGGTCCGCTGCATATAGCAGCGGACCACGTCTTTGGGCGCTAGCCGTTCCGCACTACGCTCAGGTCCATAGTCATTTCATCAGCCGTCACGAGTGCAGGGACAGGGCGACTATTCGCAGCCGATTCCGTCGCCGTCACGGTCAAGATGGGCTGCGTATCCGGGGGTGCCTGCGTAAACCGGCGCAGCCCCCGCGGCCCTGGCAGCGGTGCAGTTCTTGTAGTAAACGGAAGCAGGTGCAGGTGCGGCGGGTACAGCCGCCTGCTGGGCGGCCTGCTCTGCGGCAGCCTGCTGCGCGGCGCGGTCTGCGGCCGCTTGGGCCGCCGCAGCCTGGTCTGCTGCGGCCTTTTCGGCGGCGAGCTTGTCAGCCGCTGCCTTTGCCGCTGCTTTTTCGGCGGCGAGCTTGTCAGCCGCAGCCTTGGCGGCGGCCTTTTGCGCTGCTGCCTTGTCGGCCGCGACCTTGGCCGCTGCTGCTCTAGCCTTCGCCTCCCGCGCTTCCACGAGTTTATGGGACTCTGCTTCGGAGAGCCACACGAACTGGGCGTCGCTGCCCTCTGTGCAGATGAAGATTTCGCCGTTGTATGTCCGGGACTCGTCGACCGTCGAACAGGTGGTCTGAGTCGGATTGGTTTCAGTTGGCCTTGCCGTGGCCGTAGCCTGCTGTTCGGTCACGAGGGCTGCCTTGCTGGCGTCAGCGCTCGGGGCAGCCCCTGCTGCCACCACGCCGCCCAGCATAAACACAAGGATCCCGGACACTGTGACTGCCAGTGCGCTCTTCCGGTGCGGAAGGCCTACCCAAGAACGCCGCTTAAAGAGCCATGCGTAAAGACCAGTGAGCCCAGCAATAATGCCCACAAAAACTAAAATACCTGCAAAGCCACCAGTAAGGGCGGCGATCAGGAGAATGAAAAGCACAATCGCTGCAACTACCCAGAAAAGTGGTGTCGGGCGCCAGCCAGTTTTCGGGCGCGCGGGCATAGCGGAGTTATCGTTCATAGTTCCCCCAGGAATAGTTATTGTGGCGAGTGAGCGGTATCACGCTAACGGCCGGGACTCAAGGGAGCCGCAAGAAAGCCGCAGGTTTCGCGAAGGCCCTGCGCGAGCGACGTGGACGCGCGTCAGGCGTCTGCAACAAGAAGAAGGTCAAGCGGTGGTTTGGTGTGGGCACCAAACCACCGCTTGTGAAATTTCAAACCATGCAGGTCGTTGCCTGATGTCGTTGGAGGCTAACCTTTTCGTTGCTGATCGGACGAGCTCTTAAGTGCTGAATTTTGCGTAGACAACATAATTGTCGTCGAACAGACCAGTGGCCGGGTCGTAACCATCACATGTAATGAGCCGAAGCTCCGGGCCTTCGGTGTTTCCGTAGACGGTCTGTGTAGGGAACGCGTCCTTGGAGTATTGGTCAGCATGATCAAATGTGAAAACGCTCGTGGTTCCATCCTGACGGGCAACCCTGATGAGGTCACCGGCTTTGAGGTCGCGAAGGTGCGCGAAGACGCCTGGACCTCCGTCGGTTGCATTGACATGTCCTAGAAGGACGGCGGGGCCGCGCTCGCCAGGTGTCGGGGACCGACTGTACCACCCAGCCGGAGCGCCCGGACCGTCGGGCGGCACTTCCAGCGATCCGTCCCCGTTTAGGCCGAGACTTAGCAGTTCGGACTCGATGCCAGCAGAAGGAACGCTGACAGAAACGGGGTCCGATGCGGGCAAAACCTTCGTCGGCGCAGAGGTACGGTGCGCTGAGGGCACCGAAGTCTCGATGGGAGCAGCAGTCTCGACGGGAGATGCAGGCTTAGCAGTAGCTGCCGCCGGCATAGCGACCGTCTGCACTGAAGCTCCCGCTGCACAGCCAGTTAGAAGTAGCAGAGCGACCGCCACAGACGCCAGCTGGCATCTGCGGCGGGCGCTGGTTGAGCTAGTCATACGACGCGTTATTTCCGATCCGGCAGCTTATGCCTGGACGGACGCGCGGCGGCGCACGATCATCGACCCGGCCACCGCGGCGACGGCAAGGCCACCAAGCGCGAGGAAGTCCGTGCCGTTGTTTACAGACTGAGCAACGCCAGTGTTAGCGCCACCTACGGGCATCTGGCTTACCTGTGCCGGGGCCTGCGCCACAGCAGCCGGAGCGGGAGCGACCTGAGTGGTTCCGCTGCCGAAAGCGGAGTTTTCACAAGCGATGCCGTCGTTGTCGCGGTCAAGGTGCGGACCGTAGCCCGGTGCCCCTGCGGGAATGTTGTAGGCGCCTGCCGCTGCTGCTGCAGTGCAGTTCGGGAACGCCGTGGTTGTCGCGTTGGCCGGGGCAGCTGTCATCGCTGACAGTCCGACCACTGCTGCTACTGCCAAGACAGATATGCTCTTCTTCATTTAATTGTCCCCATACTTCTGGTGCGTGCCTATGCAGGGCCAGCGCAGGACCATTAGTGAAGGGGGAGTCTGCAGCTAGCACGGCGGGCGAGTGATATTGGCATCTGCCTTGCAAGTTATATCAGCAGGAATGGTTGAAGTGTCAATGTGACGCAGAGCGCTTGTCGTGTCGGCCTCACGGTTCAAGGCAGGGGCGTCTAGCGCCGGGTTGGGAACTCAGGGCAGCTGCGCGGAAGACTGTAGCCGTGAGCAACTCTTCCCGCACGGGCGTTGCCGTGGCCAGCAGCGCTACGACATGATGCCGGGGTACTACCTGATGCTTACGGCGGCCATGGCCGCCGTCGCCATCTACTTCCTGCCCGAATCCGACTGGACGCGCGTCCAGTAGCCGAGGCTATGCGTCAGCGCGGGGTGAGGACGCAAAACTCGTTGCCCTCTGAGTCGGCGAGGCACACCCACGGCACATCGCCCTGGCCGACATCGGCGTCAGTGGCGCCGAGAGCCCGGAGCCGGGCCACCTCTGCCGCTTGATCATCACCGGGGTACGGCCTCAGGTCGAGATGGACACGGCCACACGCGGTGTTTACGGCGGGCGTGCCAAGGAAACGGCCCGACACCCTTGGCCGAACGCATCCTCGCATTATCGTCGGTCACTTCGTGCAGGATCCAGTCCATCGCCTCGCTCCAGAACCGGGCTATGGCCCGCGGATCCGCACAATTGACCACCACCGCGGCGATCGGCCCGGTGTCCCGGTAAATCGACCGGGGCTCCAACACGCGGAACAGGTTGCCCTCCGGGTCGGCCAAACCGTCCACGGCACATCACCTTGGCACACGTCGGCGGGCGTTGCACCCAGCTCCACCGCGTGCGCGACTAGCTCAGTCTGATGCGCCTCAGAGGTGGTGGCGAGGTCGAGGTGCGCGCCGTACCTCACCGTCTCGGGATCCGGCACGGTGACGACATCGACGCAGACGGCGACGGGTTCCGGCCCGGCGAAGCCCGCGGGTTCAACATTTGTCACACCGGGTCCCTCGCTTGAAACACCCCAGCCGAGCGCCTCCGCCCAAAACCGGCCGCGCGCGCTGAGTCATCCCGAGGCTTGAAATTCACCTGAACAAGTCGCAGCGCCATGCCGCCCGACCCTGTACCCAGGTAATGCCCGATATGGGAGGCACGCCCTGGTTGTCGTGGCTTAGTGCTGGGACACCGTTTCCTTGACTTCCGGCTCTGACCAGCCGGAGGCCTTGCGACCCGGCGGGTATGCGTGCTTCCGGCATGCGAGCATGATGACAAGAGGGACGACGACCGGCAGGGCCGCCGCGACGGGAACCAGGAATGGACCGGCGAATTTGCCCCGTCCATGCCGGCCGGCATCGCGCCCTGCGGGCCTACCCCTCCCCGCTGACCGGTTCGGGGCCCGAACTAAACGAAGGTGGTGTAGTTCCACGGATACCAGGTTCGTGCCTCTGACCGGGGACGAGTTCTCAAATCCTTACGTGGATGATGCCGGGGCGCTCTCAATACCGAAGTGCCACAGTGCAGCGTCCAGGTCCGCAGCGCGCCACCCTCGTGAGTCTGCAGCAGCGCGGATCACGGCCGACATGTTGTCGTAAGAGGTGTCCTCGATACCGGCGGCCTCGGCCACTCTTCGTATCCGCACATCAGTAGTCACCCCCGTTGAGAGTCCACTGAGACTGTCGATGTAGTCCAGCGTCTTGGGGCTCACATGACGTACAGCTGCGAGGGCATCACGAACAACCGGCCTTTCTGCTGGGTCAGTGAGTCTGGCGCGGAGTTCCTCTACAGTTTCGATCCCCTGATCCTCAAACACACACGTTAAGTCGTCTATCTGAGCGAGGCGGCCCGGCGATGGCCAATCGATGACGTCCGAGAGGGTTCCCGTAGCAAGACGTTTCCGGAACCCACTTGTGGTTCTTGCATCTGGCCATGAGGCAACCAGAGCGTCAACGCGCGGCTTTACGGTTGCCTCGTAATTTTGGCGTCGCTGCAAGGAGGCATCGACAATGATCGCTCCGATGGAAGCCCAACCACGGCTAACCTCAGTCGAGGCGTCGATGCCGCGGGAGTCAATGAAGGCTAGGAGTTTGGCGGTGTCGCCATCGATAGTCATAGGTGAATACTTCCACGGAACAAGGCGATCCCTGAGTGTCGCCGTCATCCACGTACGACGACGGCACCCGGTTTGGCCGGGGAGTTCACGTCGGCTGCGTGATCGCCCAGCGCAGATCGGATACTGCCGCGGTTGCGCCGCTCTCGGCCACGGCACACCTGTATCCTGACAATGCAGGTTGAATGGTTCCAGCGGCCATCAACCAAGCTCGGTTCGCGGCCGGATGACGGTCCGGAATCTTGGGCGTAGCCATCCACGTTGTCGAATCACCGCCGCAATCGTCAGTCTCCGATTGGCCCCCCGGACTCTTGGAATGGATCCTTATCACTACCGACACGCCAGCTCCCTTGGGAATCCCGACGCCGGTCCTCAAGCCCGCGCGCACGGCTGCGATGAATGATCCCGCCGTCGTGACCTGGGCCGAGGCTGGTGAGAGCATGACCGCGCGATGGCGTTCGGCGAACGGCAGACCGGCGCCGACGCGCGTCGAAGTGGTCTCCGACTCTCTCACGGCCGATGATGCGAACCGGATGGCGTCACAGGGGATCGCGATGCTCTGGCACGGTGACTTCCACAACGCACGGCAGATCCTCAACGCCCTGGACCGGCGGATGGGCGCCGGAAAGAAAGAGACCGCAGCAACTCCGGCCGATAAGTTCTATCGGCACCGCCAGTCCCGCTCGCACCGTGCACGCGTTCTCGGCCTGCTGCTGATTCCTCTTGATCCGGGTCCGGTGGTGCCGCTGCGCCGCGCACCGGACATCCGGCAGGCCGCCGCTGAAGCGTACGGTGATATCGGCGAATCTTCCATTGTGTCCCTGCATGAGCTTGTCGGGGCCATTGGCGCCCACGAGTGGCGCCGTAATGGCGTCCACGTCGATGCCCTGCAGGGCCGCATCCACCCGCACTATGGCACGTTCTTCCCCACCCGGAGCGAGTATGTGGATCTCGTGGCCGCCGCTGCACTTCCCTCTGACACGCTGGCGTTCGACGTCGGAACCGGCACGGGGGTGCTCGCTGCCGTCCTCGCCCGCCGTGGCGTCCACCGCGTGGTGGCGACGGACAATGAACCGCGTGCAATCGCCTGCGCCGCTGAGAATTTCCGGAACCTCGGCGTCCAGGACCGTGCTGAGGCCGTCCTGACCGACATGTTCCCGCCCGGGCGGGCACGCCTCATCGTGTGCAACCCGCCCTGGATTCCGGCCACGCCGCATTCCACCCTGGACAACGCCGTCTACGACCCCGGGAGCAGGATGCTGTTCCGCTTCCTGAACGGACTCTCCGACCATCTGGAACCGGGCGGTGAGGCCTGGCTTGTCCTCTCCGACCTGGCCGAGCACCTTGGCCTGCGGACGCGTGACGATCTGCTGACCGCCATCGCGGCGGCTGGGCTGAAGGTTGTGGAACGGCTAGACACCAAGCCAACGCATCCGAAGGCATCGGACCGCGACGATCCCTTGTTCGAGGCGCGCACGGCCGAGGTCACCTCGCTGTGGCGGCTTGTTCGCCGATAGTCCGGTGCGATAGGGCGTAGCCGTCAGGTCACCTGGCCAGCGACCGCGGTCGGGGAGTACGACGGCGGCGCGTGGGCTGGGTGCCGACGACGGCTCTGCGTGCCGCCCCAATGAGCGATTCGAGGTCGGACAGGCCCGTGAGGAAACCTCCGTGGCCGGAGGCCAGCACCAGGGTGCGGCCGTCCTCTACCGCGCGGGTTGCCCCGACGGCGCTGGCAACGTGAGTCTCCCCACCTTATTTTGAGTAGCTCACATTAAGCCGTAAAATTAGGTACAGGCCACCGTAGCCCTTGAGTACCGCACCGGTGAACATACCCGGGCCAGTGGGGCAAGCGACACGACGCGCAACCGCCCTCCTGCTTGAGCGGCACAAGAACCTGTATGGCCCTCATCCCGAAACCCCACGGAGAACCCATGACTTTGCTGACCGAACGCCCCGCAACCTCCTCATCCACCACCGAAACCACTCTCACGAACGCTACCGGCATCACTGTCGCTGACACCGCAGTGCGCGGCGGCAGCTACGTGACTCTCCCCGCCGGCAGCCTCCCCGTCGGCGTCGAGGGCAGCTATGTCACCGTCGCCGGCGGCCGAAACTTGCCCCCCGTCACCCGTGGCAGCTATGTCACAGTGGACGGCACTCCCGTTGTTGCCGCCAGCGTCATCGAGGGCAGCTACGTATCGCTTCCAATGGCGGCATAGGGTCCAGCGGCCTGCGGGGGATAGCACCGCCGGGCATAAAAAGGAAGCCGACGGCGACACTGGGTGTCGTCGTCGGCCTCCTTTTTCGTGCCAGCCGGGCAACTACCCCGCCACCGCAGCCTTCGCGGCCCGGGAGGCCTCCATCCATTCGCTCAGCCACGGGGCCCGGACGCTCGACGTGATGCGGCAGTCGGCCACGAAGGTTCCATTGGGGGGTCCTAGACGCGAGTTCTGCTGGGAAGAGGGTCTTGTCCGGTCTTGTGGCAGCGGGAAGAGCACGGCGTCGCCGGTTGATCAGCTCGCCGGCTCTTGACCCTGGCTCCGCCGCCTGCTGGCCGCGCCGGAGTGGTGGTTCAGGTTGGAAGGCTGGCCCTGATCTGGATGAGGGTGAGCTCCAACAGTGGCGTCGGGACGTTGAGGCTGCGGGCTCTGCCTGCAAGGTCGCCGAGGATGTGCTCGGCTTCCGATGGGAGCCCTGCGCTGAGGTCTCGGTACAGGGAGGAAGTGAACGCCGATCCCGGTTCAGTCAGGATACCGACCGCCTGCGCATGACCGGCGTCGGAAACGGGATGTCCTGCCGCCGCCGCCACCGCTTCGGTTTCACTGATGGCCTCCAGGATCCTGGACCGCCCGCCGGCCTCGATGATCCGTCCAACCGGGGCCCGGAACAGGCAGTTGACGATTCCCGCGGCCGCGATGAATACCCATTTCTCCCACAGGGCGCCGGCTACGTCGTCCACTACCGAGAAGTCGACGCCGGGCACGTCCAGAGCCTCGGAAACATCCGTAGGGACAAGGTTTCCGTTGAGCCCGCCCACCGTGAGGGAAGTGAGGGGCATCTGCTGGCGGACCACATCGCCGTCAAGAGTGGCGACGATCCGGGCCAGGCCGCCGAGCACGTGGCCCGGGTACAACTGCTCAAGCCGGTCCACATGGGCCATGCCGTTGAGGATGGGAATGATGCTGGTTCCAGCCCCCACGAAAGCGCCAAGCTCGCCGAGTACGCCCTCGACCGCGGTGGCTTTGACCGTGACGAGGATCAGATCGAAGGCCTCTGACCCGTCCGGTGCCGTGATGGTTTTTACCGGGTGCGTCCGGTCAGCGGTGGGGGAGATGAAGCGTAACCCGTCGCGGCGAAGGACGTCCTGCTTGCGCGGCCGCACCAAATAGGTGACATCCCGTCCCCCTTCCTGCAGGAGCGTGCCGAACGCCCCGCCTGTGGCTCCGGCTCCGACGACGAGTATCCGCATGGGTACATACCTTTCCGGGGTGGTTTTCAAGGATTAACCGGAAACAGGAGCCTGGAACAGCAGATGAGGCTTTGTATCCGATGTTCCAAGGCTAGGGGTTTCAACGGGACTGTGCGGGTGGCATTCGCCTGGCATGCCTGATCACTTCGTTATCGCCAGGGTTAGCTAGCCCGCCACCGCCGCCTTCGCCTCCTGCTTGGCCTTCATCCACTCGCTCAGCCACGGGGCCCGGACGCTCGACGTGATCCGGCAGTCGGCCACGAAGGTTCCCTTGGCTCCGGCGTCGATCCAGTCCGTGAGCGCGGAAAGGTCCGCCAGGGAGCGGATGATCGCTGACTCGGCACCGAGCGCGCGGGCGATGCCGCTGAAGTTCACCTCGGGGATCAGCATGGGCTTTTCGGTCAGGCCCTGGGAGCCGTACTGGTGGATTTCGGCTCCGTAGGCGGCATCGTTGTAGATCACAACGACGGCGCTGCTCGCCGCACCAATGAGCGATTCGAGGTCGGACAGGCCCATCAGGAAACCGCCGTCGCCGGAGACCAGCACCAGGGTGCGGCCGTCCTCCACTGCGCGGGCTGCCCCGACGGCGCTGGCCAGGCCGAGCCCGATGGCCTGGTAGGCGGTCCCCACCATGACCAGGTCCTGGGGGCGCGGGATGCGCCAGTACATGGGTGCCCAGCCGACGAAGTGCCCACCGTCCTGGACCACCGTGCGGCGCTCCGGCAGCACCGAATCCAGTGCCGTGGCAAGGGAGCGCGGGTCCAGCCGGCCGTCCGGGGTCTCGTCGGAGCCTGGATGGTGGGCCGGTCCCTCGGCCAGGCGCTTGCGCGCTTCCCCGCGCCAGGCTTCTGCGCGGCTGGCGTCCGGCGAGGCCGTGCCATCCAGGATCCGGAGTAGGCGTCCCGCAGCAGACTTCACGTCCGCGCTGACGAAGGTGTCCACCCGGGGGTGCGTCGGCTGCAGGGCGGCATCGATCTGGATAACGGTGCTGTCCGGGCCGAGCAGGTGCCCGAACCGCATGGTGAAGGGGCTCAGGCTTGCCCCGGCCACGAGGACCACATCAGCCTCACCCATGAGCCCGGCCGCGGTGTCCGTGCCGAAGCCGCCCGCGACGCCGAGATACCCCTCGCCCTGGAGGAGGTTGAGCGCCAGGGCGGTTCCGGCGGTCAGCGCGCCCAGGCGGTCGGCAAGCTCCCGGAGCTCCGGGCCGGCGCCGGCAAGATGCGCACCGCGGCCGGCGAGGATCAGCGGCCGCTTCGCCCCGGCGAGCAGCCGGGCTGCCTGCCCGAGTCCGCCGTCGACGTCGTCCGTAAACTTTGGTGCCGACGGCGCGGGAAGCGCTTCATCCGCAGCCTCGAGTGCCGCGAGGTCGTAGGGAATGGCAATGACGACGGCGGTCCGCTTGGTCAGAGCGTACTCCACCGCCTGCTGCGTGATGGAGCCCGCGGCGTCGCGGGTGACGGTGAAGGTCGCCGCGCCGAGGCCCGCGGCGATTGCCGCCTGGTCCACGTCCTGAGGCCGGGCGCCGCTGCTCGGGGCGTCCCCGGTGACCAGCACCACGGGGATCTGGGCCTGGACCGCCTCGGCGAGGGCGGTGAGTGCATTGGTGTAGCCGGGGCCGTAGGTGGTGGTGCCCGCTGCGAGGCGTCCTGACGTCCGGTAGTAGGCGTCGGCCGCGGCGATGGCGGCGCCTTCATGGCGGACGGGGGAGAAGCGGAGGCCCAGCTTTTCCGCGGCGTCCAGGAAGTAGACGTTTCCGTTGCCCATGACGCCGAAAACATCGCTGAGATAGCTGCTGAGAACCTGCGCCACGCGGCCGGAGACGGTAAGTGAAGTCATGCAGGAATCTTGTGCGCTGGTTCACAGATAGGCAAGAGAGTCGAGTTGGATTGGGATATTTATCAGGCGAGTGCCAATTGAACTGAAAATATGCCCACTTGTGGCCTGCATCACCCGCGTTTAGTTGGCAGGGCGGGATTCCTGCTCCGACAGCCGGCTCAGGAGGCCGTCGTAGCGGGGCGGCATGAGTTCCAGGACGGAAATGGCCGTGCTGGTCCGCTGGATCCCCTCGATTTCCAGGATCTCGTTGGTGATCCTGTACAGGTCGGCCGTGCTGCGGGCCACGACCTTGGCCATAAGGTCCGCGTCCCCGGTGGTGGCGTGCACCTCGATGACCTCCGGGATCGCGGCGAGCCCGTCTTCCACCGCGCCTGTCCGCGTCTGGCTGATGGACAGCGAGAGGAAAGCCATGAGGTCATAGCCAAGTGCGGCGGGATCCAGTCTCCGGCTGAAGGAGCGGAGGGCGCCGCTGCGCTCGAGCCGTGCCAGCCGGGCGTGGATCGTGTTCCGTGCGACGCCGAGGGTCCGCGAGAGTGCCAGGGCGCTGGCTTCGGGATCCTTGTCGAGGGCCAGGATGATCCTGCCGTCGAGGGAATCCACGGTGCGGGGGCTCGGGATGGTCATATTTTCACCACAGACGCTAGAAGTTGAGCAGAAGTCCCAATGGGTTGAGCGTATCTTGCACTGTGGGCGGGGTCACAATCATGATCAGTCCTCATGACCTGTGATCAGCTCCTGACCGCACCGGACACATCGCTCCCCACGCTTCGTGGCGCTGTGGCCGGACTTCCGCCCTACGTCCCGGGCCGGCGCAGCGCCGGCCTGGACATTGCAGCCCTCGCCAGCAACGAAAGCCACTACGAGCCACTGCCCGCCGCCGCCGCTGCGGTGGCCGCAGCGGCCGGTACCATGAACCGCTACCCCGACAGTGCCGCCGTCGAACTCCGCGAACGGCTTGCCCGCCACCTCGGCGTTACGGCCGGAGAGGTGGCAGTGGGACCCGGCAGCGTCGGCGTCCTCCAGCAGATCATCACCGGCCTTTGCGACGCCGGAGATGAAGTGATCTTCGCGTGGCGCTCCTTCGAGGCCTACCCCATCCTGGTTGAGCTGGCAGGCGCCCGGCCGGTCCGCATCCCCCTGGACGGCGCTGAGGGCCACGACCTCGATGCCATGGCCGCGGCCGTCACTGCCCGCACGAAGGTCATCCTGCTCTGCACCCCCAACAACCCGACCGGCGTGCCGATCAGTCATGAACGCATCGAGGCCTTTCTGCAATCCGTCCGCTCGGACATCCTTGTGGTGGTCGACGAGGCCTACGTGGAATACGCCGAAGCGGGCAGCGGCCCCGATTCCCTGGCGCTCTACCGCCAGTACCCGAACGTTTGCATCCTGCGGACCTTCTCGAAGGCGTACGGACTCGCCGGCCTGCGCGTGGGATACGCCGTGGCGGCACCGGACATCGCCGAGGGACTGCGCCGGACAGCCATTCCCTTCTCCGTGAGCGCGCTGGCCCAGAAGGCGGCCATCGCTTCGCTGGATGCGGGGGAGGAGATGGAAGCCCGCGTCGCCGCCGTCAAGTACGAGCGCGCACGGATGGCCGCGCAGCTGGAAGCCCAGGGCTGGAAACTCCAGGCGAGCCAGGGCAACTTCCTGTGGATCCGTGCCGATGAAAGCCTTCGGGCGAGGCTGGTCTATGCGTTTGACCGCGCGGGCATCCTGGTCCGGGCGTACCAGGGGGACGGTGTGCGGATCACCGTTGCCGACGCAGCCTCCAACGATCGCGTGCTCCGGCTCCTGGAAGCCCACACGGCCTGAAAACCGACTGACCTGAAATCCCATCCGTTCCACCTACAACCAGAGGACTCTCCATGGAACAACAGACAATGACGTCTGCCCGCCCCCTGGGCGACGCACTCAAACCCCGCCAGCTCACGATGATGGGCCTGGGAAGCGCCATCGGCGCGGGCCTCTTTATCGGCTCCGGCGCCGGCATCCAGGCGGCCGGCCCGGCCGTGCTGATCTCCTACCTCGTGGCCGGCACCCTCATCATCCTGGTGATGTGGGCCCTCGGCGAGATGGCCGCCGCCAATCCGGACAGCGGTGCCTTCTCCGTCTATACCGCCAAGGCCTACGGGCCGGTGGCCGGCGCCACGGTGGGCTGGCTGTGGTGGCTG
The DNA here is from genome assembly GCF_056406715.1 of Arthrobacter sp. P1_B11. Lineage (NCBI taxonomy): Bacteria > Bacillati > Actinomycetota > Actinomycetes > Micrococcales > Micrococcaceae > Arthrobacter > Arthrobacter sp. P1_B11. The sequence goes on from NZ_JBFTZQ010000011.1 coordinate 96,893, forward strand.
CAGCTCGTGGTCGTGATCGCGGCCGAGGCGCTCGGTGCGGCAGGCCTGCTGGCCACCATCTTCCCGGCGCTGCCGGTGTGGCTGATGGCGTTCGTGTTCATCGTGGTGCTCACTGCCGTGAACCTCACCAGTGTGAAGAACTTCGGCGAGTTCGAGTTCTGGTTCGCGCTGCTCAAGGTGGCGGCAATCGTCGGGTTCCTCCTGGTGGGCGCGGCCCTGCTCTTCGGCTGGCTGCCGGGCGTCCAGTCGCCGGGCCTGTCCAACTTCACGGGTGCCGGATTCGCACCCAGCGGTTTCGCCGGTATTGCCACGGCACTGTTCGTGGTGGCATTTGCGTTCGGCGGCACCGAGATCGTCTCCGTGGCGGCAGCTGAGACCGCCGAGCCCGCCCGCAGCGTGAAGAAAGCGGTCCGCACGGTGCTGTGGCGCATCCTGGTCTTCTACATCGGCGCCATCTTCGTTATTGCGGCTGTTGTTCCCGTCGGTTCGGCGGGGCTGAAGAGCCCGTTCGCCGCGGTGCTGGATGCGGCCGGCATGCCTGGCGCAGCCACAGCCATCACCCTGGTGGCCGTCGCAGCGCTGCTCTCCGCCCTCAACGCCAACCTCTACGGTGCCTCACGGATGGCGTACTCCCTCGCGGAGCGGGGTGAAGCACCACGCCTGCTTGCCTCCGTGTCCAAGGCCCGGGTCCCGGTTGTCGCAGTCCTGGCCAGCGTCGCCTTCGGCGTTGTCACGGTGGTGCTGGAGCTGGCTTTCCCCGAGAAGGTCCTTCCCGTCCTGCTCAATATTGTGGGCTCGACCTGCCTGCTGGTGTGGACGTCTGCGCTCTTGGCCCAGCTCGCATTGCGCCTCCGCGCCGACCGCGAGGGGACGGTGCTTCCGCTGCGGATGCCCGGGTTCCCGTGGCTCACCGGCTTCGGTCTCCTCATCCTCGCGGCGATCTTCACGGTGGGCTTCATCGGCGAGGATTCCCGTCCCCAGCTCTTGAGCACTTTTGCACTCGTGGCGCTTCTGGCGGTGGCGAACTGGCTGCACCACCGGAACGGGAAGGTTGCGCCGGTTGTCGAATCTTCGGATGGTGCCAAGCAGCCGGCTCTTATCGACTGAGTCAGCGGGCGGGTATCTACATTCCGAGTTAGAACAGTGCGGGCGCGTCGGCTTTTGACCGACGCGACCTCACTGTTCCCACTATCAGCGTGCGTTACATACGGTTGACGACGGTGCCCACTGTCGGCCGCCAAGTGATTTGGCCGCCTCGGAAGTCCTGGGCAATGCCGCCACTGATGCTGTATTCGTTGCTAACGGGGTAGCCGAGGAACCCTTTTCCCAGCCCAGTGCTGCGTAGGCTTGCCGGATCGCGCCTGGGTTGATGTGCGCACCGGTGGTCGGGGACCAGTAGATAGTGCCGCGTTCGTAACTGCGGTAAGCGCCGTCGGCGCGAAGCCCGGCCACCTCCGCGCCGACGGGGCTACCGAGCGCTAGGGTACCGCCGATGGAAACATATTTAACGGGTTATGTGGCGACCAGCAAAAAAACCCCCATTCCCCCAAGGAACGGGGGTTTTCTTTATGTCTTTACAACCTCTCCCACTTCACATTCAACGCAATAGCTTTGGTGCGAACAGTAACGGACGAGGGCGGACGCCTTAGCGGCGACGTTTACACGTGCCGAATTACTTATTCGGTCAGAGGAGCCTGGCTGGCAAAGATTCGCGCGAGCTTGTGTGACGCGCGGACCGGGAGGCAGCGGCCGCAGGCCCGCGCGCACGCGACGACGCGCGGGTCCGGATTGTGGGCTCGGGCTGCTTCATCGGCGGGCGGCCCGCCTCAGGCGCTGGCCTGCTCGGGGCGTGGGCTCTGGCCGCCGCCCGATACAGCCTCGCAGCGAAGTTCACGCGGACCTCAGCCTCCGGGTCGTTCACGAGGACGCGGACATGCTTAACTTTAGTTCTCGGCGTCGAAGGCCGCGTTGCGCGGTCCCTTACGTGATCGCCGCGGGCCTCGGTGTCCACTGCAAGCCAGGGCGCGAGGGAGAAGGGCGCACGGATATCCGCCGATATCCGCCGAGGTTTCGTGGGGCGCCAATCGTAGGAAGCGGTCGGCGGCGAGAAGGGCTTTACGGGCCGCGGTGCAGCGGGCTTCATGCCAGCGGGAGGTGTAGGTGGTGGACAATGGGGTCCTTGCTATGGGGTATTGCGGGTGGAGCGTGCGCAATGCTCACTCCTAGAAGGTATGCAATCCCTGGATCATTAAAGGACCGATTGTAAGTGAAGCTCGCGACTCAAGTCGAAACTGATCAAGCAACCCAGGCAGAGCGGGCGGACCGAGTATAAGCTGGAATTTTTGGTGGTACAGAAGATGGGGGCGAATGATGGATAGGTATCTGTTCGAGAACTTGGGGCCGGAAAAGTTCCAGCATCTGTGCCAGGCGTTACTCATCAAGGAACACCCAAATCTTCAATGCTTCCCCGTCGCACAGCAGGATGGCGGTCGAGATGGCCTTATTCGGGGCAGCAGTGCTGGTTCAGTGCCCACCGTGGTGGTGCAAGTTAAATACAAACGGCGGGATGAGGGTGAGTCCGCTGATTGGATGATCAAAGCCCTAGAGCTTGAGAAGCCGAAAGTTGAACGTCTGGCTCACAAGGGTGCTCAGCGCTACATCATGATGACAAATGCGCGCCCCACCGCACACGAGGAATCGGGTCGTATTGATAAAGTTCAAGCTTGGATGGACGCGAACCTCCCCATTCCCGCGATTTGTCTTTGGCGGGACGACCTTGATCGCCGGATAGAGGAAAGCGAATCTCAGTTAAAGCTCGCCTACCCGGCCATTTTGACGGGGGAGGACACTCTCACCCTCATCGTTGCAGCTCAAATTGGGCGGGATCGTGAACGAATATCTCGTACCCTCAAGTCGTTCGTCCGGGAGCAGTATCGCAAGGATGCGGAGGTCAAGTTTCGCCAGACGGAACTAGCCAACTCATTACTTACCCTTTTTGTCGACGTCCCAGTGGATATCTCACCTCTCTTTGGGGAGGAGCCTGGCAGGAGATTTCCTGCTGCAACACTGCGCAGCGTGCGGAGACTGTCTTCCAAGAGAGACTTCGAAAACGTGGCCTTGCCCGCCTTTCCTGTGCAGACGGATTCCGCGACCGCCAACGCCGCAGATTTCTTGCTCGATAGCGAAGTGCAGGTAGGCCTTCCTTGGGTTGTTCTTGAAGGTGCCCCAGGTCAGGGCAAATCCACCCTCGCTCAATACATATGTCAGGTTCACAGGGCTCAGTATCTAGGTGAGACCGAGTTTCTAAGTCAGTTGGCACCGAGGCACGGCCAATCTTCGTTCCGTTTGCCGGTGAAAGTTGATTTACGAGACTTCGCCGCTTTTCTGGACGGACGTCCAATTCGTGGTCAGGAAGAGCCGCATGGAGGACCTAAGACGTTAGAACGGTTCTTGGCGGCTCTCGTTTCCATTCAGTCGGGAGGGTTGGAGTTCTCGGCCGATGACTTGGTCGAGACGGCAACCCATGTGCCGATCCTTCTTTTCCTCGACGGGCTGGACGAGGTTGCTGACCTCAAGCTTCGTCGAACATTGATCGATCGAATCTCTGAGGGACTCAACCGTCTGAAGGAAAACGAAGCGAGTATTCAGGCTGTTGTAACCAGTCGCCCATCCCTTTTCGGTACGAGTTCTCAGTTGCCCAAAACCTTCACCAGACTGAGTCTGGCCCCGATCTCTGCGGAGACCATTACGGAGTACGCCGCGAAATGGACGATAGCGAAGAACCTGTCGGAGGAGCATGCAGCTGAAGTGAAGATGATCCTTCACGACAAACTGGCGTTGGCCCACATCAGAGAGCTGACTCGAAACCCGATGCAATTGGCTATATTGCTCAGTCTCATCGATTCCGTCGGCTACTCCTTACCCGATGTCAGAACGGACCTGTACAGGGAGTACATGAAGCTGTTCATGACCCGAGAGGCCGAGAAAAGCGCAGGTGTGAAGCAGCACCGGCACTTGTTGTTGGAGATAGTCGAGTATCTAGCTTGGCGACTCCAGTGCGAGGCGGAATCGAATGGGTCGACGGGCGCAATAAGTCACGACGAACTGCGAGGAATCGTAGCGGAGCGCTTGCAAGCGAACCAGCAGGATACCGCGATACTAGACGATCTTTTCTCGGGTGGCATTGAACGCGTGTACGTGCTGGTACAGAGGATCGAGGGTCAGTACGAGTTTGAGGTACAACCTTTACGCGAATACTTCGCAGCAAAATATCTCTATTCGAGCGCTCCGGGGAGTCATTTTCGGAACCGCGTTGTCCACGGAGATCGCGCTCATCGCTTTGAAGCCATTGCAGTTAACCCGTATTGGGCAAACGTAACGCGGTTCTATGCTGGGTTTTATGAACCGGGCGAGATCGGGGCGCTCAGCTCGAGCCTGCGGGAATTGGCTAAGTCGAAAGATCTTTCCGTCTCCGTAAATGCAAGGAGTATCGGAGCCGCCTTGCTGGCCGACTGGATTTTTAGGTCTAAGAAGTTCATACAGGATGAGGTCATTGATCTCGTTTTCGACAACCTTGGAGTAAAACTCGCTTCGTCCTCGGCGCTGCCGGGATTCGTAGGTGCTTCCCTCGATGCAGAATGCGGAAGGCAGCACTTTGCGGAGGTCATCTTTAACAATCACATCACCCGCTCCGGAGCTGGCGTTACTGACGACCTGTGCAAGTTGCTTAGTGAGAATGGCGGGGAAGGCTTATCGAGCAAGTTCCAGTCCTGGATCAACGAGGTGAACGGACCCGAACGAACTAGACGATTCACGATCGCCTGTAAATCTGGAGGCTTTGCGTGTGCTCGGGGAACTGGAATCGACGCCTTCGTAATATCGGACGAGCCCAGTCCCTCAGAGTTACGGCTACGGGCACAAGCTGTTGTGCAGTACGCCCCAAACCTACTTAGTGAGTCCGCGTCACTAGCTGAGGCGGCAACGAATTCCCTATTGGAGTGGGGCGGGTACGATTCTAATCGCCAGACAAATGACATCGCCCTGCTCGCTGGAATCCTCACCGGGCCTTTCCAACGACGGCGCCCGATTCGAAACTCGTCCTCCAACCCTAAGACACAGTTGGCGGATTACCCGGGCAAGCAATCGGTTCAGTCCGTTCTGCAGAGTCTGACGGAACTCCGCCCGAGTGGCGGAGCCGACGACAAGGAAGGCGTCTATAGCAGGCTGCGAAATCAGTTTTCGATTTTACACGAAGCTTTTGGTGACGAGTGGGCAATTTATAGGAAAGCCGTACTTATGGCTGGTGCGGTTAATATATCAGAGAAAGCTGGTGATATCGCTGTTACTAATGCCAACACGCCGCTTATAGACAAGGCTTTCGCGGGCCGGGCCTGGCGTGGCAGGACGTCTTGGTGGGAGGAGCGCTTCTCAGCTACAGAAGGCGCGGAGCGTCTATTCTGGATTGCGCTTCTGCTGGCTTGGTCGCCTAGTAGGACGATCAGTAAGCTCCTGCCCACACTTAATGACCAGATAACTCGGCTACTGCAAGAGGACCGCGAGCGGCTACTGGAGGTTGTAGCGGCCGCGCATCAAATCTATGAAATACGAGGCCTTAGAGGCAGAAACCCCATAAAGACCCTGAGTGGTAGCGAAAGCGAGCTCGCCCACGTTCTTTTTGCAGCATTTGGCGACGTGCAACGACCTTATACTCCCGAGCAAACGGACATCGACAAGCTGAACAAGATGCTCAAGGACCATGACCTCGTAAAGAAAGCTCAGGGTTTTCCTGGCTGGAATTCTCTGACGCCTAGAAAAATCAACGATTGGTTGAGCTTTTTCTCCGAAGCTTGGCGCGCACATTCCCTAGAACTTGTCGATGTCCTTTTCCGCTACCGATATGGGGGCGAGAGGATGAACCTGAAGGTGGCCGAGAAGGTGCTGCGCAGCTGCGAAGACTATTCCTCCGAGCTAGTTGCGGACGCCTACTTGGCGCTGAGGTCTGATTACAAGCCCGTACCGCTACAGCAGGTGGCAGCAGAGGGTGAATGGACCTACGACTGACTGAACAATGATGCCGCCTAATTCTCCACGCCCTATGCCCTCGTGAAGCCCCAGACTTGCGCGCAATTTGAGAAGGTAAGCCCCTTCGAGGCTGGGGATATCGGGGGTGTAACCCCACCCACTGAGGGCGGTGGGCGCCGCGCTCGGTCTGCAGACGGTGCCCACCGTTTGCTCAGTTACTCTGCGTGCAAGTTGCGCGGAGGAATGCAGCCGTATCGATTTTAATTCTGTGCCAACTTCCAGTCGCTGTCCTCGCTCGGTATTGAACAGCTGGAGCCGGACTTTTTCGACGTCGTCGTGATCGATGAGTTCCACCACGCCATGGCGCCCACCTACCGCCGGCTGCTGGACCACCTGCAGCCGCCGCAGCTCCTCGGACTCACCGCGACTCCGGAACGCGGCGACGGCGTCGACGTCGCCAAGCAGTTCTTCGACGGCCGCACTGCTAGCGAGCTGAGGCTGTGGGACGTCCTGGACGCCGACCTGCTGGTGCCGTTCCACTACTTCGGCGTCTCGGACGACGTCGACCTGAGCCAACTGGAATGGAAGCGCGGCAACTATGACACCGCACAGCTGAACAACCTCTACACCGGCAACGATGCCCGCGCCAAGGTGATCCGCGAACTCCGCGACAAAATCACCAGCACGGACCAGATGCGGGCCATCGGCTGCTGCGTCTCGGTCCAGCATGCCCACTACATGGCCGAAGTGTTCAACCGGGCAGGCATCGCTTCCGTTGCGGTCGACGGCAGCACCGACAACGCCGACCGCGCAGCGGCGCTGGAGCGCCTCCGCCGACGGGAGATCAACTGCATCTTCGCCGTCGACCTCTTCAACGAAGGCCTGGACCTGCCGCAGGTGGACACCATCCTGCTGCTCCGGCCCACGCAGAGCGCCACGGTCTTCCTCCAGCAGCTGGGGCGTGGGCTGCGCCGTGCCGAGGGCAAGGCCGTGCTGACGGTCATGGATTTCATCGGCCAGCAACGGCGTGAGTTCCGCTTCGATCTGCGCTGGCAGATAGCGTGAGTTGGTACTCGTGTTCCGGGTTGTTGGTATTGCTGTTCCGGTGAGTTGGTACTGCCGTTCTCTGTGGGTGCTGCGCTGTGGGTGAGGTGGTGCACTGGGCGCCGCCTCTTCCTATGTGAGGAGGCAGCATGGCCGATTTCAAGGCCATTATGACCTTGGCTGTTGCTGGTCGTAGCTATGACGAGATCGTTGCGGTGGTGGGGTGTTCACGCCGTGACGTGGCCGCGGCGAAGAAGACGATCGCGGCTTACGGCTTTACCGCCGGGCAGATAGGGGCGATGTCTCCGCAGGAGATCGCCCGGTTGTTTCCCGATGGCCGCAAGAGGGTCACGGAGTTATACGAACGCCCGGATTTTGATCGGGTTCTGGCTTCGATGCGGGAGAACCGGCACTTTACTCTCCAGCAGGCCTGGAGCAGGTACTTGGCCTCGAGTACCGCGAACGGCGGGAAGAAGTACGGGTATTCACAGTATTGCGCCCTGTTCGCCGACCATGCCCGGGTGAGCGATGTGGTGGCGACGCTGCACCACGAGCCGGGCCGGGCGATGCTGGTGGACTGGGCCGGGGACACCCTGGGGGTTGTGGATGCGGTCACCGGGAGGTGACTGGGGTCTATCTGTTCGTGGCGGTGCTGCCGTATTCCGGGGCGGTGTTCTGCCATGGGTACACGGACATGACATCGGCGTCCTGGACAGCCGCCCACGTGGCGGCTTTCTCGTTCTATGGCGGGGTCCCGCAGCTGGTGGTCCCGGACAATCCGGCGACCTCGACCCACCGGCCGAAGCGGGGCGAGTCGGCCCGGGTGCTCAACGCCCGGTACCAGCAGCTGGCCGAGCATTATTCGACGGGGATCGTGCCGGCCAGGGTGAAACGCCCCCGCGATAAGGCTGCGGCCGAGTCGGCGGTGAACGTGGTGAACAAGCGGGTGATCGGCTATCTGGCCGAGGAGGTCTTCACCACGGTGCAGGCCCTGAACGCGGCGATCGGGGCCCGGCTGGTCGAGATAAACGAGCAGATTCCCCGGGCCGATGGCAGCACCCGGTGGGAACGGTTCACCGCCGATGAGTCCGGCCTGCTCCAGGCGCTGCCGGCCGACGGGTTCGACTCGGTGGAATGGAAGCAGCTCAAGGTCGGACGGAATTACCACGTCAGCTGCGATTCCCAGCATTACTCGGTGCCCTACACCTACGCCGGGCAGCTGCTGCGGGTCCGGCTCACGTCCACGACGGTGACCGTCTTCGACGGGGACCAGGTCATCTGTGAGCATGTCCGGCGGCAGGGCCGGAAGGGCCAGTATTCGACCGATGTCGCGCATGCCCCGACCCGGCACCGGGGTATCGACGGGCTGTGGTCCAAGCGGTGGTTCACGGACCGCGCCCGGGGCTTCGGACCAGCCACCGAGGCGGTCATCGCCGGGATCATCGACCGGCACGCCGTGGAGGCCCAGGGCTATCTGGACTGCCAGAACATCCTGGAGTCCCTGGGCAAGCGGAACAAGGCCCGCCTGGAGGCAGCCTGCCAGGTCCTGCTCGACACCGGTCAGGGCCCGGGAACCTACAGCACGATCAAGCGGATCATGGCCACCATCGACTCCGACACCAAGAAACCCAGAACCATCACACCGGCGGCGGCCACCCGAAAACCCGCCGGCGGCGCTGACCCCGGCGCAGGCATCCAGGCGGCGGTGCACCTGCGCTCGGCCGAGCACTACCGGCGCGGCGGACAGGGAGGCCAGGGCTGATGTTCACCAGCGAGGACCACGAGAAATTCCGTACCCTGCGCATCGCGCACCTGGCCGTGCGGTTCGAGGAACTGATCACCGACGAGGCCAATGACGAGCTCACTCCCGAGCAGATCTTTCTTACCGCGGTGGACGACGCACTCCAACAGCGCCGGGCCCACAGGATCGACAAGCTCATCCGGGCCGCCAGGTTCCCCATCCCGCAAGCCTCGGTCGCCGAGATCAACTACCAGGAAGGACGCGGAATAACCCCGGTGCGGATGAAGCGCTACGCCGCCCACCAATGGCGCCAGGACCCCACGAACCTGCTGGTCATCTCACCGACCGGTGGCGGCAAGACCTACCTGGCCTGCGCGATCGGGATCGCCGCCTGCCAGAGCGGACACACCGTCTCCTATACCCGGATGGACGACCTCGCCCGCCGGCTGGTCATTGCCCGCGGTGACGGCATCGGCCACCAGAAGCTGCTCAACGAGCTCTCGGACGTGGACCTGCTGGTCATCGATGACTTTCTCACCGTCGGCAYCGACCCCGAAGCAGCCAACGACCTCTTCGCGGTCCTAGCCAACCGGGAACACCGTCTGCCCACACTCATCGCTTCGCAGTCCGGCCCGGCCTACTGGGTCGAGGCCCTACCGGACCGGGTGGCCGCGGACTCGATCGTGAACCGGMTCGCTAACAACGCCCGCCAACTCAACCTCGGCGACGTGGACATGCGACGACTCCGCGACGATACGGCCCGGGCGCAACCGGGCCACTGGGAATAGACCCGGCCCAGAACATGGTGCCGGCCCCGAGCAAACAAGCGAAGGGCCGGTACCAAGTCCCCAGAACCCCGGTACCAACTACCCAGACCAGCAGTTCCAACAAAAGCTATCTGCCACCCGGAGGCGTAAACTAAATCGGTGAGGAACGCGGCGAAGGGGACGATCATCAGGCCGATGTTGATGGTCAAGGGATCGCTCAGCGGTCGAACAAATGATGTAGGCGATAACCCGCTACCAGCCTCCCAGCGGGCGTCCTGCCGATCTAGGACAGGAGGGCACGCCCAGGGGTGGGCGTGTAGGTTCCGCTCGCTGCCAGGCCGACGGCGATTCAACTAGAGGACGAGCGCCGTCCCGTCATTGGCAGGCTTCAGCCTTGAGGAGCATGAAAGTTCGGTGGGGAAGCATCCGCCCCAGCGCCACAACGGCGGCCGCATCTATCATCTGGATTTGATCCGATGCGCCTGAACTCTATTGGTTTCCTGCATACCCCAGTCCGTGCCCGCTTCACCGGATGGGTTGGGGGCGAAGAGTTGTAACTGCGGGTCACTGTCGCCGCGTCGGGGGTGACAGAAGTCCGGAACGGCCCCAGGCGGGATATCAGGACCAGCAGGAGAGCGAGTGTCGCGAAGATCCAGCCGCTGTGGATAGCGTCGTGCATGCCGTTGGCCGTGATCAGGACGGCACCGATGGTGCTCCCGGCCAGGACGCCGACATTTCCCGCGGATGCAAACAGGCTCGTGACAACTACGGGGCCTCGGGCGCTGAGGAACTCGTCGATACCTGTCTGATCATCATTCCGGCGGAGTCGGCGGCCCCCAGGCGAGAAAGATAGGAATTAGTTCGATGAAGGAAGCGGAACCGAATGTCATGAGGATGAGGTAGGCCACAGAGAGCACGATCGGAAAGAACAAAGCGGTCCGTAACAGGCTGCGACCAGCAATCGGCCGGCTACGAGATTGCCACGACCCCGCCAAGACCAAGACGACCAAGAAAATGACGCAGCTCCCCAAGGACTCCCCGAGCATCTTCTGGCCAGTACTGATAGCGGACCTATCGTCAGCCTCTACTCTGCCTATCTCATGAGATAAATCATGTGGCAACCAATGAGACCGCACTTCCCTTTACACAAACAACTTGTCAGGCTCTCGGTCGGCAGGGCTCCCAGATGCCGTACTCGACGCTGCACCGGCGGAGCCGAGAGCTACGGTCGGCGGGCCAAGATCAGCGGGCCCGTCCCTGTCGACTTACGTTGACCATGACAAAATCGGTGTGATGCTTGGGACCATTCACCGAGGCTCTCCACGACGACTTGCGTGCTGTGAGACACGGTGTCTTCTACTTTCCTGGTCTATGCCTGGGCGACATGGCAGCGCGAAGCTCTCAGGCTGAGTCCTTGGGGGCCTTTGGACGCTACTACCGACGGTACGAGGATGGACCATTGAAATTGCAGCACGAGACGTCTGCGACCAGAAATCCACGGTCTACCCGCCCGGCACGTTGACCTCGGAATTGGGCCGGGCAGCAACGGCAATGGTCCTTTCAGTCTGCGATCGAAAGGCGGTACGTCGTCCGCGCCGTCCCCGAAAAGAGCGATTCTTTCTCCCCCGGGGAGTAGGGGGAAGCGATCAGTTTAAACACGTTCCAAAGAGTGACGTAGTCGCAGAGCGCGCGGTCCACTGGAAAGTTGCTCTCGAACATGCACCGCTCTGGGCCAAACGTATCGATGCAGAAGCGCAGGTCAGAAGCCCAATAGTCTACGATCCGCTCTGCTTTCATCGGCCCTCCAGTGAAGAGCTCTGGGCCCGAGAAGGCGCGCATCCCGATGGCACCCAGTTTGAGGACAACGTTAGGCCGGCGACTCACCGCGATCATGTGCTCGCGCCACTCGCGACGAACGTCGTTACGGGAGCCGGCATGTCGCCCGGTCGTCGCAGGCCCACCGAGGTGATCCAGCACAACAATGAGGTCTGGATTCGCGGATGCAAAATTTGCTAGCTCAGGCAATTGGTGGAAATTGAGCCACGTGTCGAAGCTGAGGCCTCGCCGTGCCAGTTCAGCGGCGCCGGCCAGGAAGCGGGGCTCAGCAAGCAAACCGGCCGGCGGTCGTCGGTAAGTTGCGTATACACTCGGGTCCGCATCCCAAGCTACTGAATGTCTGATCCCTTTGAACCGCGATCCTGCCGCCTCAAGATGCGCCTCCAGCACCTCTTCGACGGCACTGCCTCGCATCAAATCCGCGAAGCCAACGATGCCTTGGCACAGCCCGTCGTGGAGTTCCAGGGCAGCGATGGTCTCACTCTCCCCCACCGGCATCAGGTGCTCTGGCCCGTCGTCGCGGTACAACGACGAGCACTCGACGTACACCGACCCGACGATTCGGTGCCCGGAAGTCGCGTCATGTCGCAGATCAGCATAGGAGTAGGGCGGGCAGTCGGGCAGCGGCGTGCCCTTTTCCGCCTGTTGACCAGGACCTGCTGCCACAGAAACTACGCCTCCCGTGCGAGGCCAGAGGTGGTGGTGTGCATCGATTATTTCGATTTCCGGATCGACGACCTGAACCTTAGCCACGGGTACCGCCGTCCCGTTGTCCGCCTCGTCCACCGATCTTCCATATACTGCCTACGACGACAACTGACCTTCTCATGTTTGCGCTCCTTGCTCATGGGAAATTGGTGCCCTTTGGAGTCCGGAAGGATGGTCCCGGTTAAAAAGGGCCAAACGTCGCTACCCTTTACTCCCACGGCAAACTAATAGCTGCTGATCCACCAGGGTGGAAGGCTTTCTGATTTGGCACAGACCACCATGTAGTTCGTCGATAGGGCTCTTCACCCGTGGCCACGGGTGAAGGGCCGTCCTATAGCCCGGTTCTAGTTATGGGAAACTGGTTGCCTTTGAATCGTCACTCCGGTAGGGATCGGTTGTTTGTTTCACGGATGAAGTAAGCCCCTATTGCCGAGGGGAGGACCACCGCCATCATGAGCCATGCAGGCGAGTAGAGATTTCCGGTTGTGCTGACGAGCCACTGTGCGATGTAGGGTGTTGGCCCGGCGATCACGGACACGATAAGACCCATCGAAAGTGCGAAGCCAGTGTATCGGATTCGGGTCGGGAAGGACTCCAGAACCGGGGCCAGCTGAGTTCCGGTTCCCAGCCCCTGCACGACTGCAATGAGCACGAGGCCGAAAGTGGGAAGAATGTAGCCGCCCATCTGGATCAGCGCGAAGGCTGGATACGCTGACACGAGGGTTACGACCGCGCAGGCAAACAACATCGGGCGCCGCCCGAAACGGTCTGACGCTAGGCCAGCGATGGGTTGGACCGTGATCATGACGATGACCGCGATGGAGATGCAGGTTAGCGCCCCTCCGCTGGAGAGTCCGACCGACTTTGTCAGGTATGACGGCATGAATGTCAAGAGCAGGAAACCAGGGACCTGAACAGGCAGGTTGAACAGCGTGGCGCGGCCCATCATCTTCCAACCGGCGGCATTGCTGACAACGGCTTTCAGCGGGCTCCGGCTCTTGGCACCCTCCTGCTCGATATTGTCAAAGACTGGCGTTTCTTCGAGCCGGGCTCGGATGTAAAGCCCGACCGCGCCCATAGGTAGAGCAATGAGGAACGGGATTCTCCAGCCCCAACTCTGCATTGCCTCAGCGGATAGCGTCGCCACAAGAAGAGTCGCGACCAGCAAAGCCACAAGCTGTGCGCTGATGACGGCGGCCGATAAAAAGCTTGTCTGGAAGGCCCGGCGGTTGTTTTGCGAGTACTCGCCGATGAAGATTGCGGCACCCGGCATTTCACCACCTGCTGAGAGTCCTTGAACGAATCGAAGAAGACACAGCATCAAGGGCGCCCAAATTCCGGCTGTTTCAAAACTCGGAAGCAGCCCGGTTAGGGCGGTGGCCACAGTCATCGTGATGATGATTGCCGCCAACGTTCGTTTGCGGCCAATCCGGTCGCCAAGAGGACCCCACAACAGCCCCCCAATAGGGCGAGCGACGAATGCCAACGCAAAAACTGCGAAGGTCTGGAGAAGGCCTGCAGCTTCATTGGAGCTCGGGAAAAAAATTACGGCCATAATCGAAGCCAAAGCTCCAAACGTCACCAGGTCGAAGTACTCAACAAACGTTCCGATCGACCCGGCCATCAGGACTTTCTTGGGCACTCCCTTGTCGGGTTGTACCTCTCGATGGGTTAGCGATTTGGAGATGCTTTCGGCTCCGGTTTCGGTCATGCGATCTCTCCTTTGAGAAGCAGGAATTGTCAAAAACGGGGCGGCACCGTTCTAAGTTGGCGGGAGCATTCAGCCACAACCCCCACCCCAGTCCCCACAACGATTAATGCCGAAAAACCATCAGGTCTCCCTGCGCCGTACGGTGACGTGAACGCCCGTCCGTAATTTCGTACACTTGGAATGCTAGGGTCAGTGATATCCTCTGTCAAGAGCGCGCGTTGACTCGTAGAAAACCTCCGCGTGGCCGGATACGTTGCCTCATCTGAAAACCTCCGCGGAGCGGCGTGGTGGACGGCCTTGGGAGCGGATGCGGGCTATGCCCGTTTTCATGGAGCTAACGATGGCCCAGCGGCAAGCTGTGACGAAGAAGAAAGCCCTCGCCTATAAGAGCGCCGACCGCTCAGGGAAGACCCGGATCCTGAACGAGCTGGTCGAACTGACCGGCTGGCACCGCGACTATG
>NZ_JBFTZQ010000012.1:0-110110 GCF_056406715.1 Arthrobacter sp. P1_B11
GCGCAGCTGCACGTGGGCCTTGCCATCCACAACTACGGCATCCAGGAGTACATGCAGCACTCGGACGCCACCAACACCGTGTTCGAGCAGTCCATGACGTTCACCGACGGGTACCTGCACCCGGGCGACAAGCCCGGCATCGGCGTCGAATTCAACGAGGAAGCCGCGGCCACCTACCCGTACCAGCAGGCCTACCTGCCCTACAACCGCCTGGTCGACGGCACCGTCCATGACTGGTGAGGCACCACTCGTGACACAGTCTCAGTCAGCCGCCCCCGCCGAGGCTCCCGCCCGTCCCCAGGTCATCGTCATGGGGGTCTCCGGCTGCGGCAAGACCACCATCGGTGACCTCGTGGCCCGCGAACTGGGCGTGCCCTTCCTCGACGGCGATTCCCTCCATCCCGTGGAGAACGTCGCCAAAATGGCAGCCGGAACTCCACTGACGGACGAGGACCGCTGGCCCTGGCTCGCCACGGTGGGCAGGGAACTCGCCGACGCCGGCCCGGGCGGACTCGTGCTTGCCTGCTCCGCGTTGCGGCGCAGCTACCGGGACGCCATCCGGGAACAGGCGCCGGATACGGTGTTCCTGCACCTGCACGGCACCAAAGAGGTTCTTAGGGAACGGACTGAAGGGCGGTCCGGGCACTTCATGCCGCCCGCGCTGCTGGAATCCCAGCTCGCAACCCTGGAACCGCTCGAAACGGACGAAGCCGGAACCGTCGTCGACATCGCCGCCCCGGTGGACCAGGTGGTGGCCGAGGCGCTGGCCGGTATTGCCGCCGTCGCCGGTTCCGGGACTCCGGCGCCCAACGCCGCCGGTGCCGCCGGCACCGCGCCCCGGCAGTTCGACGTCGACCTTCAGGCGGCGCCGTTCAACCTCGACGACGACGCCGTGGCGTGGGTGGATTCCACGATCGCCGGGATGAGCCTCGAGGAAAAAATCGGCCAGCTGTTCATCAACCACAACAACGACTACTCCCCGGAGTACCTTGACGGGGTCCTGGACAACTACCATGTGGGCGGCATGCGCTACCGGCCCGGCCCCTCGGCGGCCGTGCAGGAACACATCCGCTACGCCCAGTCCAAGACCAAGGTGCCCCTGCTGGTGGCGTCCAACCCGGAAATGGGCGGTGCCGGCAGCTGCGACGACGGCACCTTCGTGTCCACGCACCTGCAGGCCGGCTCGCATCCGGACAAGTCCATCGCGCGGCAAATGGGTCAGGTGGCCGGCGTCGAAACCGCGGCGCTGGGCTGCAACTGGGCGTTCGCGCCGATCGTGGACATCCACTACAACTGGCGGAACACGGTCATCTCCACCCGGGCCTTCGGCAACACCCCGGACATCGTGGTGGAGCGCGCCAAGGAGTACTTCGACGGCATCAGCGAGTCACCCACTGTCTGCGCCATGAAGCACTTCCCCGGCGACGGCATGGACGAACGCGACCAGCACGTCGTCACGTCCTACAACACCCTCGGCTACGAGGAGTGGAACCGGAGCTACGGGCACGTGTACCGCGAAATGATCGGGCACGGCGTGCAGTCCATCATGGTGGGACACATCGGCGCGCCGGAACTCACGCGGCGTTTCCGACCGGGCACGGCAGACAAGGACATTCTGCCCGCCACGCTGGCTCCGGAGCTTCTCCAGGACCTGCTGCGCGGCGAGCTGGGATTCAACGGGCTAATCCTCACTGACGCCTCACAGATGATTGGCCTCACCCAGGCGATGAAGCGCAGGGACCTTGTCCCCGCCACCATCGCGGCCGGCTGCGACATGTTCCTCTTCCTCCGCAACCCCGCGGAGGACTTCCAATACATGCTGGACGGCTACAAGTCCGGCGTCATCACCGAGCAGCGCCTGCATGACGCGCTGCGCCGGATCCTGGCCCTCAAAGCCAGCCTGGGGCTGCACCTGAAGGCCTCCGCCGGGCTTGTCCCGCCGGCGGAAGCACTGGCTGTGATCGGCAGCGACGCCCACCGGGCCATCGCGGCCGAGATCGCGGACAAGACGGTCACCTTGGTCAAGGACACCGCCAACAGCCTGCCCATCACCCCGGAAACGCACAAACGGATCCGGCTGTACGGCATCTCCGGTGGCGCGGATTTCACCCGCGCTGACCCGCTGGCTTACCTGGACACCGTCAAGGCCGAGCTGGAAAGCGCCGGCTTCGAGGTGCATCTGTTCAAGACGGCGGCCCAGCGCGAGACGGCGGGAGAGACCGGCGTGAACTTCATGTCGGTTATCTCCGAGGAGGCCACCGGCGACTACGCGGACAAGTACGACGCCGCCTTTGTGTTCGCCAATGTGAAGGGGTTCGCGCAGGAGGCAGCCATCCGGATCAAATGGTCCACCCCGATGGCCGCGGAAATCCCGTGGTACGTCACCGAGGTCCCCACCGTGTTCGTCTCGCTCAACCAGCCCAACCACCTGATTGACGTGCCCATGGTCAAGACCGCCATCCACGCCCACGCCGGAACGCCCGAGGCCATTCGGGCGACCATCGAAAAGATCCAGGGAAAGTCCGTATTCCAGGGTACGTTTAACGACAACGTCTTCTGCGATTCATTCGACACGAGGCTTTAGGGCCGGATTTTCGCTAGGTTTCCGGCCTGGTGATGCGGAAACGGACCGGCGCTGAGGGGATCCCAGCAGCGCCGGTCCGTTCTTGCGTCCCGGGACTCATTTCGCAGCGAAAAACACGTGCGCAGCGGGAACCACGTGCGCTGCGGGAACCACGTGCGCAGCGGGCCGGCCGGGCGGGCCAAAATCGCGTAGTGAATACCCGTGCGGCAGCTACCCGTTGCGGCGTAGCGTTGGCTCATGGAGACAACGGGATGCGTCGTGGTCGGCGGAGGGCCGGCGGGCATGATGCTGGGGCTCCTGCTTGCGAGGGCCGGTGTGCAGGTCACGGTCCTGGAAAAACACGGCGACTTCCTGCGCGATTTCCGCGGCGACACCGTGCACGCATCCACCATTCGCCTCATTGACGAACTGGGCCTGGGCAGCGAATTCCGCGAGCTTCCGCAGAGCCGCCTTCGCAACGTCGCCTTCCCCGTTCCGGGCGTCGGCCTGGTGACGCTGGGTGATTTCTCGTCGCTGCGGCCGCCGTACAACTACATCGCCATGATGCCGCAGTGGGACTTCCTGAATTTCCTGGCCCGTGCCGCGGCGGAGGAGCCCACCTTCACGCTCCGCATGGAGCACACCGCTACATCGCTGATGTTCGACGGCGGCCGCGTCACCGGCGTCCGCTACCGCACCAGCGCCGGCGTCGAGGGTGCCATCCGGGCGGACCTCGTGGTCGCGACCGACGGCCGCCATTCCGTGTTGCGCCAGGCCGCGGGCCTGAAACCACGGGAATTTCCGGTGCCGTTCGACACCTGGTGGTTCAAGCTTCCGCGCTACCCGTCGGAACAGGGGGAAGTGGCCGGGATCGTTCCCGCATTCAAGGGCAGGGAGGCCATGATTGCGCTGTTCCGCGACGATTACTACCAGATGGGCTATCTCGGCCCTAAAGGCGCGGACGCCCGCATCCGCAGCGAGGGCGTGGACCGGTTCAGGGAACGCGTCGGCGCCCTCAGGCCCGACTTGGCGGACCGGCTGGACGCCATCGGCTCGCTCGATGACCTCCACTGGCTCGACGTGCGGCTCAACAGGCTCCGGCGCTGGTACGTGGACGGCATGCTCTGCATCGGAGACGCCGCGCACGCGATGTCTCCGGCCGGCGGGGTGGGCATCAATTTGGCCATCCAGGATGCCGTGGCCGCGGCGGCCCACCTTGCGCCTGCCCTCGTGCGCGGTCAGGTGAGCCTCAAAGAGCTCCACGCGGTGCAGCGGCGCCGGCAGATGCCTACTGTGGTGGTCCAGACGGTCCAGCGGATGATGCACCGTGCCGTGTTTGTTCCGTTGTTCACCGGCAGGAGGTCCGGTGCCCCGGCGTTCGTGCTGTTTATCGCCCGGCACGTTCCGGCTGCCCGGAGGGTCATGCCGCGCCTCATCGCGTTCGGGCCCAGGCCAGAGCACGCGCCCGGGTTTGCCCGGCGGCAGGAGCCCCGGGCAATGGCGTAGCGCGGCGCGGGCAGCTGCGGGTTCAGGGTGCGCCGGAGGGGCACCGTCACAAACTGGCGAGCCACTAAACTGGAACCCATGACTGCCACGACGGACTCTCTCTCCGCCCCTGCTGCCCGCGCCCGCCTGCTTGAACTCATCAAGGAACTCGCCGTGGTCCGCGGCAAGGTCATCCTGTCCAGCGGCGCCGAGGCCGACTATTACATCGACCTGCGCCGCATCACGCTCCACCATGAGGCCTCAAAGCTCGTGGGGCAGGTCATGCTGTCCCTGGTCGACGACGCCGGCATCGACTTTGAATGCGCGGGTGGACTGACGATGGGCGCTGACCCCGTGGGTACCGCGCTCATGCACGCCGCCAGCGACGCCGGCCGCACGGTCGACGCGTTCGTGGTCCGCAAGGCACAGAAGTCCTACGGCATGGGCCGTCAGGTAGAGGGACCGTCCGTTGAGGGCCGCAAGGTCCTGGTACTGGAGGACACATCCACCACCGGCGGCTCCGCGCTGACCGCGGTCGAAGGTGTCCGGAAGGCCGGCGGCAATGTGGTGGCCGTTGCCGTGATCGTGGACCGTGACACGGGAGCCAAGGAAAAGATCGAAGCCGAGACGGGCGTTCCTTACCTGTTCGCGTTCGGCAAGGACGAGCTCGGGCTCAGCTGAACGGGTGCTGCTAGTGGACGGCAGTTGCCGGGTAACTTAGTATTTGCGTACCCCGCATCAGTTTCCCCATCTGGAGTACCCCGCCATGCGCACGACCGATCAAGCCCTGAGCAGTGTTGAGCAGATCCAGAATCTTATTCTGGAGAGTGCCGACTTTGAGGCCTTCCTTAACGAGCTTGCCCGGTACTCCGCGCACCAGGTGGCAGGAGACGGTGACGATGCCCTGTGCGGGATAACGCTCCTGCGCGACCGCAAGGCGGCCACCATCGGCTGGAGCAGCGATTCAGCCCGTGAAGTGGACGAGATCCAGTACTCGCTGTCCCAGGGACCGTGCCTGACGGCCGCTGAGGAAGAGCGGGAGGTGCACGTCCCTGACCTCTTCGACGAGGACCGCTGGGGCCCGGACTACGCTAATGCCGTCGCCTCACACGGGCTGCGTTCCGTCCTGTCGCTGCCGTTCAACCTGCAAGGTGACGCCAAGGCCGCGCTGAACCTCTACTCGGACGTCCCGCGCAAGTTCGACGAAAAAGCGGCAGCCCGGGCCAGGGGATACACGCGCGAGATTTCACAGGCACTGCGCCTCGCCGTCAGGTTTTCGCTGCATACGGACAGCGCCACCAACCTCCGTGCCACGCTGGAATCGCGGACTATCATCGATATCGCCGTGGGTATCGTCATGGCGCAGAACCGATGCAGCCAGGAGGCCGCCGTCCGCATCCTCAGGGACGCGTCGAGCAATAGCAACGTCAAGCTGCGGGACATCGCCAAGTCCCTGGTGGATTCCGTGGGCGGGGCAGGCGCCCGCACGCACTTCGAAGAGCCGGGCCAGGGGAATACGCGCGGACCGGGCCAAAGCCAGGCCGGCTGATCCGCCCCGGCGCTTGTGCTGCGGTCCCGCGGAGGGATAGTCTGGCCGAGGTTGAGCCGTCGGCCATAGACACCCTTTTTTGGAGTACCTATGGACAACCAGCCTAATTCCCTCGCTAAGATCGACGATTCCTCGGACACTGTCCGGATCGACGTCCGGGGGAGCCTCACGCAGGATTCCCGTCCTGATCTCCTCCACGAAATCCGGCGCGTTCGCCGGATGGGTGTGACCTCGCAGTCGGTGGCCGAGTCCCGTCCGGACTTCACCGCCCTTATGTATCCGGAAGAGCTGGCTGAAACGCTGGAGGCCGCAGCCGTCCGCCCGCTGTCCAGCTATTCTTCCGAGGAGCTGCTCGCCGCCAGCGACTCCGTCTTCGAACTGCTGGACGATCCCTCCGGTCATGCCGGGAACGAACTCCTCGCGCGATACGACGCCATTGTTGAGGAACTCAACCGGCGCGAGCTCTGCAAGGCAACGGCGAAGCAGGCCGCAGGCAGCTGACCGGACCGCGGCGCCACAACGTTGCCCTAGCCAGTGGAACTGTGCCTAGGGTAGATGAGTGCCGTATGAAGTATCCGCAGGTCCGGAGCCGCGGCCGGGTGGAGAGGCTACCCGGCTGCTCCGGCATGCCTCCGACCTGAAACAGTTCTCCCGGCGTAGCTTCTTCTCCGGGGCGGGGGCGGCTTCGGTCTTGGCCGCGGACATGCTGCTGACGCAGCGGATCCAGGCGGAACGCCAGGTCCACAAGATCCTGGTGGTCGAGGACGATTTCGCCCAAAGCTATTTCCCGAACTCCAGCTGGATCCTGTTCCCGGGCTACAAGACCAGCTGGGAAGAGGCGCAGTGGATCCTGAACTCGCTGCGCGGAACCCTACGGCAACGCGGCCAGCTGGCAGCGGTTGGCTACTCGAACCTCGGGCTGGACATCGATCAACTGGTCATCGCCGTGATCGAGCATGTCCGCGCCCGGAACCTGACCAAGCTCTACTTCTACGGCCACAGCTTCGGCGGCATGGTGGCCACGCACGTGGCGGCCCGGCTCCTTGAGCTCCACGGCGTGGAGGTGGCCTTCATCCTGCTGGACTCCAGCCCGTACAGCAAATTCGACGTTCTGGACCAAAGTTGGTTCGACGGCGTCGTGTTCCTTTACGAGAGCGGATTCCGGGTGCCGTCGGTGCTGCGTGGCGGCTACGAACTGGGCGAGCGCGTGGTGCACAAGAACGAGCGTACCTGGCGGCAGATCCTGGACCAGACCCTGGAGCAGCTGTCCCCGATCGCCCCGTCGAGCGTGCTGATCCAGACCGAATCCGCCTATATCTACCACTTCGACGCCACCCGGTTTGCCGACAGGATCGGAGGTGCCCGCATGGCCTACATCGGGAATCCCCAGGACCAGACCGTCAACTATCAGACTGCACGTCAGTCCTGGGCGCGGACGTTCGCAGCCAACATGGTGTCGGCCGATCTGCAGACTGCAGGGGCGCTTCCCGCACACGCCAGCCCTGGCTGGAACCCGTTCGTCTACCGGCCCATCCTGGCGGAGCTGCAGGACAGCATCTTCCCGCTGCCCGGAGGCGGCGGGAAGATGACGCCGTTTTAGCCAGACGTCAGATCTGGCTCTTGAGGTCAGCCACCGAGTTCAGGATCTGGTTGGGCCGGAACGGGTAGGCTGCGATGTCGTCCTTGTGCGTGATTCCGCTGAGCACCAGCACGGTGTGCAGCCCCGCTTCCATCCCGGCGATGATGTCCGTGTCCATCCGGTCACCGATCATGGCGGTGGTTTCCGAGTGGGCATCGATCTGGTTCATGGCCGAACGGAACATCATGGGATTCGGCTTGCCCACAATGTACGGTTCGCGGCCGGTGGCCTTGGTGATCAGGGCCGCGATGGCTCCGGTGGCCGGCATGGGGCCGTCCTTGGACGGACCCGTGGCATCCGGGTTCGTGGCGATGAAGCGGGCCCCGGCCAGGATCAGGCGGATCGCCATGGTGATGGCCTCGAAGGAATACGTCCGGGTTTCGCCGAGCACCACGAAGTCCGGGTTCTGGTCGGTGAGGATGAAGCCTGCCTCGTGCAGCGCCGTCGTGAGTCCTGCTTCGCCAATCGTGTAGGCGCGATTGCCGGAATCGGAGCCCTGCACCTGGTCCTTCAGGAACTGGGCGGTGGCCAGGGCCGAGGTCCAGATGTTCTCTTCCGGGATTTCCAGGCCCGAGGCCCGCAGCCTCGCCGCCAGGTCACGGGGCGTGAAGATGGAGTTGTTGGTCAGCACCAGGAAGCGCTTGGAGGTGTCCACCCAGCGCTGGATGAGTTCGGCGGCCCCGGGAACTGGCTGGTTTTCGTGGACGAGGACCCCGTCCATGTCGGTGAGCCAACACTCGATTTCCTGCCCGCTGCGATACACCGCGGCCGATTCCTTGACCTGGTCCGATTCTGCCATGACTACCTCCGCCGGTGATGATTGCTTCCGGAGCCCAGTCTAGTGTTGAGGAGTGACTCTAACGCCCGGAACCCCGCCAGAACCGCAACCAGCTTCAGAGGAAACGCCGGAACCAAAGGCGGAGGTCGGCGTCGGGCCCTGGGAAGGCGTGTGGCCCGAAGGTGACCACTGGGACCCTGACCTGTTGGCGGACGGCGACCGCCGCAACGTCGTGGACAAGTACCGTTACTGGAAGCACGAGGCCATCGTGGCGGATCTGGATTCCAAGCGGCACGAGTTCCACATCGCCATCGAAAACTGGCAGCACGACTTCAACATCGGCACTGTGGTGCGCACCGCCAACGCCTTCCTCGCCAAAGAGGTCCACATCATCGGACGACGCCGGTGGAACCGCCGCGGGGCCATGGTCACCGACCGCTACCAGCACGTCCGCCACCACCCCACCGTGGAGGATTTCGTGGCGTGGGCCCGGGGGGAGGGGCTGGCGATCATCGGGATCGACATCTTCCCGGATTCGGTGCCGCTGGAAACCTACGAACTGCCCCGCAAATGCGTGCTCGTCTTTGGCCAGGAGGGCCCCGGCCTGACCCCTGAAGTGCACGAGGCCGCGGAGGCCACACTGTCCATCGAGCAGTTCGGCTCCACCCGCTCCATCAACGCCGGGTCCGCGGCGGCGATTGCCATGCACGCGTGGGTGCGCCGGCACGTGTTCGGCCAGGGCTTCCAGTTGCGCTGAGATGGCGGTTCGCATGAGTGTCCGGCGGACTGCCGGCAAGCGCCATCTGGCGTGCGAATCGAGCCAAGTGTTACCCGGCCGCGTGACCCGAAACACGGCCGGTGCGCAGAAATGGCTAGGATGGTTCCTAGCCGACGAGGTTCACTCCAGGGTCAACACAACCCGCAGACGAAATTCACTTTAGGAGTCAGCATGCCCATTGCAACCCCAGAGATCTACGCCGACATGATCGACCGCGCAAAAAAGGGCGGCTTCGCATTCCCGGCGGTCAACGTCACCTCCTCCCAGACCCTGAACGCTGCCCTCCGCGGTTTCGCCGAGGCTGAGTCCGACGGCATCGTCCAGGTTTCCACCGGCGGTGCCGCGTACTGGTCCGGCGCCTCCACCAAGGACATGGTGGCCGGTTCGCTGGGCTTCGCCGCGTTCGCCCGCGAGGTTGCCAAGAACTACAACGTCAACATCGCCCTCCACACCGACCACTGCCCCAAGGACAAGCTGGACGGCTTTGTCCTGCCGCTGCTGGCAGCGTCCGAGGAAGCCGTCAAGGCCGGCAAGGACCCCATCTTCAACTCGCACATGTGGGACGGCTCCGCCGAAACCCTCGACGAGAACCTGCGCATCGGCCGCGATCTGCTGGCGCGGGCTTCCGCCGCCAAGATCATCCTCGAAGTTGAAATCGGCACCGTGGGCGGCGAGGAAGACGGCGTCGAGCACGAGATCAATGAGAAGCTGTACACCACCGTTGAGGACGCCCTGGCCACCATCGAGGCCCTCGGCTCCGGCGAAAACGGCCGCTACATCACCGCCCTGACCTTCGGCAACGTGCACGGCGTGTACAAGCCCGGCGGCGTGAAGCTGCGCCCGGAGATCCTCAAGGACATCCAAGCCCAGGTCGGCGCCAAAATCGGCAAGGACAACCCGTTCGACCTCGTGTTCCACGGCGGCTCTGGCTCCTCCGACCAGGAAATCGCCGACGCCGTTTCCTACGGTGTGATCAAGATGAACATCGACACCGATACCCAGTACGCCTACACCCGCCCCGTAGTGGACCACATGCTCCGCAACTACGACGGCGTGCTGAAGGTCGATGGCGAGGTCGGCAACAAGAAGCTGTACGACCCCCGCGTCTGGGGCGCCTCCGCCGAAGCTGGACTGGCTGCCCGCGTTGTGGAAGCTGCCCAGCAGCTCGGCTCCACCGGCAAGACCTTCTAACTATGTCCGACGAATTCCGCAAGAACCTGATGGGTCCTGAGCCCACGCTCCTGCCTGCCGAGACCGAGGTCAACGCACAGCTGGACGCGGGCCAGGAAGCACTGGATCTGGTGGAAAAGCACCCGACGTCGTCGCTGCTCTGGGCCGTGCTGGCCGAGGAAGCCTGGGCCGACGGCCGCACCATCGACTCCTACGCTTACGCCCGCGTGGGTTACCACCGCGGCCTGGACTCGCTCCGCCGCAACGGCTGGCGCGGCGTCGGGCCCATCCCGTGGGAACACGAGCCGAACCGCGGCTTCCTGCGCGCACTGTACTCGCTGGGGCGGGCTTCTGCCGCCATCAACGAGGCCGAGGAGCCGGAGCGGATCGAGAAGTTCCTCAACGACTCGGACCCGGCAGCCAAGGCAGCGATCGAAGCCAGGTAGCCAAAGCAACGCGGGGTCACTTACGCCCCAATCCACTTTGATGGATTGGGGCCTGGTGACCCCGCGTTGTCGGCATCCGAGGCGTTAGCAGTTCTCATCACGCCTACCGAGTCGACTGATTTCGAGGGCGTCAGCGCCAGAACTCAGTGAGCTGCCCGGCAAGGGCTCTGCCTTGGTTGTAACCAGCCCGCGCAGCGGGCGGACGCAGCGACAGATCCATCGCACTGGCGCCGAACATGTGCTCGGAGTTACTATCCGGGAAGATCGTTTCGACTCTGCTGCCGCGTGCGCGTAGTTCGTCGACCTGTGTTGCGAGATGCAGGCCCCAGTCCGCCGGAGTCCGTGATCTGCCGCCGAATGGTGACAGCACCAGCACCCGTGCGTATCCGGCTGCCAGATCGGCATTGTCGGCGTTGGATCGGTAGCCGCCGTCGATGTATCGGCTGCCGCCGATGCTGTAGGCGAAACCACTGGCACAGCTGGCGGCCACGGCGTCCACCAGGTCGACCCCGCTGTTGCCGTCGAACACGACCGGGTCACCGGAATGGGCATCGACCGCCGTGATGAACATTCTCCGCTGCGGCCAGAGCTGACTGGGAAGCCGAGCGGCGACGGTAGCGCGCCACCGCGTTTGCCCGGAACCGTCCGACGCCGCATCCATGTCGAGTGCCGCCGCGCCCATTCTGCGGCGCATGTCAGCCGCATCCTCAGCGGCGGCGATGATCTTCCCCGTTCGCTCCATGTGGTCCGCCGCCGGCCTGACCGGAACGCGTCCTCGGTCGGATCCGACCGGACCGGTTCGTTGCTGGGGCGCCGCGGCAAGGATGGCGGCAAACAGTTCGGCCGGGGTCGCGCCAGCTATCTGTGCCGCGGCCGTCGATCCGGCCGACGTCCCGATGACCAGGTCGGCCTCGGTCACATCCAGCCCGGCATCGAACAAGCCGGCGATGGCGCCGATCAGCCACGCGTTGCCTGTCGATCCGCCGCCACCGAGGACCAATGCCCGCTCGCCCGCGGCGCGCACCTGCTTTGTGGCGTCGTCCTGCGGCTGATCCTGGTCGGACCTCGGCCGGTCGGAGGCCGTCGTCGAGGTGAAGTGCAGTCTTGAAGAAGGTGTTGTGTTCATGGGAGTCGTCTTTCGCGAAATTGCCTGGCGGGCGCTCCCAGCTGCGACTACTTCAGTCGCGCGATCGCGGACTGCATGGGAGTGCCCATTGCGATACTGCGTACATGGGTCTCACCTCCTGCCGATTGATCACGATTACCGGAAAGCTATCACGGCGGCGACGCGGTGGGCAACCGGCATTATGCCGGTTGTCGTTTGGCATTCGAACGCCACACCCTCATCTGTGACGGGCCCCTTTTAAGCACGACGGCGGGCGGTCGCCTTTCCCCTGAAAGGTGACCGCCCGCCGTCGTACTTTGAAGCGTAAGGCGCTAGCTGGCGGCCTTCGCCAGGCCGGTGCGGGCCATCGCGTCCGCGTAGACAACGTGCATCTCGTCGAGATACTGCTGCTGGCGGGCAGGCGTGCCGGCGAAGGCACGGCCGCTGAGCGAACGGACCTTGTAGGTCTTCAGGCCGCGGCGCCAGAGCAGGGGCACCTCGGTCTTGAGCAGCAGGCCGGCCAGCCGGTTGGCCTCCGTGCCGTGAGCCACGATCACGGACGCCCGGGGCACGAACGCCAGGAACTTCAACAGCGGCTTGAGTCCGGCCGAAATCTGGTCCGGGGTGAACTTGCCGTTCGGCTCGCCAGGGACATGCCACGGGTGCACATTCCACGGCATGACGTACTCGGGCCGGAGCCCGAGCTTCCACTGCACGCCGAGCATGCGGGCGGCGGCGTCGTCGTCGCCGGGCGTGATGAAGCCCGAGGGCGAGGAGGTGCCGATGTTGGAGTAGAGGCTGATGATGCGGCATTCGTCGACGTCGTGCATGGGGTCGACGTAGGGCACCTGGGTGCCTGGCTTGGTGTTCTGCAGGGAGTCGCACAGCTCATTTACGGCTGCGACGTTGGGTTCGTAACGGCGGCTCAGAAGTTGTTCACGGAAAGATTCAGTAGCCATGGCTGTCATGTATTGCTGTGTCTCCTGCGGGGATCGGTCACGCTGCCTCCCCGGAAGCGGGCGCGTCAAGTCCGGGGTGGTTTGAAATGTGGTGTGGATCGATTCCTGGTCGATCCTTATCAGTTTAGCAAGCCGCACGAAATGCGGACCCCGCCTTCTGGCGTCCCGGTGACCGAAAGGCCCGCAGGGCAGGGCCCGCGGGATGTTTAAAGAGGGCTAAATCACTGCCAGAGACGCTTCGTGGGGCGGCGTGCGCCCTCCCCGAGAGCCTCCAGCTTTGCAACGGCGATCTGGGGATGGACGCGGCCGCCCAGCCCGCAGCCGGTGGAGGCGATGACGTTTTCGCGTCCCACCAGACGGGCAAATCGCTCGATCCGGTCGGCCACCAGGTCCGGGTGCTCCACCACGTTGGTGGCATGCGAGACGACGCCGGGGATGATCACTTTGCCCTCGGGGAGCTTGGTGTCTTCCCAGACGCGCCATTCGTGCTCATGCCGGACGTTGGCCGCCTCGAAGGAGTATCCGCCGGCGTTAATCTGCAGAACGGAGTTGATGATGTCGGCGAATGGAATGTCGGTGGTGTGCGGTCCGTGCCATGAGCCCCAGCAGACGTGCAGCTGGATCTGTTCCTCGGGCAGGTCGCGGAGGGCCCAGTTGGTGGCCTCGACGCGGAGCTGGATGAACTTGAGGTAGTCCTCAAGGCTGGGCTCGGGGTTGATTTGGTCCCAGCTTTCGGCCAGCGACGGGTCATCCAGCTGCACCGTCAGGCCGGCATCAATGATGGCCTTGTATTCCTCCCGCATGGCGTCAGCGCACGCGTAGAGGAGCTCCTCATCAGTTTTGTAGTACTCGTTGGCCACCCGGGCGCAGGAGCCCGGGGACAGCGAGGCAACGAAACCGTCCGTGAGGCCGGCAGCGGCGAGGCCCGTCTTGAGGTTGGCGATGTCCGAGGCCACCAGCGCCTGCCCCGTGTAGCTCAGGGGGCCGGCGATCTTGGGCTGGGAAACGCTCTTGCGGTGCGCAAGGATTCCCGAGGACGGATCGTTGTTGGCGCTGGACCACCTCCACCACCGATGTTTCCAGCAGGTCCAGGAATTCCGGCGTGATTCCGTCTGCTTCCTTGGCCTCGTTGGCGGCAATGAGCTCAGGCGTCCGGGGCAGCGAGCCGGCGCGGGTGACGCGGATGTGGTCGGCATTAAGGGACATCGCGGAATTCCTTTCCATCGGTCCTGGCGGTAGCACCTTTACTGAGGGCCGGCCCTGTCGTAGGGGACCTGCCTTCGGGCGAGGTTGCTGCGGCGTCAGTGATCCAGGTCTCTCGGCCGCTCGGGATGGTCACTCTCGCTTAATTCCACGGGGCGAGCGCTGGCAAATCGTTGGCCATATATGTCGCGGTAAGGCAGGCAGGCAGCGGCGGCTCATGATGCTGGCTGAGACGGCCGTGGAGTTCACAGGAAAATAGACGAGACAGCGCCGCCGCGGCTCATCGGCCAAAGCGAGACTTCAGCGGCCCATCGGCTAAACTTGGGTGGTAAGAGCCCCGGAACTCTTGCGTCTTCGCTCATTGGCCAACGCCGTGCGTGCGGGCGATGAATTCGGGGCATTCTCATGAACGGCGCTGCGTTGTGGCGGGCCCACCTGGTGGGCCAACTGCGGGTGGCCCGAACGAATGGGGGAGGATCCCATGCCAGCAATCGTGATCGTCGGAGCCCAATGGGGCGACGAAGGCAAAGGTAAGGCCACCGACCTGCTCGGCGGCCGCGTCGACTACGTCGTCAAGCCGAACGGCGGCAACAACGCCGGGCACACCGTCGTCGTGGGCGGTGAGAAGTATGAGCTCAAGCTCCTTCCTGCCGGCATCCTGAGCCCGAACGCGGTTCCGATTATTGGCAACGGCTGCGTGGTGAATCTTGAAGCCCTGTTCCAGGAGATCGACGGCCTCGAGGCCCGCGGCGCGGACACCTCCAAGCTGCGCGTCTCGGCCAACGCCCACCTCGTAGCGCCGTACCACCAGGTGCTGGACAAAGTCACCGAGCGTTTCCTGGGCAGCCGCGCCATCGGCACCACCGGCCGCGGCATCGGCCCGGCCTACATGGACAAGGTGGCCCGCCTCGGCATCCGCGTCCAGGATGTCTTCGACGAGTCCATCCTTCGCCAGAAGGTAGAAGGCTCGCTGCGCCAGAAGAACGAACTGCTGGTCAAGGTCTACAACCGCCGCGGCATCCTCGTGGACGAGATCGTCAACTACTTCCTCTCCTTCGCGGAACGGCTGCGCCCGCTGGTCATCGACAGCACGCTGGTGCTGAACACCGCCTTGGACGAGGGCAAGGTGGTGCTTATGGAGGGCGGCCAGGCCACGTTCCTCGATGTGGACCACGGCACCTACCCGTTCGTCACCTCCTCCAACCCGACCGCCGGCGGCGCCTCGGTGGGCTCCGGCATCGGGCCCACGCGCATCTCCCGGTCCATCGGAATCATCAAGGCGTACACCACGCGCGTTGGAGCGGGTCCGTTCCCCACGGAACTGTTCGACGAGATGGGCATGTACCTGCAGAAAACCGGCGGCGAGTTCGGCGTGAACACCGGCCGTCCGCGCCGCTGCGGCTGGTACGACGCCGTCCTGGCACGGCACGCCTCCCGCGTCAACGGGTTCACGGACTACTTCGTCACCAAGCTGGACGTGCTCACGGGCATCGAGCAGATCCCGGTCTGCGTCGCATACGACGTCGATGGTGTCCGGCATGACGAAATGCCCATGACCCAGACCGAGTTCCACCACGCCAAGCCCATCTTCGAGTACTTCGAAGGCTGGACCGAGGACATCACCGGCGCCCGTACCCTCGCGGACCTGCCGGAGAACGCCCGGAACTACGTGCTGGCGCTGGAGAAGCTGTCCGGCACCCGATTCTCCGCGATCGGCGTGGGCCCGGACCGCGACCAGACCATCGTGGTCAACGACCTCATCAACGACTGACGACTCCACTCCAGGGACGTTCGACGGCGGCGGGTCACCTTTGTCAGGTGGCCCGCCGCCGTCGTACCCTCCCGGATATCTAAGGAATTTCCGGTTGCGCGTAACCTGCGACCCCCCTTGCTGCGATTACGTATGTGTAAGCGCCGGGCCGGTGGCCTTCCCCCCATCGGCCCCCGGCCCGGCCTTCAACCAACCAAAGGACTTTTTTTCTTATGAAGAGTGTTAGCAAGACCACCAAGATTGCTGTCGGCGCCGCCATCATCGTTGTCGGAGGCTTCTCCAGCATCGGACTGGCCAACGCGGCCCAGGTATCGGGCTCACAGCATGCAGAGGTGACCCCCGCTACGCCCGCCGTTCCGGCCACGCCTGCCGTTCCCGCTACGCCCGCCGTTCCGGCCACGCCCGAGGCGCCGGCCGTGCCCGCCGTCCCGGCCGCTCCGGACGCCAAGGCCAAGGCTGCTGGCGAGGCTTCGGACGCCGCTGATGCCAGCGTGGAAGCGGACAAGGACTCCGCGGCGGCCAAGGCACACGCCTCACGCGCCGGCAACACTGCCGGTGCTGACGCGGTCACCGCAATCCCCGCCACGCCAGCTGTTCCTGGCGGCGCCGGTGTTCCCGCCACCCCGGCTGTTCCCGCCACCCCGGCTGTTCCGGACGTTGCAGACCACGTGGCCAAGCCGGCCACGCCGTCCGTTTCCGGCGGCGCCGATGTCCGCGCCGACGCAGATGCATCCGCTGACGTGCCCAAGGCCGGCAAGTAAACAGCGACTTCCCCGACTAGGGGCTCACGGTGTGCGGCGGCTAGGCTTACTACCGCCGCACACCAGCAGTAAGGGAAGGACAGCTCCTTGGCAGCTCAGCTGACCGATGACGAATTGTCAGCCGCCCTTACTGGCGACCCTTCCGGCTTCAGCGCCGTCTACACTACTATTTCGCCCGCTGTGCTCGGATATTTCCGGGCACGTGGCGTGGATGACGCCGAAGCGCTCACGCAGGACGTCTTCGTGGATATCCTGCCAAAGCTGACAGGCGTCAAGGGCGGACGCACGGGGCTGCGGACCTTCATCTTCTCAGTTGCCCACGCCCGGCTCGTGGATTACCACCGCCGGTCCGCCAGGGCACCCCACTTGACCGAATATGACCCGCTGCAGGACGAACGGTATTCGAACTCTGCCGAGGACGACGTGCTGGGCAGGCTGGGTGGCATCACCTCCACCCTCTCCATGCTCAATGACGAGCACCGGGAAGTCCTGATCCTGCGGATCGTTGCGGACCTCTCCATCGAACAGGTGGCCGGCATCATGAACAAAACTCCGGGCGCCATCAAACAGCTTCAGCGGCGCGGGCTCCTTGCCTTGCGCGAACTCGTCAAGGAAAAGGACCACGCGCCATCATGAGTGTCACGCCGACAGGCAGGGACGGGGAGATCCAGGCGATTCTCCGTGATTCCGGGCTCGAAGAGGACGAAGACCTTTGCAGGACGCTTGACGAACTGCGCGGGCTCGCCCAAGACGTCGCTCCGGCACCGCGCGCGGATCTCGCCGCCCTGCTCAGGCCGGGCGTGTCCAGTCTGGAACTCCGCCGCCAGGGCAGGAAGCGCAGGATGGGAGTAGTGGTCAGCGCCGCGGTGGTCGGCGCGATGGGCCTTGGCGCCGGCGCCGTGGCTGCCTCCGGCGAGGACTTCCGCCGAAGCGTTGGCCACACCGTGGTGCAGTTCCTCCAGCCGGCTGACGAGGCCACCGCTCCAGGGACCGACCTTGGGGGTCCTTCGCCCGCAGACCTGCCGACGCCTACGGCTGTTTCGCCAACCTCACCGACCGCAGCTCCGTCTTCGCCGGCAGCATCGTCGCCGGCGGTTGCCTCACAGTCGCGGGCGCCCGCCGCACCTCGGAGCCCCGAGACCCCGGCCCCCTCAGTGCTGCCAGGTGCGGCTCCTGGCGGGAAGCCCGACAAAGCTGCTGCGGTACCCGCCCGGCCGACGCAGCTCCCCGTTGTTCCGGGCGGCGGCATACGGCCGCAGCTTCCGTCCAAACCGAAACCGGCGGTACCGACCCTGCCGGGTGCCGTTCCGGCTCCCTCCCCAGGAAACCAGTGAACCCCTGGAAGTTGTGAGTCCTTTTCAGGGCGCCTGAGGTTTTCAGGGCGCCTGAGGCCGCCACCAAAAAAACTTTCTCGAACTTTTTTCGAATCGGCGTAACCTCGCGAGTCGTCGCGGCGATTACCCATATGAAAGCGCCGGGCTGGAAGTTGTCCCCCATCAGGTTCCAGCCCGGCACTTTTTCCTGCTGCCGGTATAGGCCTAAGCCAGCACTTGCCGCCTGGATGAGATGACCCCGGTGTCGAAGCCGGCCAGGTGAAGTCCGCCATGGAATCGGGCGTGCTCAATCTTGACGCAGCGGTCCATGACGACGTCGAGTCCGGCCGCCTCGGCTTCTTTGGCAACGTCTTCATGCCACGAGCCCAGTTGCAGCCAGAGGGTTTTGGCTCCAGCCGCGATGGCCTCGTCCAGGACGCCCGGCAGGTCATCGTGCTTGCGGAACACATCAACGATGTCCGGGCTCTCCGGCAGGTCGGCCAGCGACGCATACGTGGGCTGCCCCAGGATCTCCTTTACCACCGGGTTCACGAAATACACCTTGTACCGGGTGGATGACTGCAGGTACGTGGCCACGAAATAGCTCGCACGCGACGGCTTGTCCGACGCGCCCACGATGGCAATGCTCTTTGCCTGCCGGAGCAGGTTCAGGCGTTCCGGTGCTGAGGGGCCTTCCCATGTGCGGGCTTCCGTGCTCATCAGTTCGCTCCGATCGTGCAGGCTTCCGCCGCCGCCAGGGACGCTAAGCCGCGGGCGGATGCATCCGAGGCTTCCACCTCCGATGCTTCGGTCAGGGCCTGGTCCAGGTCCCACAGGATGTCGTCAATGTCCTCGAGGCCGACCGAGATGCGGACCAGGTCTTCCGGAACTCC
Source organism: Arthrobacter sp. P1_B11 (assembly GCF_056406715.1). Taxonomy (NCBI): domain Bacteria; kingdom Bacillati; phylum Actinomycetota; class Actinomycetes; order Micrococcales; family Micrococcaceae; genus Arthrobacter; species Arthrobacter sp. P1_B11. The sequence goes on from NZ_JBFTZQ010000012.1 coordinate 18,414, forward strand.
GGCAGACTCGAGCTGGGCCGGGCTCAGCTGCTGGTGGGTGGTTGAACCGGGGTGGATGACCAGGGTGCGGGAGTCGCCAACGTTGGCCAGATGCGACGCCAACTGGAGGGACTCGATGAACTTCTGCCCGGCCGCGCGGCCGCCCTTGACGCCGAAGGAGAACACCGATCCGGGACCCAGGGGCAGGTACTTCCGCGCCCGCTCGTAGTGTGGGTGGGACGGCAGCCCGGAGAAGTTCACGTAGGCCACGCGCTCGTCGGCCTCGAGCCATTCCGCCACGGCCTGGGCGTTCTTCAGGTGCTCGTCCAGGCGCTGGGGAAGGGTTTCGACGCCCTGCAGCAGCTGGAACGCGGACTGCGGTGAGAGTGCGGGGCCGATGTCCCGCAGCTGTTCGCAACGGAGCTTGGTGAGGAAGCCGTACTCGCCGAAGTTCCCCCACCAGGAGACGTTGCCATAGGAGGCCACCGGCTCGGTCATGGTGGGGAACTTGCCGTTGCCCCAGTTGAACCTGCCGCTCTCCACGATCACGCCGCCCAGCGTGGTGCCGTGGCCGCCGAGGAACTTGGTGGCGGAATGGATCACGATGTCCGCTCCGTGTTCGATCGGCCGCACGAGGTACGGCGTGCTCAAGGTGGCGTCGACGACGAGGGGAATGCCGGCGCCGTGCGCCACCCTCGCCAGGGCCGCAAGGTCCTGCACCTCCGACGACGGGTTGGCCACCACCTCGACGAATATCGCCTTCGTGTTCTCCCGGACAGCCGCGGCGTAGTCTGCGGCGTCGGTGCCGGGAACGAAGGTAGTGTCGACGCCGAAGCGGCGAAGGGTCACGTCCAGCTGCGTGACGGTGCCGCCGTACAGCTGGGAGGCGGCCACGATGTGGTCGCCGGCCTGGGTGAGCGCGGCGAAGGTGATGAACTCTGCAGCCATCCCGGAAGCCGTGGCCACCGCACCGATGCCGCCCTCAAGGGACGCAATGCGCTCCTCGAACGCGGCCACGGTGGGGTTGCCGATGCGGGAGTAGATGTTGCCGTACTTCTGCAGGGCAAACAGGTTAGCCGCGTCCTGGGTGTCCTTGAACACGAAAGACGTGGTCTGGTAGATGGGCACGGCACGGGCGCCGTGCTCGGCGTCGGGCGTGCCGCCGGCGTGCAGCGCGCGGGTGCGGAAGCCGAACTTGCGGTCTGCCATCAGACAGCCACCGGCACAGAGGCAACCGGGGTCTGGGACAGGTCCAGTTCGGTGCCGTTCTTGCGGGCCAGGTCCGCCTCGAGTTCGCGGACGATCGGCAGGACATCCTGGCCAAACGCAGCGATCTCTTCCTGGAAGTGCAGGTAGCCGGTGAGGAACAGGTTCACGCCGATTTTCTTGAACTCCACGATCCGCTCGGCGATCTGCTCCGGGGTGCCGATCAGCTGGGTCTTGAAGCCGTCGTTGTACTGGACCAGGTCCTCGAACGTGGAATCGGCCCACATGCCCTTGCCGTCCTTGGTGGACGCTCCGGCCTCCTGAACGGCGTCGCGGAAACCCTGGACTGCAGGTTTGTGTGCTTTCTCCACGATCTCGCGGAGCGTGTCGCGGGCTTCCTGCTCCGAATCGCGGGCGATCACGAAGCCGTTGAGGCCGAAACGCGGCGCCGCGATGGCGCCTTCGGTGCCGCGCCCGCTTTCTCCTGCGGAGGCCACCACGCCTGCGATGTTTTCCTTGAAGCCTTCCAGGTCCTTGCCGTTGGAGAAGTACCAGTCGGCCACGCGGCCGGCCGTGGCCTGGGCCGCGGTGGAGTTGCCGCCGAAGAAGATCTCCGGGTGCGCGCGGCCGGGAACGTCCACCGGTGCCGGGTTCAGGGTGAAGTCGGTGATGTTGTAGTACTTGCCGGACTGGCTGTACTCCGTCTCGGTCCACAGGCCGCGCAGAACCTTGATGAACTCCTCGGTGCGCACGTAGCGCTCGTCGTGTTCCAGCCACTCGAGGCCGAAGTTGGTGAACTCATTCTTGAGCCAGCCGGAGACGATGTTCACGGCGGCGCGGCCGTTGGAGATGTGGTCGGCAGTGATGATGTACTTCGCAAGGACGCCGGGGTGCCACATGCCGGGGTGGACGGCGGAAATGACCTTGAGCCGCTCCGTGGCCGCCAGCAGCGCCAGGCTGAAGGATGTGGCCTCGTGCTGCTTGTCCGCGCCGTATGAGGCGGCGTAGCGGGTCTGCGTCAGCGCGTATTCGAAGCCGGAGTTCTCGGCGATCCGCGCCAGCTTCTTGTTGTAGTCGAAGTCCCAGCCGGTGCGCTGTTCGATCGTGGAGACGACCAGGCCGCCGGACACGTTGGGCACCCAGTAGGCGAACTTCAGGGGCTCGGAAAGACGGGCTACGTTGCTGATGTCGTTCATTGTTATTCCTTTACTTCTGGCCGGTGACGGGTGCTGAGGGGACGGCCGTGCGGCGGCGCAGCACGGCCTGGATGCCGGCGATGGCCGGCTCGTTCTGGAGGGAGGTGGTGTCGCCGAGGGCGGTGCCCTCGAAAAGCTGCGTGAGCAGGCGCCGCATGATCTTGCCGCTGCGCGTTTTGGGGACATCGGAAACCACGACGACGTCGCGTGGCTTGGCGATCGGCCCGATCTCCTTCGCGACGTGATTGCGGAGGTCGTCGTTGATTGAGCTCGTCGAAACCGCGGAAACCCCGCCCTTCAGCACCACAAAGGCGACGACGGCGTGGCCGGTCTTGGGATCCGCGACCGGACACACGCCCGCCTCCACGACGTCCGGGTGGGACACGAGGGCCGACTCGATCTCGATGGTGGACAGCAGGTGCCCGGAGACGTTGAGAGTGTCATCCACGCGCCCGAGGATCCAGATGTCGCCGTCGTCATCGTATTTGGCGCCGTCGCCGGCAAGGAACCAGCCCTGGGCAGCGTACTTGCGCCAGTACGAATCGAAGTAGCGCTGGGGATTGCCCCACACAGTGCGCGCAATCGCGGGTCCGGGGGTGTCAACCACAATGAAACCCTGGACGCCCGGCGGCACGGTATTGCCGGCGTCGTCCACGATGCGCGTGCTGACGCCCGGCAGCGGGCGGGCCGCGCAGCCCGGCTTGAACCCGGTGTCCGTCGGCGCCGGGGAGAGGATGGCGGCACCGGTTTCGGACTGCCACCAGGTGTCCACCACGGGGGCTGTGCCGGCACCGACATTCCGGCGCAGCCAGCGCCAGGCCTCCGGGTTGACCGCTTCGCCCACGGTGCCGAGCATCCGGATGGAGGAAAGATCGTAGGTGTCCGGCACGCCGTCCGGGAACCAGCCCATGAGCGAGCGGACCAGGGTGGGCGCGGTGTAGTACTGCGTGACGCCGTAGCGTTCGATGATCTCGAAGTGCCGGCCGGGGTGCGGCGTGTTGGGCGTGCCCTCGAAAATCACCTGCGTGGCACCGTTTGAGAGCGGGCCATAGATCTCGTAGGTGTGCGCGGTGACCCAGGCGAGGTCGGCGGTGCACCAGTGCACGTCCTGGTCCCGGAGGGCGGGGTCGGGGTTGCTGAAGAGGTGCTCGAAGCTCCACGATGCCTGGGTCAGGTAGCCGCCCGAGGTGTGCACCAGTCCCTTGGGCTTTCCGGTGGTCCCGGAGGTGTACATGATGAAGAGCGGGGTCTCGGCGTCGAACGCTTCGGCCTCGTGGACCTCGGAGGCAGTCCCTACGGCGTCATGCCACCACACGTCGCGGCCTTCAGTCATAGGGACGGTTGCCAGGCGGTCCGCGGGGGTGGTCCTGTTGACCACCAGGACGCGCTCGATGGCGTTGTCGCCGGAGACGGCGACATCCGCGTTGTCCTTGACCGGTACTGCCACGCCGCGGCGGAACTGGCCGTCCGTGGTGACCAGGAGCTTGGCGCCGGTGTCCTCCACCCGAAACTTGAGGGCTTCAGCAGAGAAACCGCCGAAAACGAGGGAATGGATGGCGCCGATGCGGGCCACAGCGAGCGTGATGATGACGGTTTCCGGAATGACAGGGAGGTAGATGACCACGCGGTCGCCCTTGGCGATGCCCAGGTCCAGGAGGGCATTCGCGGCCTTGGACACCTCACGCTGGAGGTCGGCGTAGGTGACGGTGCGACGGTCACCGGGCTCGCCCTCGAAGTAGAGGGCAACCCTGTCGCCGCGTCCCGCCGCGACGTGGCGGTCCACGCAGTTGTGGGCCACATTGAGCCGGCCGCCCTCGAACCAGGTGATGTCCGGGCCGGTGCCGGCCTCAAGACTGGCGGGAACCCTCCGGTGGGCGGTGTGCCACGGCTTGCCGCCGTGCCCGCCTTGACCGGGTGTGGTCCAGTCGAGGCGGAGGGCCTGCTGCTCCCAGAAGGCAACAGTGTCCAGATCGGTGTCCAGGCCGCTGTACGGAACAGAACCCGGGGTGGTGCTGCTGTGACGCGCCGGCCCGCCAGTGGGGACGCCGTGCACTGCGCCTTCCGTGGGCTCGGTCGAGGACCATCCCGAAGAGCCGCGAAGGGAGCCGGGCGCGTCACGCAGCCCTGCTTCGATCGCCGTCGCGTTCGAAGTGGTTTGTGGATCTTCGGCCGCCCGGGTCTCCGCAGGGGAAATCCGGGCAAACGAAGGCAGAGCAGAAGAAATCTCGGGGGTCATTTGGGTACTCCATCGGACCTGGCAGTAGCACCCTGTTGTTCCGGGGAACAGATCGGCGGGAATGGTCGTCCCACGTCACCGGGTTGCTGCGGCTTCATCGATCCAGGTCTCTAGGCCGCTCGGGATGGTCGCTATCCACTAAAACGGAGCCGCGGGATTCTACAAAATTTGCCCCGTTTTGCGACGTAATATTCTTCTCGGCGCTTTGGATGGTGCCACCTTCGTTCATTTGTTCGGAAATTGTGCGTGAACGCCGCAGGCGTAGGCTTGATGCATGGCCCACGTTAACGATCGAGCAGTCATCGAGCGCCTCATGCGAACCAAAGGGAGATGGGCCATTGTCGGCCTCACCACCAACGAATGGCGGTCGGCCTATGACGTTGCCCTTTATGTCCGCGACCGCATGGGAATGGAGATTATCCCCATTAATCTCCCCGGAGACGACGTCCATGGGGAGAAGGGCTACCGCTCCCTGACTGAGATCCCGCCGGAGAAGCACCCGATCGACGTCGTGGAGTGCTTTGTGAACTCACACAAGGTGGGCCCGGTGATTGATCAGGCAATCGCGGTGGGCGCCAAGGCAGTCTGGCTGCAGTTGGGTGTTTTCGACGACGACGCCGTGGAGCGCGCCAAGGCCGCCGGACTGGACGTCGTGGTCAACTCCTGCCCCGCCCGCGAGGGCTGGCACTTCGGGCTCTGAGCCGGCATTCGCGCTGTCCTCAGCGCTTCATCAGGTCCGGGTAGTGACGCTCGGTCACGTCCGGATGGGCGCGCATCCGGCCTTTGAGCATGTTCATGCCAAAGGAGGCGAGCATCGGGTTGGACGGGTCGTCCGAGATGCCGCGGGCCTGCGCCTTCAGCTCCTCCGGGAGGGGGACCGGTTCGATCACCGCATCGAGCCGAGGCGACCAGAAGAAGGGCACGGAGTAACGGTCCACACCCGGCGGCGGCGCCTGAACCCGGTGGATGGTGGCGGCGAGGTAGCCCCCGGTTGCCACTTCCAGCATCTCGCCAAGGTTCACCACGAGCGCTCCAGGAATGGGTTCCACGGAAGACCACTCGCTGGCCCCCGGCGGGAGCACTTCCAGGCCGCCTACCGCGTCCTGAAGCAGGAGGGTGACAAAACCGTAGTCCGCGTGCGAGCCGACTCCCTGATCGCCGGCCCCTTCCACCACTCCGCCGACGTAGTGGACCAGCTTGCCCATCCAGGCCGGGGTCTCCCGGAACGGTTCGTCAAAGTGGTCCTCAGGAAGTTGAAGGGAGACTGCGATGGCGCGCAGGAGTTCGTTTCCCACCTTGGACATGAGCCCTGCCCATGCCATTGCAACGGGCGCCAGCTCGGGCAGCGATTCATCAGGCCACATGTTGTGGCCCTGGAGGAGCCAGTACGGCTGCTCGTCGGGATAATCGGGGACCGGTTCACGGTCCGGAGAGTAATCGATCTGCTCCCGTGCGTCCGCCCTTCCCTGGGTGACCTCCGTGCCCATACGGGTATAGCCCCGGAAATGCGGGGAGAGCCGGTTGTCCAGCTTCATCCGCTCCTCAAGGGGAAGATCAAAGAAGCGCTTGATGGCGGCCAGCAGTTCCTCTGCCTGGCCCGGCGCGGCCCCGTAACCAGTGAGTTGGAAGAAGCCCACCCGGTGCGTGGCATCGCGCAGCTGCTCAATGAATTCCGGACTAAATGACCCATCGGCCTGACGTGCGGCGCCCAAGTCCAGAACAGGTATGGCCTCCCGATCAGGTGACATGCTCGCAGACTAGCACCGCCGGGGAAGCCTTTGTAGGCTCGCAGCATGGATGCTGCCGAACTGAGGAAAATCTGCCTGTCGTTTCCCGGGGCCTTCGAGGACTTTCCGTTCGGCCCTGAAACGTCGGTCTTCAAAGTCCGGTCGGCCGTAGCCGGCGGGGCCCGGCACGAGGCCAAGATGTTTGCGGCTTCCGCCATGGATCCTGAGGACTGGTCAGTGAGCCTCAAATGCGAGCCCGCGCTGGCCGAGCAGCTGCGGGCCGCCCATTCAGAAATAACCGGCGCCTGGCACATGAACAAGAGACACTGGAACGGCGTGCGGCTTGATGGCTCGCTGCCGGACTCCATGGTCCGCGACATGGTGGAGGACTCCTACGATCTCGTGGTGGCTTCGCTGAGCCGCAAACAGCAGGAACAGCTGGGCTGGGCCCGGCTGGTCAGTGCCCCAGGTCCTGCCGGAGAAGCAGCGGGAGGGCCCCAGCCCGGACACGAGGGGCAACCAGAACAGGAAACGGCAGGGATATGACTGAAAAGCGGTTGGCGCAGGGTGAACTCAACTATCCGGGCATCGGCTCCACGGAAGATGGCCCGCCGCCAGAGGGTTTCCCGTGCCTGGTGACGCAGACGTACCTTGGCGAGGGCCTGGCAACCTACGGCCGGGTTGCCCAGGGCATCCTCACATGGGAGCTGCAGCGCCGGTCGGGGCTTCGGGTCCGCACCGAGTCCGACCTCGTGGTTCCCGGCGCACGCGTGGTGAGCGGATTCGGCGTCGGACCTTTCCGGATCAACGCCCCCTGCGAGGTGGTGTGGGTCCACCGGCCGGTCCCCGGCGGGGGACCGCAGTCCGCCGGCTTCGCCTACGGCACCCTGCCGGGACACCCCGAGCGGGGCGAAGAGGCGTTCGAGGTGTCCATTGATGACCGGGGCACAGTGCTTTTCAAGATCACGGCCTTCAGCAGGCATTCGAACTGGTTCTACGCGGCGGGCGGCATCGTGGCCCGGGCGGCGCAGCGGCACGTCACTTCCCGATACATTGAAGCTGCACGCCAACTTGCCGCAGGTGAAAGCTGATCAGGAGACGGTACATGCTGGACCAAACCACCCTTGACCGACTGTGGGATTTCGAGAATCCCGAACTGTCCGAACGGCGTTTCCGGGACGCGATGGACGATCAAGACTATGACGTCTACGAAAGGGCGGAGCTCGCCACGCAGCTGGGCCGGGCCATCGGCCTGCAGGGCCGCTTCGAGGAGGCGGACGGGCTGCTCGACTCGATCGACGGTGAAGAGGAGCCCACCGTCGGTATTCGAATCCTGATTGAGCGGGGGCGCATCCTGAACTCAAGCGGCCAGGCCGCGATGGCGGTGCCGTTGTTCGAGCAGGCCGCGGAGCTGGGCGATCATCTGGGCGAAGAGTTCCTGGCCGTGGACGCCCTCCACATGCTCGCCATCGCCGACTCCGCCCATGCGGAACCCTGGAGACTCCGCCCATGCGGAACCCTGGACCCGGAGTGCGCTGGAATACGCCTCCACCGCCCACGAGCCCCGCACGAAACGCTGGATGGTGGCGCTGCACAACAACCTGGGCCGGACGCTGCACGGGGCGGGCCGGCTCACCGAGGCCCTGGTGGAGTTCCAGCTGGCCGAGCAGTGGGCGGAGCGCGTAGGGACCCCGGCGCAGCAGCAGTACGCGCGTGAGGCAATCGAAGAGTGCGAACAGGCTCTGGCCGCACACTAAGGCAGTGCGAGAATGAAGTCTTTGCACCCAGGAACGAAAGGCAAGCGCCCGTGATCTTCATCGTCGTCAAATTCAAGGTCAAGCCCGACTGGTCCGACAAGTGGCTGGATCTCGTGGCAGATTTCACCGAGGCCACGCGGCAGGAAACGGGCAACCTCTGGTTTGACTGGTCCCGAAGCGTGGATGACCCCAACGAGTTCGTACTGGTGGAAGCGTTCAAGGACGATGCCGCCGGGGACCACGTGAACAGCGAGCACTTCAAGAAGGCCATGGCGGATATGCCGCAGGCCCTTGCGGAAACGCCCCACATCATCAGCCGGCAGCTCGACGGCGACGGCTGGGACCGGATGGGCGAGCTCACCATCTGACCCGTCGAGTGCTCCATAGGTGCCCTTTTGAGCCTTGAAAACGGCAGTTATGGAGCACTCGATAGCATTAACCGCATGTGGATCGGATGGATTGAATTCGACATCCTCCTGGGCGACATTCACAGCCTTAAGGAGAAACGCTCCGTGGTCAGGCCCCTGCTCGCGGAACTGAAACGGCGCTACGACGTGTCCGTGGCCGAGGTGGGGAACCAGGACCAGTACCGGCGCGCGCGGCTCGGGGCGGGGCTCGTGGCTGCTGACCGTGCTCACCTCGTCGAGGTGCTCACCGCCGTCGAACGCTTTGTGGCGGCCCGCCCGGAACTCGAACTTCTCAGCGCCCGCCAGCGCGAACTCCACAGCGAAGACTGAACCTCCATCGATTGCTCCGTAACGGCCCTTTTGAGCGTCCATAAGGGCCGTTACGGAGCACTCGATGGGTGGTGTGGATATCTTCTGCAGCGGTCAAGGGGTTCTGATCTGATGAATCCATGAAAACCGCACGCCGGCTCCCCAAGGAGTTAGAAGGACGCCCCTTCACTGTTGCCGAGGCCGGCCGCGCTGGCGTCACCCCTAAGCGGTTGCGCCACCGGTCGCTGACGGCTTTGGGAAGAGGCATTCGATCGAAGGGCCCGACGGCGGAGCTCCCCTTAAGCGTCAGGGTGCGGCCATTCGTCGAGGTCAACGAGAGATGCGCCGCATCCCACCTCACAGCCGCGGAGCTCTCGTCGCTGCCGCGTCGCCGGCAGAAGGAGGCACCGCAGATGTACCACGTGATCCGACCGGAGGGCGCCGCCCATCTCAACCGTCCCCATGTGATCGTCCACCGCATGAAGCTCTACGAGGACGAGGTCACCGTGCTGGACGGGATCCCCATCACCACTCCGGAGCGAACATGGCTGGACCTGGCCGAAATGCTAAGCGTTGACGAACTCGTGGTGGCCGGTGACAGCTGCGTCCGTGTTCCGCGTGCCGAGCTGGAGGGCAGGGACATGCCGCTGTGCAGCCTGGAAGACCTCCAGCGGATGATCGACCGCCACAAGGGAAAGCGCGGCATTCGCAAAGCCAAGGAAGCCATCAAGCTCATCCGGGTAGGCTGCGACTCCCCGCAGGAGTCCCTGCTGCGGTTGGCCATGAAAAGGGCCGGGCTACCCGAGCCGGAACTGAACGTGCCCATCATCGAGGACGACGGAACCAGGCACCATCAGCCGGATCTCTCGTATCGAAGATACAGGATCGGCATCGAATACGAGGGTGAGCACCATGGCGAGGAAGGGCAGATTGTCCGGGATATCGCCCGCTCCGAGAGATACGAAGCCTTGGGATGGACGGAGGTCCGGATCTCCAAGCGTCACATGGTCAATGACGCCAAGGCTGCGGTGGCAAAAGTGCGGACGGCCTTGGTCCGGGCCGGCTGGCGGCCTGGGCGTTAACGAACGATTGCTCCGTAACTGCCGTTCTGAGCGAACAAAAGGGCAGTTACGGAGCAATCGATGGAGGGTCAGTCCTTAGCCGAAGTACTTCGGCAGGGTGGCCTCGTGGGCTTCGCGGAGGGCATCGAGCGACATGGCGTCCACGCCGTTGATCTCCAGCTGGCCGCTCGCTGCGTCCACCACGCCGATGCGGGTGTGGGCAAAGCCGCGGGCGGTGCACATGTCCGTGAAGCGGACTTCCTCGGAGCGCGGGACGCCCACGAGGGCGCGGCCCTGGGTCTCGGAGAACAGCGCCGTGAACAGGTCCACGCCATCACGGTCCAGAACGTCCTGCAGAGCGATCCGGGCACCCACGCCGTAGCGCAGCGAGGACTCCACGAGGGCTGCCGCGAGGCCGCCTTCGGAGAGGTCGTGAGCCGAATCCACCATGCCGTCGCGGGACGCGTTGATCAGGATTTCACCCAGCGCGCGTTCGGCGGCGAGGTCAACCTTGGGCGGAAGTCCGCCAAGGTGGCCGCGCAGGTTGGACCACTCCGAACCATCCAGTTCTGCCGCCGTGGTGCCCAGCAGGTAAATGGCCTGGCCGTCCTCGCGCCAGCCCGACGGCGTGCGGCGGGCGACGTCGTCCAGCTTGCCCAGCACTGCCACCACGGGGGAGGGGTGGATGGGCGTGGTGCCGGTCTGGTTGTACAGCGAGACATTGCCGCCGGTGACCGGGATGCCCAGCTCCATGCAGGCATCCGACAGGCCGCGGATGGCCTCGGCGAGCTGCCACATGACATCCGGGTCCTCGGGGGAGCCGAAGTTCAGGCAGTCGCTGACGGCCATCGGCACGGCGCCGGAGGTGGCCACGTTGCGGTACGCCTCTGCCAGTGCCAGTTGTGCGCCGTGGTACGGGTCGAGGTAGGTGTAGCGGCCGTTGGCGTCGGTGGCCAGGGCCACGCCCAGGCCGGTTTCCTCGTCCACACGGACCACGCCGGCGTCATCCGGGAACGCCAGGGCGGTATTGCCGCCGACGTAGCGGTCGTACTGGTTGGTGATCCAGGACTTGTCGCACATATTCGGCGAGGCAACGAGCTCGGTGACGGCTGCTGCCAGCTGCGCGGGGGCGGCGGGACGGCCGGCGTCCTGCACTGATCCAGTGAAGGCATCGGCCTGGAGGGCGTCCTGCCATTCAGGGCGGGCGTACGGGCGGTCGTAGACCGGACCGTCGTGGGCCACGGTGCGCGGGTCGACGTCGACGATGATCTCGCCTTCCCACGTGATGATCAGGCGGCCGGTGTCGGTCACCTCGCCCAGCCAGGAGTATTCCACGGCCCACTTGTCCATGACTGCTTCGAAGGCGGCGATGTTCTCGGGCGTAACCACGGCCATCATGCGTTCCTGCGACTCCGACATCAGGATTTCGCCCGGGGTCAGGGTGGGGTCGCGCAGCAGGACGGAGGTCAGCTCAACCTCCATGCCGCCGTCGCCGTTGGAGGCGAGCTCGGACGTGGCGCAGGAAATGCCGGCGGCGCCGAGGTCCTGGATACCCTCAACCAGCGAACCCTTGAACAGCTCCAGGCAGCACTCGATCAGGACCTTCTCCGCGAAGGGGTCGCCCACCTGGACCGCGGGGCGCTTGGACGGCTTGGTGTCGTCGAAGGACTCCGAGGCCAGCACGGAGGCGCCGCCGATGCCGTCGCCGCCGGTGCGGGCACCGAACAGGACCACCTTGTTGCCCTTGCCGGAGGCGTTGGCGAGGCGGATGTCTTCGTGGCGCATGACGCCGACAGCCAGCGCGTTGACCAGCGGGTTGCCCTGGTACACGGAATCGAAGACCATTTCGCCGCCGATGTTGGGCAGGCCCAGGGAATTGCCGTAGCCGCCGATACCGGCAACCGCGCCGTGCATGACGCGGGCCGTGTCCGGGTGGTCGATGGCGCCGAAACGCAGCGGATCCATCACGGCCACCGGGCGGGCGCCCATGGAGATGATGTCGCGGACAATGCCGCCGATGCCGGTTGCGGCGCCCTGGTAGGGCTCAACGAACGACGGCGAGTTGTGCGACTCGATCTTGAACGTCACGGCCCAGCCGTCGCCCAGGTTGGTGACGCCGGCGTTTTCGCCGATGCCCACCAGCATGTCCTTTTTCATCTCGTCGGTCACCTTGTCGCCGAACTGGCGCAGGTGGTTCTTCGAGGACTTGTACGAGCAGTGCTCGCTCCACATCACGGAGTACATGGCGAGCTCTGCGCCGGTCGGGCGGCGGCCCAGGACCTTCACAACCTCATCGAACTCGTTCTGCTTCAGGCCCAGTTCGGCCCAGGGGAGTTCGGTGTCCGGCGTTTTGCCTGCGTTCTCGACCGTGTCGATGTTGAACTTCCTGGCGGTCTCGACAGGCTGCGCGACCGAGTGGGTCTCCGTCATTTGTTGTCTCCCACGATTTTGTTCAGTACAGAGGTGAAGAAACCGAGGCCATCGGTGTCTGAGCCGCCGATGCCGTCCAGTGATTCGGGACCGTAGCCGACCTCCACTGCATGCTCGGGGTGCGGCATGAGGCCTACGACGTTGCCGGCGGCGTTGGAGATGCCGGCGATGTCGCGGCGGGATCCGTTCGGGTTGAAACCGACGTAGCGGAACACCACGCGGCCTTCAGCTTCGAGGGCGTCCAGGGTCTTTTCGTCGGCGATGTACTGCCCGTCCTGGTTCTTCAGCGGCACGGTGATTTCCTGGCCGGCGGCGTAGTCGCCGGTCCACACGGTGCTGTTGTTCTCCACACGGAGGACCTGGTCGCGGCACATGAACTTCAGGTGGTCGTTCTTGATCATCGAGCCGGGCAGCAGGTGCGATTCGGTGAGGATCTGGAAGCCGTTGCAGATGCCAAGGACCGGCAGCTTGGCGTCCGAGGTGGCGGCGTCAATGATCTTGGACATCAGCGGCGCGAAGCGCGCGATGGCGCCGGCACGGAGGTAATCGCCGTAGGAGAATCCGCCGGGAATTACGACGGCGTCAACGTCGCCCAGCGTGGTGTCCGCGTGCCAGAGCGCCACGGGAGTGGCGCCGGCCAGGCGGACCGCACGGGCGGCGTCGCGGTCGTCAAGGGTTCCGGGGAAGGTGACCACGCCGATCTTGGCGCCGGCGAGGCTCGGGTTGGCCGCCACGGCGACCGCCTCACCAATCAGGGGAAGTTCAGTCATCTCAGGCCTCGACGACCTCGACGTTGACGACGTCCTCGATCACCGGGTTGGACAGCAAGGTCTCGGCGGCCTCACGGGCCTGGGCCAGGATTGCGTCGGTCACCTCGCCGTCGACGGTCAGTTCGAAACGCTTGCCCTGGCGGACAGAGCTAAAGCTGGTGAAGCCCAGACGGGGGAGTGCACCCACGATGGCCTTCCCCTGCGGGTCCAGAATCTCGGGCTTGGGCATGACGTCGACAACGATCCGGGGCATCCGGTAACTCCTGTGCGTGAGCATTGGGTAAGGGCGCAGCGGAGTGGTGCCGTCTCACGCCGTTCGTCTGTGGCCGCTTCGGGTACAAATGGCACGACATGGACGGGCGCTCCGCGAGCTTGCTTGCCCATTCTACCGGCCGCAGCGCCGCACGCCGTATTCGGGGCCGGCGGCGCAGGAGTCGGAGAAGTACGACGGCGGCTCTGGCCCGCCGTCCCTGCCCTCAGTAGGATTGCGGCATGGCCGAGAAACCGAAATCCGTACTGCTGCCCGTGGTTGCCGCCGCTGTTTTCGCGGGGCTTGGGAGGATGGTTCTCCAGAAGATCAGGGCAGACCGGGCTGCCAAGCAGAATAGAGTCGCGGGCCCGGTGGATGAGAAAACACGCGAGTGGATCAGCGACGTGGTCCGCACGCCTCGGCAGTAGCGTTCCGTTGGAGTAGCAGAGCTTCCGACGTTCCGCAGGCGGGTGCCCTTTAGGGTGCCCGCCACCGGCGTTTAAACCGCCGCTGATTCGTACAACGAAATTTGGAGTGACAAAACTAAATTGTGGTTTGTGTTCTATGTCATAACTACCTATCAGTAGGTACTGTGGGGTTCGGCTGACCATCGCTGGGATCGACAAGACCTGTCAACCCCACGCGGCCTGGCCGCATGAGCCCGGCAACGCAGCCGGGACGGTTCCTTATGAAAGGTTCAAATCACTCGTGAAATCAGCAGGAAAAAGCTTCTTCCGAAGCCGGGGGGCCCGGAAAGCAGCGGCACTTTGTGTCGGCTTGCCTTTGCTCCTTTCATCCGTCGCCGCTTCGCCCGCCATCGCCGGCCCGCCACAGGGTCCGGCGGCGGCTGCGCAGCAAAAGAACATTAATCCGAACGATTACCAGGCGGGGCGCTACATCGTGGTCCTGGCCGAAAAGCCCGCAGCCACCTACGATGGCGGCACGGCAGGACTTCCGGCCACTAAACCGAAGTCAGGCCGCAAACTCGACGCCAGCCGGGCCGAAGTGCGGAAGTACCAGGCACACCTGGAGGCGAAGCAGACAGCGCTCGCCACTAAGGAACATGTGCAGATCCGGCACAAGTACACTGCCGCACTGAACGGGTTCAGTGCCACACTCACTGCCGACCAGGCCGTGAACCTCGCCAAGAGCGCGGACGTACTCGCAGTCGCCCCGGACACCCAGCGGGCGCCGGACTACTCCACCACCGACTTCCTCAAGCTCAGTGGACCCCGAGGCACTTGGAACACCCAGTTTGGCGGTCAGGCCGGAGCGGGCAAGGGCGTTGTGGTCGGAGTCATCGATTCCGGATACACACCGTCCAGCGCCTTCTTTGCCGGAGAAGAGGTAAAGCCCCTCACCGGCGAGGCGAAGGTCGGCGTTCCTTACCGCACCGCCGGCGGCAAGATCGCCATGCTGAAGTCCGACGGCAGCACGTTTGAGGGTGAGTGCCAGAAAGGCGAAGGGTTCGACGGCAAAGCCTGCAACTCTAAGGTCCTGAGCGCACGCTACTTCTCGGAAGCGTTCGAGGACACCGTGGACAAGGCGGACCGCGCACCGGAAGAACTGATTTCCCCGGTCGACGTCGGCAGCCACGGAACCCACACGGCCAGCACCGCTGCCGGAAACGCCAACGTGGAGTCGTTTGTGGATGGCCGCAGCTTTGGCCTGACCAGCGGCATCGCGCCGGCGGCCAAGCTCTCGGTCTATAAGATCTGCTGGGAGGACAACGACCCCGCCACCGGTGGCTGCTACACCTCATCCTCCATCGATGCCATCAACCAGGCCGTGATGGACGGCGTTGACGTGCTGAACTACTCGATCTCGGGCACCACGTCCACCACCACCGACCCGGTCTCCATGGCCTTCCTGTCTGCAGCCTCCGCCGGCATCTTCGTGGCCGCGTCGGCAGGCAACTCGGGCCCCGATGCCAGCACGGTGAACCACGGCGAACCGTGGGTCACCACGGTTGCCGCCAGCAGCTTCTCCCAGGAACTGCAGGGCACCGTTGAGTTCTCCGACGGCAGCAAGTACCGCGGCGCCAGCATCATGAACCGCGAAGTAGCCGGTGCCGGTGTGGTCCTCGCCGCAAACGCCGCCTCGGGGACCGACGCCACGCCACGGCTGTGCGGCCCCGGATCGCTGGATCCGGCAAAGATATCCGGCAAAGTCGTGGTCTGTGACCGAGGCACCTACGACCGCGTTGCCAAGAGCGCCGAAGTGGCGCGCGGCGGCGGCGTGGGCATGATCCTGGTCAACGTCTCCGCGTCGTCCCTCGACGCGGACAAGCACTCTGTCCCGACGGTCCACGTGAACCCTCCCGCGACGGAAGAGATCAAGGCCAAGGTGGCGGCGAACCCGGCCATCACGGTCTCCCTCGTCAACAAGGACACCACCGGGCTGCCTGCTGAAGCGCAGCCGCAGATCGCCGGCTTTTCGTCCCGCGGTCCGCTGCTTGCCACGGACTCCGATCTCCTGAAGCCCGACGTCGCAGCCCCGGGTGTTGCCATCCTGGCCGGTGTATCGCCGATCGGTGCCGGCGGGGACAAGTTCGGATTCATGTCCGGAACTTCCATGGCCTCCCCGCACGTTGCCGGTTTCGGCGCCCTCATCCTGGGCAAGAACCCGAACTGGTCACCGGCGGCCGTGAAATCGGCCATGATGACAACGGCCAGTGACGTCAAGCTCGCGGACGGCAAAAAGAACACCGATGTCCTGGCCACCGGCGCCGGGCAGGTGGATCCGGCCCGCGTGCTGGATCCGGGCCTGGTCTACGACGCCGACGGCGACGATTACCTGCGGTTCATCCAGGGAACCGGTGTTGACCTGGGCATCCCGGGCCTCGGCGCCACCAAGCCGCGCGACATGAACGTCCCGTCGTTCTCGCTCGGAAACCTGGCGGGCAGGATCGAGGTCACCCGCACGGTGACGGCGCTGACGCCGGGCGTATACCGCGCCAAGGCCAGCGTGCCTGGTGTCAAGGTGACGGTCACCCCGTCCATCCTGTCGTTCAACGCACCCGGTGAAAAGCGCACGTTCAAGGTTTCCTTCGAGAACCAGAGCGCCAAACTGGGGTACTTCGCCACGGGCTCGCTCACTTGGCAGGGGTCGAACAAGACTGTGGCCTCGCCGATTGCGGTACGTCCCCAGTCAGTCGTGGCCCCGAAGGACGTCGCCTTCACGTCGCAGGGAGGCAACGGCTCCGGAAACATCAGCATCGTGTCCGGTTCAAGCTCGCCCACCAACGTGACGCTGGACGGCCTGTCCAAGGCGGATTCCTCCGCCATCGAGCTGGTCCCCGGGCCGTTCAAGTACGCGGCCGATGCCTCGAACTTCGTCAAGACCGTCGACGTTCCGGCCGGTGCACCGCTGGCCAAGCTGTCCGTGTTCTCCGCGGATGAAAGCGCAGACTTCGACATGGTTGTCATCACCCCCGACAACCAGGCGATCGTTGTTGCTACGGCCTCGTCCAGCGAATCGGTGTCCATTCCGAATCCAGCGGCGGGCACCTACACAATGTTCGTGAATCTCTACGACAGCCCCAAGGGCCAGCCCACCAAGGCTTCCGTGGACGCAGCGGTACTGGGCGCAAACGTGGGCAATGCGACCGTGACTCCTGACCCTGTTCGCCTTGCCAACGGCGCGTCCGGCAAACTCGCTCTGGCCTGGAACAGCCTGGCTCCCGGTTCGTACATTGGCCGGGTCACGTTCGCCGGCGCCAGCGCACCGACCTTCGTGAGCGTAGTGGTGACGCCCGGCGCGACCACCGCGGTTCCGCCGGCTTCGGAGGATCCGAAGAAGAAGAAGGAAAGAGGGAAGGTCCACAACGAGGACCTGACCAAGGCTCCGGATAACTCCATCTAGGAAGGTCCCGGAACCTGGTTCCCCGTCTGGGGGAATCCTGACAGCAGTGGCCGGCGGTGCAGACCGCCGGCCACTGCCGATTAACCGGCACCGTCCGCCCAAGCCGGTGCCCACCGCCGGCCCAGTTAGGCCTCAGATGGCGCCCGTCGACCCGGATACACCGCCCAGCAGCGGGGAAAGCGCGCGCCAGCGGGCGATTTCGCAGCCGTCCGTCAGGGAAAAGCGCGCATGCACCTGGCGTTCGCCGAAAGTTCCGGTGACCACAGCCACCTGCGGACCGCCGTACTGCTGCGTACAGAGTTTGGGCGGACCGGGCACTGGGAAGAATATCCCCTCCCCGAAGCGTTCGACGGCGGCTATCGCCCCCGCGGGGTCAGGCAGCGTTGTCTCGGGGCGGCCGCCGGCGCGGCGGACAAGAGTGAATACGTGGTCCGGGCCGCCGGGCGCCTCGCTCAGGGTGACGGTGAGGTCGAGGTCGAGGTCCGGGTGCTCAGCGCTGCTGTTCACTTTTCTTCCTTCAACTGGGAGCCGTGCGGGGATCTCTCCGACAGACTTTCCGGGCCCAGAGAGTCAAACAGGGGCTTGAGTGCCTCCAGCAACCTGCCGCGCAGGATCTGGGCCTCAGCAGAGAACGCGCGCTGGTGCTCCACATAGCTGGCCTTACCCTCCGCCGTCTCAATCCTGATCGGGGGATATCCCCACTCGGCGAGGTCGTAGGGGGAGGCCTGCATGTCCATGGCCCGTACCCGCCAGGACAGTTCGAAGCAGTCCATCACCAGCTCGCCCGGCAACGCGGGTGAGAGCTTGTAGGCCCACTTGTACAGGTCCATGTTCGCGTGGAGGCAGCCGGGCTGCTCCGTGGACAGCTGGTTCTCCCTGCTCGGCGACAGTTCGTTCAGCGGAAGGGCGTCAGGGGTGTAGAAACGGAACGCATCAAAATGTGAACAGCGGATCCTGTTTTCTTCTACCACCTTGTCCGTGCCGGCTTCGCCCAGCCGCAGCTTCAGGTACTCGTGCCGGAGCTCAAACTTGTCCTGGCGGTAGACCATGGCCCACTCGTGCAGGCCGAAGCAGCCGAACTGCGCCGGGCGGGCGGCCGTGCCTGCCAGGATGACCTGGGCAAAGACCAGGGCTTCGCGGCGCCGGGCCAGAAAGGCGTCGCGGTCCAGCGTGACAGCGGTGCTGCCGGGCGGCAGGCCGCACAAGGAGAGTTCGCCGTCGTCGAGCCCGCGGTAATACTTCCAGTCCCTCCGCGGGGCCGCCTCCGCTCCGGAGAGGACAACGCCGGCTCCCGGATGCCAGCGCATCAGCTGGCCGGGCTTCTGTGTGTAATAGGTGAACAGGAAGTCTTCCACCGGGTGCTTGCGGCCGGCGGAACGGCGGGCAAGGTAGGGGTCGGCGTAGCGCCGCACACGCCTGGCATGCGCGGCCTCAATCTCCAGCCAGTCAACGGCGGGAAGCACCTGAAGCTGAATATCCCGCCTCGGAAGCGTCACGCCGGGCACGGACCTAAACTGCTCCACTGGCAGTACCAAGGATGTCCCGGGCGGCGTTCCAGGCCCCGATTTCGCAGCCGTTCCGCAAAGTGAAGGTGACCTCCACCGGAGTGCCGCCGACGACACCCGAGACCGTGGCTACCTGAGGGCCACCGTACTGCTGGGTGCAGGAGACGTCTTTGCGGGGCGCAGGCTGGTTTAGGATGGCCGCGTTCTTCTTCAACGCCGCGCAGGCGGCGGCCGCCTTGGGATGCTGGCTTTCGGACATGGGAGCACCGTCCTTGCACACCAGCGTGTAGTTGACGGCAGTTCCCTCTTTCGAGGGCCTTACCGTGATGGCGAGTTCGGCGTCGCCGGTCCCTGGTCCGGAGGGCAGCGGAGCGGCGGCAGGCGGCGCCGGGGCGGGGACTGTGGTCACGGCGTCGGGCGGCGTGGTGCCAGGAGCCGTCGTACCCGGAGAGGCCGTGCCGGGAGCGGTCGTGCCCGGTGTGGTGGTGCCGGGGGCGGTGGTGCCTGGCGTCGCGCCCGGGGATTGCGAACCAGGCGTGCCAGTGCCCGGGGATTCGCTGGTGGTTCCGGTGGTCGCCGAAGGCTGGCCGGTTCCGGTGTCCGGGGTGCAGGCAGCCAGTCCGCCCATCGCTCCGAGGGCGAGCAGCACAGAAATAAATTGCTTGCGCATGCCAGGTCTCCTCAAGTTTTTCCCATTCTACCGTCGGCGTCTGCAGCGGTCCGGAACGGCCCGGTAACGGTATCCGGCAATTGCTAACGGAAGGGTATCGATTCTTGGCGGCGTCCGCGGTATCTTTCTGACATTGACGGGTGCGCGGCAACAACCAAAGAGTGATGACGCCCATGGGGGGCAGAGCGTCCAGTTCGTGGGACCGAAGGTCTACAGGTCCTGAACAAAGGAAGGCATCTCCCCATGACCACGCAAAGAATTTCCCGCCACAGATTCAGCAAACGGCTGCCGGCAGTCCTTGCCGTCGGCCTCGCCATGGTTGTTGGCCAGGGCCTCACCGCGCCGACGTCCGCCGCACCCGGACCGTCCTCGGGCCAGGCAATTGCCGGCTCCCGGACATCGGCGTTTGACGACGGCCGCTACATCGTGATGCTCAAGGACAAGCCCTTGGCCACCTATTCGGGCGGTGTGGCCGGGATACCCGGCACGGCCGTTCCGAAGGGCAAGAAGCTGAACCCCTCCGGGCCCAACTCGCGCAAATACGATGCGCACCTCCGGTCAAAGCAGCGGCAGGCGGCAGCAGCCAAGGGCGTGAGGATTGATGAGAGCTTCACCCTGGCTGTCAACGGCTTCAGCGCCGTTCTTTCGGCTGACCAGGCCAAAGGGCTCGCCGGTGACACCAGCGTGCTGGCCGTCGTCCCCGATGCCCTGCGCAAGCCGGATTACTCCAGCACCGATTTTCTCGGCCTTCCAGGCGGGGACGGCGTATGGCAGGACCAGTTCGGTGGCGAGGCGGATGCGGGCAAGGGCGTCGTAGTGGGCATGCTGGACACCGGATACTCCCCGGACAACCCGTTCTTCACCGGCGATCCGGTCGAGCCGCTCTCCGGAACTCCCAACGTCGGCGAACCGTACCATCTGCAGGGCAATGTCATCGCCATGCGCAAGGCCAATGGCGGGACGTTCGTGGGCGACTGCGTGAGCGGTGACGGATTCGACGGAACCGAGTGCAACAGCAAGGTGCTCGGCGCCCGGTTCTACGACAAGGCCTACAAAGCGGCCGTTCCGCCCGAACTGCGGTCTCCGCTTGAGCTGTTCTCCCCGATTGACGTAAACGGCCACGGCTCGCACACAGGCAGCACCGCCGCCGGAAACAGCGATGTCACCCAGACTGCCGGTGGACGTGACTTCGGGACGAGCTCGGGTGTTGCGCCGGCGGCGAAGATCGCGGTGTACAAGGTGTGCTGGGAAGGCTCGACCCCGGACACCACAGGATGCCTCGAATCTGACATTCTCAATGCCATCCAGGACGCCGTCCTTGACGGCGTGGATGTGCTGAACTACTCCATCTCCGGCAACAACAATTCAACGGTCGACGCCGTTTCACTCGCCTTCCTCAATGCCGCCGCAGCAGGGGTGTTCGTGGCGGCCTCGGCGGGCAACTCCGGCCCGATCGCCAGCACGGTGAACCATGCCGGCCCGTGGCTGACAAGCGTCGCCGCCTCCACGTTCGACAGCTCGCTCCGCGGAACGGCCGAATTGTCCAACGGTGCCAAGTTCGCCGGAGCGAGTGTGATGAGCGAGGAAGTGGCAGCGAAGCCGATTGCCCTGGCATTGGCCGTAAAAGCGGCCGCCGCCACTGATGCCGACGCTGCCCTGTGTGCCCCGAACGCACTGGATCCGGCCAAGGCCGCAGGGAAGATCGTGGTCTGCGACCGCGGCATTTTCCCGCGCACCGCCAAGAGCGATGAGGTCAAGCGCGCTGGCGGCGTTGGCATGGTGCTGGTCAACGTGACGCCGGGCTCGCTGGATACGGACCTGCACAGCGTTCCGACCGTGCACGTTGCTGACCCCAAGATCAAGGACGTGGTCGCGGCTAATCCGGGAATGACCGCCAGCCTCAAGGCCACCGACACGACAGGTGCTGCACTTCCGCCGGTACCGCAGATCGCTGAGTTCTCCTCCCGCGGTCCAACGCTGGCGTCCGACGGCGACCTGCTGAAGCCGGATGTCGCGGCGCCCGGTGTGGCCGTCCTGGCCGCCGTGTCGCCGATCGGCTTCAAGGGCGAGAACTTCGGGTTCCTGTCCGGCACCTCCATGGCTGCGCCGCACATCGCAGGATCCGGTGCGCTTCTGCTCGGCAAAAACCCGCAGTGGTCCCCGGCGGCCGTGAAGTCCGCCATCATGACCACCGCATACGACCTGGTCAACGCCGACGGTGCTGAGGTTCACGACGTCTTCGCCCAGGGCGCGGGCGAGGTGGATCCGTCAAAGTTCGCCTCGCCGGGCCTGGTTTACGACGCCGGGATCGCCGACTGGATGGGCTTCCTCCAGGGTCAGGGCATCGACTTGGGCGTAGCACCCGTGGCCGCAAAGGACGTCAACGTGCCGTCGGTTGCCCTCGGCGCCCTTGCCGGCAGTCAGACGGTCAAGCGCACGGTCACGGCGGTGAAGGGGGGAACCTACAGTGCCGCAGTCGACGTTCCGGGCATCAAGGCAACCGTGAGCCCCGCAGAGGTGACCCTGAAAGAAGGGGAGAGCGCCACCTTCACCATCACCTTCGCCACCGCCGGTGCCCCGCTGAATGCGTATGCCACCGGATCCCTGACGTGGACATCGTCCGATAACAGCGTGCGGTCTCCGGTGGCGGTGCGGCCGGTGGCCCCGTAGCCGCTGTCACCGTAGCCGCTGTCCAGCTGCCGGACACTTGGCTGGCGGGCACTTAACAAGGACGACGCCGGCACTCACCTCACGGGGTGAGTGCCGGCGTCGTGCGCTGTCCCGTTCTTGCGGGTCATCCCGTTGCCCGGCCTAATCCGGAGCTCAGCTCCGGGCGGCGCCGGTTGCGGCGATGAGGTCCATCATCGCGCGGTGCAGCGTCTCCACCTGTTCCCGCGTGAGGCCCAGCTTGGCCATCATGGTGCCGGGAACCGAGGTTGCCTGTTGACGCAGTGCTGCTCCGGCGGGGGTCAGCGCCACGGCCAGGGTCCGTTCGTTTCCCTCGACGCGGCGCCTCGAGATGAAACCGGCCGATTCCAGACGACGGAGGAGGGGGGAGATGGTGGCGGGCTCCTGGGCAAGTGCCTCGCTGATGTCACGGACTGAGCGGGGGCTGGATTCCCACAGGCACAGCATGACCAGGTACTGGGGGTGGGTTAGGCCCAGCCTCTCCAGGACCGGCTTGTAGGCGCCGACGACGCCGCGTGAGGCGACCGTCAGCGCGAAGCACAACTGGCGTTCCAGCAGAAGATCGTCCTCCACGGATTCGGCAGCGGCGTCGTGGACCGCTTCGTCGGCGGCCGGGTACGTTGCCGGGGCATTCCGGTTCCCTGTCATGAGCGTTCCTTCAATAGTTAGTGCACTAATAATTAGTGTATCGTTGATTCTGGCAGCAGCCTTCGAAATGGAGAAGTGGATACCGTGGCAAAAGAGAATGCTTCACAACGGTTCATGCGGGCAACCGGCAAGCTGAAGGCGATATTCGGCCCCGCGAACCGGAGTTCCCTGGTGCACGACATGACCGAGGAGAACCGCAGGCTGCTCGCCCAGCGCGAGGCCGAAACCCAGCAGTGGGAAACGGTCCACCGCCCGGACGGCAGCACCTACGTCGTGCCGCGCAATCCGGACGATAAGTCCCTCCGCTAGGCGCTGAAGAGGCCGGGGCCTTTTCGGCAGTCCCGGCGTAAAATGAGGGCACTGGCAGTTACGAAGAGCAGATGCTCGACCTTCGTTCAGGGAAGGAGGTGGGACTTGTGGCACATGTACTCGCTGGCTTTATGGACCTGACCGACAGGCTCCGGTTCGTATTCGGCCCTGCCACCCAAGGCGATTCCTCAGCGCCGGTGGTTCACATGCATGACGACTTCGAGCACGCCTCGGAAGACGATCTGGCGCAGTTTGAGGTCGAGACCGATTCCGAAGGCCATCACTACGCAGTGCGCAAGAGCGATCTCCAGTAGGGGGAAATCCTGAAACTTGCGCAGTGAACACGACGCATTGAACATGGCGCGCTCCACGGCGCATGACCAACGCGACTGCCGGCCTGGCTGAGCCAGACCGGCAGTCGTTTTCTTGTGCCTGAAGCCTTTGGTTAGCGGCCTGTGCCGCCGTAGACCGTTGCCTCGTCTTCGCTGTCCAGGTCGAACGCCTTGTGGATGGCCCGGACGGCGTCGTCCAGCAGATCGGCGTGCGTCACCACAGAGATGCGGATTTCTGACGTGGAGATCATGTTGATGTTGATGCCGGCGTCGGACAGGGCCTTGAAGAACGTGGCCGAAACGCCCGGGTGGGAGCGCATGCCCGCGCCGATCAGCGAAAGCTTGCCGATCTGCTCGTTGTACTCAATGCTTTCGAAGCCGATCTCCGGCTCGGCCGCCCGGAGGGCCGCGAGGGCGTCTGCACCTTCCACGATGGGCAGCGTAAAGGAAATGTCCGTGCGGCCGGTCCCGTGCGTGGACACGTTCTGGACAATCATGTCGATGTTCGAGTGCGCGTCCGCGATCACCTGGAAAATCGCGGCTGCCTTGCCGGGGATGTCCGGAACACCCACGACGGTGACCTTGGCTTCGGACCGGTCGTGTGCAACACCGGAGATGATTGGCTGCTCCAAGGCAACTCCCTCTTGAGTCTTGATTTTGTCGTCGGCGCCCGGCAGGACCCAGGTGCCTTCGTGCTGGCTGAATGAGGAACGGACGTGCAGCGGCACACCGAACCGGCGGGCGTACTCGACGCACCGCAGGTGGAGGATCTTGGCTCCCGACGCGGCCAGTTCCAGCATTTCCTCGCTGGAGATGCGGTCGATTTTCTGGGCGGATGGCACCACGCGCGGATCGGCGGTGTAGATTCCGTCCACGTCCGTGTAGATCTCGCAGACATCGGCGTCCAGGGCGGCCGCAAGGGCAACGGCGGTGGTGTCCGAGCCGCCGCGGCCCAGGGTAGTGATCTCGTTGGTGGTGCGGCTCATGCCCTGGAAGCCGGCAACGATGGCAATATGGCCCTTGTCGAGGGCCGTCCGGATGCGGTGCGGATCGACATCGATGATCCGGGCCTTGCCGTGGATGCCGTCGGTGATCATGCCGGCCTGGGAACCGGTGAAAGACTGGGCGGAGGCGCCGAACTTGTTGATGGCCATTGCCAGCAGCGCCATGGAAATGCGTTCGCCGGCGGAGAGCAGCATGTCCATCTCCCGGGCCGGAGCGGAATCGGTGACCTGCGCAGCGAGATCCAGCAGTTCGTCCGTGGTGTCGCCCATCGCAGAAACCACCACAACGACCTCGTTGCCGGCTTTCTGCGCGTCGACAACGCGCTTGGCAACCCGCTTGACGCCCTCCGCGTCGGCCACCGAGGAGCCGCCGAACTTCTGCACGATGAGCTGGGCGGTGGCGGCCGGCTTAACGGCGTGCTCCTGCGGCTGCGGCTCGGTCTTCACATCGGTACTGGGCATACTCATGCGTGCACCTTCACTGGATCAATCGGAGTTCTGGAGGCCAGGCGGCCTTGCGGCGCGGCGGCGTAACTGATGTGACCAGTTTATCGCCGCCCCCGGCGGGCGTTGAATTGTGACCCCGGACGGTCAGCTGAGGGCGTCGCGGCGGCCCTCGAAGGCCCGGCCGAGTGTCACTTCGTCGGCGTACTCGAGGTCGCCGCCTACCGGGAGGCCGGAAGCCAGCCGTGTCACTGCGATGCCGATCGACTTGAGCATCCGGGCAAGATACGTGGCCGTTGCTTCCCCCTCGAGGTTGGGGTCGGTGGCAATAATGATTTCCTGGATGGCGCCGTCGTTGAGGCGGGTCAGGAGTTCGCGGATCCGCAGCTGGTCGGGACCGATACCGGCGATGGGGTTTATCGCGCCGCCCAGCACATGGTATCTGCCCCGGAAAGAGCGGGTACGCTCCACCGCCAGGACATCCTTGGATTCTTCCACTACACAGATGACGGAGGGGTCCCGGCGCGGGTCCCGGCAGATGTTACAGAGCTCCTGCTCGGTCACGTTGCCGCAGGCCGTGCAGAACTTAACACGTTCCTTGACCGTGGTGATGGCATCCGCGAGGCGCTTCATGTCCTGGGGATCGGCCTCCAGAATGTGGAAGGCCAGCCGCTGGGCCGACTTTGGCCCGACGCCGGGCAGGCGTCCGAGCTCGTCGATCAGCTCTTGAACTGCACCCTCGTACACAACGTCCTCGATTACTTGGTTGGAAGATGGCCGCTAACCCGTGCCGCCGGCACGGCGCGACCGGCGACGGACAGCGGACGGAGCGGGCGGGCAGTCCGTTCTAATAACGGGGCACCAGCGGACTTCCGTCCAGTGACCGTTCCTCAATCAGCTTTCCGCCCAGAATACGCTCAACCGCGGCCCTGCCAAACACGCCGGACTCCTCGATGGTTTCGTCGTCCGCGCTGGGGATGTCCTGTACGTAGGACGCCACGGAGTCGGCCTTGCGGGCCGGTGCCTTCGCCCGCCCTGCTTCGGCTTCTGGGCTGTTCGACAGCCTCTGGTAGAGGCTGAGCTTTCCGCTGGCGGGAAGTACAGGTGCCGCCTCGGGCGACGCAGCCGGGACTGCCTCAGGGCGGGGCTGTGAAGCGGGCGCCGCGCTTGGCGCGAATGCAGTGGCGTGGGCTGCCGGAACCGGAGCGGACGCCATGGCATAGGCAGGAGCGAACGCTGGCGTGCCTGCTTCAGGCTCGGTGGATTGAGCCTGTGTCGGAACGTGGGCGTCGACCGCAGCCGGCGTGGACACCGAAGCGCCTGCCAGGACCGGTTCCGCCTGGACCGGTTCCGCCGGGGGCACCTGAGCCGTTGCCGGTTCATAGCGCGGTGCAGTTGTTGCTGGCGGCGTTTGCCCACTTCCATCCGCGGTTTCGCCCGAATACTTGCCCACATTGCTTTCGGAGCCAATGAGCCACACGCCGGGGGCCTGTTCCACGGCACGCGTCCAGGGGTCGCCGGAGTTATCGGGCACTGACTGGCGGTCAGTTTGGCCGGGTCCGTCCTTTTGTTCGGCGCGTTCAGCTGGTGCCGGGTGCCCAGTCGGTGCCGATACCGCGTCGGCAGCCTGGCGCGGCAGATCCTGCGACGACGGAGCATTGTGCTGCTGACGTTGGGGCGAAGGCTCCCAGTCCATGGGCGGTTCTTCGTCCAGGGGCGGGGCGTCCTCGTCGAGGGGCGGACCCCAGTCGTCGTCAGGGTAGGAGTAGGAGCCGCCAAGTCCGGCACCGGATTGCTGGCCAGCGTCGCCTGATGGCAGGCCATCTGATGACACGGCGTCTGATGACACGGCGTCGTCCGGTTGGCCGGCGTCGGCGGGCTGCAGCGAAGCGGTGGCCGCAGGAGCGGGCGAAGGCTGACTGCCGGTGCCGTGATCCGGGGCGGTTGGAGCGGGTGCCGGACCAGGGGGCGGCGTCCAGCCTGACCCGCCAGCAGGCGAGGCTGGTGGGGTTGAAGCCGACGACGGAACCACCGCGGAAGCCGCACCGGGCGAAACGGCCGATGCCGCTGCCGGCGCTTGCACCTGCCGCTCCGGTTCCCGCGCGGATTGAGGCATGGCCGGGGTCAGCCCCCAGTCCGCATCCGCGGTGGTAGCCGGGATGTCCCGGCTAGTAGGCCCTTTTGGGTTTGGGTCAGAGCTCGCTGCGCTATTGGATCCGCCTGCCGTCGCAGTGATCTGGCAGTCGATGCCGATGGTCTTGTGGATGGCCTGCCGCAGGTTCTCGGAATGGTCGGCGCGCCCGAAGGCTCCCGCCAGCCCGGGCGTCGTGAAGACCAGCGTCAGCACCTGACCGTCGAACTGGCCAACCTGGGCGTTGGGCTCCACAAGCGCCCAGGTGCTGCGCTTGATTTTCGTGAGCGTCTGCAGGATCTCCGGCCATGCACGCCGCAGCACTTCGACGTCGGCGGCTGCACCCGCAGGCGCTGAAGCTGCTGCGCGAGGGGCAGTGGCCGGAGTTGCAGCAGGTGCTGAGGGCGCCGCTTCCGGGCGTGACTCCGCAGCGTGCGCAGGCGCGACGCCGGAGGAGGGCGGGGCAGCCTGCGCGGGTTGAGCGGGTTCTTTTGGCTGGGCGTGCAGAACGGGCTCGCGTCCGGTGCCGGCAGCCGAATCGGAGGACGGCCTGCGGACGCCTGGCTGCGGTTCTTCCACCGGCCAGTCGCTGGTGCTGATCCGGGGTGCAGCGATGGTCTCCCGCTCTGCCGGCGTGCCGACCTGCGGGACAGCCGGTGGGTGGCTGCCTGGCGCTTGAGTGGCAGTCCCGGCGGTCGAAGGGGCCGGCGTCGTAGCGGGCGCGGGAACAGYGGCCGGTTGGGGAGCAGCGGCCGGTGCCGGGGGAACAGCGGCCGGTTGGGGAGCAGCGGCCGGTGCCGGGGGAGCAGCGGGCGCGGGAGCAGTGGCCGGGGGAGCAGTGGCCGCCGGAGCGCCGACGTCGTTACCTGCGTAATTGAGTCTGCGCTCCACGCGGTCGATCCGCGCCGCAATGCCGCGTTCGGTCTGTTCCGAACTGGGCAGCAGGATGCGGGCGCAAAGCAGCTCGAGGTGCAGCCGCGGGGAGGTGGCGCCGGTCATCTCCGTCAGGGCGGTGTTGGTGACGTCGGCTGCCCGCGACAGTTCGGCGGCGCCCAAGTTGTGCGCCTGGTTCTGCATCCGCGCGATCTGGTCGGCCGGCGTGCCCCGAAGGATGGACTGTGCGCTTTCCGGCATGGCCTGGACGATGATGAGGTCCCGGAAGCGTTCCAGGAGGTCTTCGACGAAGCGGCGGGGATCATGCCCGGTCTGAATGACACGGTCCACCGCCCGGAAAACGGTCGCGGAATCGGAGGCGGCAATGGCCTCAACCACATCGTCCAAGAGCGAAGCGTGGGTGTAGCCAAGGAGCGCGACGGCGAGCTCGTAGTCCAGGCCGTCGGGTCCGGCTCCGGCCATGAGCTGGTCAAGAACCGACAGCGAATCCCTGACAGAGCCTGCGCCCGCGCGGATGACCAGAGACAGCACGCCTGGCGCCACGGGAACGTTTTCCTGCTTGCAGAGCAGCTCGAGGTACGCCATCAGCGGTTCCGGCGGCACCAGCCGGAAGGGATAGTGGTGCGTGCGGGACCGGATGGTTCCGATGACCTTGTCCGGCTCGGTGGTGGCAAAGATGAATTTGATGTGTTCCGGCGGCTCTTCAACGATTTTCAGCAGGGCGTTGAAGCCTGCCGAGGTGACCATGTGGGCTTCGTCGATGATGAAGATCTTGTAGCGATCCCGAACGGGGGCGTAGGTAGCCCGCTCCCGGAGGTCCCGGGCATCGTCAACACCGCCGTGGCTGGCGGCGTCGATCTCGATCACGTCGAGTGATCCTGAGCCGCCGCGGGCCAGTTCAATGCAGCTGGGGCACACGCCGCAGGGGGTGTCTGTGGGACCTTCCGCGCAGTTGAGGCAGCGGGCCAGGATGCGGGCCGAAGTGGTCTTGCCGCAGCCGCGCGGTCCGGAGAAAAGGTAGGCGTGGTTCACGCGGTTTTTGCGCAGGGCCGTCATGAGCGGCTCCGTGACATGTTCCTGCCCGATAACGTCCGCGAACGAATCGGGGCGGTACCTACGGTAAAGGGCGGTAGTAACAGTCACAGAGAAAACCCTACCAATCGGGACTGACATAAAAGACCCCCCATGCACCCGCCAGAGCCCGTCTACCCTTGCTACCTTCCGGTCCTGGGGGAGTTCAACAGGATGACGCCACATGAGGGGCCGTCAGACAGTTTACCCGAAGTTTCGGCGTGCCCCGAATCGGCCCGGGAGCGCCCCCACGCCGGCTACCGATGCCCGTTCACCGGCCAGGTCATGAACGCCGGTTCCTCGTAGGGGTGGGCCGCCCGCAGTGCACGTACGACGGCGTCGAGCACGGCATCATCCACCACGCACTCGATCCGGTGTTCAGGCACCATCTCCTGCACACCTTCCGTGCCGAGAAACGGCCGGGAGCCGCTCAGGGGCGTGAACCGCCCCGTTCCCGGCGACGTGAAAGAGCAATGCGAATAGTGGCCAAGCCGCCCGGCACCCGCGTCCCCGACGGCGGCCATCAGGGCCTCGGCATGTGACTCGGGAACATACACGACAAGGGCGCGGAGCTGCGACATGACACCCATCCTGCCAGCCGCGTACCGGCCCGTCACGGCCGAACAACCACGGCGAAAAATAGGGCCTAATCCACTCAATTGGGCGATGCCGGAAAGTTCGGGTATTCTAGTATCTGCTTTTGATTCAGAAGCAACTGGAGAATTCGCCTAGCGGCCTATGGCGCACGCCTGGAACGCGTGTTGGGTTAACGCCCTCGGGGGTTCAAATCCCCCATTCTCCGCCATCGTAAACCCCGGTTCTGACATTGTCGGAACCGGGGTTTCGTGTATTCGGGCTTCCCTCCCAAATTACGGAGCTCCCAGCTTTCGGATCCGCTGCCGGGCGGCGCGCTCGCTCGGACTCATCCGGCCCAGCGCCAGGCGCACGACGGCGAGAGTCGCGCTGGTAGCCAGCTTCACCGGGAGGGGCAGCGGGCCAAGACGCGCCTGCCGCAGTCCCAGCATCTCGCGGTATTGGGGTTCCAGGCTGAGCACCGCTCCTTGGAAAAGCACCCGGTATCCGGGCTTCAGGAAGGGGTGCAACGGCGGATTCCGAATGAAGGCCACGGTCTCGGCAACCCTCTGGTCCGCGCGCAAAGCGCCCGTTGCAAACCACGCGTCCAGCTCCCGTTTCAGCTCGGTCTCGCTGAGGGGTGGAGAATTGATGCCCATCAGCCGGCCTGCCTGCGCCCACTCACGGACGTAGGCATCGGGTCCGCCCGGAATGGGGCCGCCCCACCTCTTGTGTGCCTCCAGAAACGAATCGACGAAGGTGACGTGCACCCAGGTGAGCAGCTCAGGATCGTTGGCCGAATAGTCCCGGGCGGCGCCCGTCCCGTCCACGTACGTTCCGCGAACTGACTCGTGAATACGGAGCACGGAGCTGGTCGCAGCCTGTGCATCGGCCGTGGACCCGTAAGCGACGGCGTGGATCCAGCGGGTTGTCCGGGCGAGGCGGCCCAGGGCGTCCTCGCGGAATCTGGAGTGGTCGTGGACCCCGGCGAGGACGCCAGGATGAAGCGACTGCATGAGCAGTGCCCGGATTCCTGCGACCAGGGTGGGCATGCCCCTGTGGACAGCCCAGACGGCGGATCCCGGCAGGAAATAGCCGGCGTCGTCGCCCTCGGCGAACAGCTGCATCCATTCCGGCGGCGCGTCAGGGCTTCCCGTGAGGGTCCGCTTAACTTCTGCCTGCCATTCCCTGGGGAAGTTGCGCATGTTCTATTCTCGCGCACCCGGCCTGGGCCCCCTAAACCTATATTGGGCCGGTGCTTACCCCCCGTTTTAGGGGGTTTCCCCCTGCTCGTGCCTGTGGCCACAATGGAGGACGCGCTCGTCGAGACAGGAGTTTGACGGGTCCAATTTCAGGAGAATTCTGTGGCAGCTCATGGGGGATACCGACACGCACCGAGGGTAAACGGCCCGGGCCGGATTGCCTTGCGGAGCCTTTCCGCTGCGGTGGTCGTGGGGTTCTCCGTCTTCGCCTTCGGATTCCAGGGACCGTCCGGTCCGGTCCCGCAGCCTGCTGCGGCCACCATCGCACTGACGCCTCCCTCGGGCACAGTAGGCCCGGCGCTGCTTGACCCGGACAGCGTCCCCGACGGGCATGAAGTGGACGGGGCAGCCGCCGACTCCGCTGCAAAAATACCTTCCGGCCGGACACCCGGGGGCAGTTCTGCCCGTGGTGCGTCGGCAAAAACCGGCGCCAAACCGCAGACACCCGGAGTCGCGTCGACGGTTCTGAAGCGTCCCGGCAAGGGCTTCCTCATGGCTCCGCTCGAAGACCTGGTTCCGAGCTCACCGTTCGGGCTGCGTCACAATCCCCTGACCGGGGAGGCCGGAGAATTCCACTGGGGCCAGGACTTCGCCGCCGCCTGTGGAACCCGGGTCTATGCTGCCGACTCCGGCGTGGTCCGGGCGGCCGGTTGGCACCCGTGGGGCGGCGGCAACAGGGTTGAGATCGACCATGGAAATGGCCTGATCACAACGTACAACCACCTGCGGGGCATCGCCGTGGAGAAGGGCGATCACGTCCGCGTCGGTGAGGTGATTGCCGAGGTCGGTACCACCGGATCCTCCACCGGATGCCACCTGCACTTCGAAGTCATCAAGGACGGGCAGCACGAGGATCCGATGAAGTGGACCTTCCTGCCCATCCGGCAGGTCGCGTCCCTGAAGCCTGGCGTTATGGCCAGCTTCGACCCCGACGCGCCGAGCATGGCAGGCTGGACGATTCCCTTCCTTGACGGAAGCACGGACGACGGCGGCACCTCACCGGCTGTTTCGGCGGTGGGCAGCGACCCGAAGCCGAGTGCCGTCGCGAGGTCTTCGCGGCCTTCCCTGCTCACCAGTTCGTCATCGCAAGAAGTTGTCGCAACGCCGAGCCCCCGTGTGACGCCCAAACCGGATGTTGTCACCAGGCCGGCCGCCCCCGCGGTGACGCCCAAGCCGACACCAAAACCAACGCCGACTCCAACCCCAACGCCTGTGCCACCGCCAACCCCGACTCCAACCCCCACCCCGGTGCCAATCCCGACGCCGGAACCGGCGCTCCCACCGACGCCTGAACCGGCACCGCAACCGACTCCGGTCCCGCCTGTAGACCCGGCCCCGGAAACACCTCCGGCTGATCCGGCGCCTCCCGCGGATCCGCTGCCTCCCGCAGAGTCAGTGCCCACACCCCTGACGGAACCAGCGCCTACGCCGGCTCCAACGCCGACCGAGCCGCCAACTCCGACGCCGACGGAGCCGCCGGCCCCGACGCCGTCAGCAGCAGTCGATTCCGCGGCTGATCCAAGTGTTGTCACAAAAGAAGCCCCTGCGGATGCGCCCGCAGGAACTGAAGCTGCCGTGACGGCGGATCCCACCGCCGCGCCGTAATCGCGCGGCAGGGTTCGCCGTCCGGCTCCAGCCGGTAAGGAGGTCGAAGGAATGCAGCGGCTGCAATTACCGTTGTCATTAATATCAACCATGCGACCGGCCAGAGAGCACCATGTAACTTCCCTCCCCACGATTCCGCCGACACTCAATGACGGAACCGTCATTGATTTTGGACGCTTTACAGGGAACACAGTGCCTGTTGGCTTCGGTGTCACAGTCCCGCTGACCGCCTGGACAGATCTCGATGGCCAGGAACAGCACCCCGCGAACAGCGAGTTGACCAAATCCAAGAAGAGCATTCTGCCTTGCACGGCGCGGTGGAACCCCTGGAAGTTCCGCATGAACCAAGCTGTGAAGGTGGAGATGTGGGGCGGCTCGCCCCCGCCGTTGATCCGGCGTGACCGGACCTCCGGCAAACCCAAGAAAGCGGCCATCGCATGATGACCGCCAATATGAAACGAAAGCGAGGAGCGTTAGCCAAGAAGCGGCAGGCATCGTAATTTTTCAACATGCCAACTTCAGTTTCCCCAAAGTTTGCTTTTTATCTGGTTGGATGGAGCGTACTGAGAGGGAACACTGGAGGCGCCCGCTTCCTAACTACCGCGAAGGCAGCAATGGAGCTCATCGAGGCCGAGCACCCCAGGCCACGTCATTTTCTA
Source organism: Arthrobacter sp. P1_B11 (assembly GCF_056406715.1). Taxonomy (NCBI): domain Bacteria; kingdom Bacillati; phylum Actinomycetota; class Actinomycetes; order Micrococcales; family Micrococcaceae; genus Arthrobacter; species Arthrobacter sp. P1_B11. Next base: position 51,401 of record NZ_JBFTZQ010000012.1, read on the forward strand.
CTCCACCTGAGTGACCCCCACCTGTTGGGAGGTCCGGACCCCCTTTACGGCGCAGTTGACAGCGAAGCGCGCCTAATTCAGCTATTCGACGAGGTCCAGGCATCAGGCGCTCGTCCGGAAGCCGTCATTTTCACCGGCGACCTGGCGGACAAGGGAGACCCCGAGGCTTACGCCAAACTCCGCGCGATCGTTGAACCGGCGTGCGGGGATCTGGGCGCCAAGGTCATCTGGGCAATGGGTAACCACGACAACCGCGCCAATTTCCGGGCCGGTCTGCTGGACCAGCCGGGGAATGATGACCCCGTGGACCACAGCTATTACGTCAACGGCCTGCGAGTCATCACCATGGACACTTCCGTGCCGGGATTCCACCACGGCGAGCTCAGCGGCGACCAGCTGGACTGGCTGGCCGCGCAGCTGGAAACCCCGGCCCCGGACGGCACCATCCTGGCGCTGCATCATCCGCCGGTGCCCTCGGTGCTTGACCTGTCCGTGCTCGTGGAGCTTCGCGACCAGGCCGCCCTGGCTGCCGTGGTCCGCAACTCGGACGTGCGGACCATTCTGGCAGGGCACCTTCACTATTCCACCACTGCAACCTTCGCCGGTATCCCGGTGTCGGTGGCCTCGGCCACGTGTTACACCCAGGACTTGAACGTCCCTGTGGGAGGCACCCGCGGCCGTGACGGCGGGCAGGCCTTTAACCTGGTGCACGTGTACGAGCACACCATCGTCCATTCGGTGGTGCCGCTGGGCGCGGCGCCCACGGTGGGGGAATACGTCAGCCCCGAAGAATCCGAGCGGCGCCTCGTGGCCGCCGGAGTCCGCATCCCCGAGCATGCCAAGCGCCCGGTCCTGACCGCAAAGTCCTAGCCCCAGGGGCCTGACATCGAGGCGGCAGGTCTGCCGCGGCGACGCAATCGCCGCGGCAGGCCCTTACTTGTCCCAGCCCTTACTTCTCCCAGGGTGCCTTGATGGGGTAAAACTTCTCCAGGAAGTCGGTGACGAGCTCGGCCCGCTCCTCGGCCGGAACCTCTGGGAAGCTGCCGTCATTGAGGCAGAAGAAGTCCATGTTGCGCTTAGCCAGCAGCTTGGGCAGATAGTTCAACCCCGCCCGGAGGGTCGTGTCCACGTACCTGACCTTGGCCGCTGTCTGGGTGACAGCACGGCCGGTGAGCAGCGCGTAGTAGTGGTAGAAGGAATTGGTCACGGAGATGTTGTCCGCCGCGCGGAAGGTGCTGGCCGCAGTCTTGGCGAATTCATTAGGGAACTCCTGCTCCATCTGGGCCACCACGCTGCGCCTGAGGGGCGCGGCGGAGTGCTCCAGGTGGCGCGTGGTGATCCGGCCAAAGCGGTTCCACAACAGCTTCCGGTTCACCCTGGCGGCATTCTCGAAGCCGCTGCGCTCGGCTGCGTTGTCCCCGAGCCCGATCCGGGTCTCGGCCTCGATGAACTTGGTGATCCCGCCCGGGGTGAAGAACATGTCCGGCCCCACAGGACGCCCGAAGAACATGTCGTCGTTGGAGTACAGGAAATGCTCTGAAAGACCCTCGATGTGGTGCAGCTGGCATTCCACGGCCTGGGAATTGTGAGTAGGGAGCACGGACGGATCGGCGAAGAACTCTTCGCTCCGGACAATCGTCACGGACGGGTGGTCCGCCAGCCATTCGGGCGCGGGGGAGTCCGTAGCTATGAAGATGCGGCGGATCCACGGCGCGAACATGTAGACGGACCGGAGTGCGTACTTCAGCTCGTTGATCTGCCGGTACCGCGCTTCGTGGTCGTCACCCTCACCGAGGACAGCGCCGGTCTGCCGCGCCCTGCGGGCTGCGATGTACTCCGGAGAACTGCCGTCTACCCACGAGAAAACCAGGTCGATGTCGAAGCTGATGTCGCTCGCGTGATCAGCGAACATGTTCTCGATGGTGGGCCAGGTGTGGCCATAGCGTTCAACGGTTCCCCGCACGGCGTCCTGCGTCAGCATGGTGCGGCGCGTCAGCGAGTTCTCGATCGGCAGGATGAGCTGGTCGCCCTCGAAGCTCCAGAGCTCCACCTGCACGCCTGCGGAGGCGCCGAACTCGAAACCGCCGTTCGGCTCCACCCGGGGCCTGTACAAGCGGAAGATCCTCGCCTGACGGTTGGTGGAAAGTTCACCGTCCGCCACGAGCACGGAGGTCTTCTTCTTGGCGTCCACGGTCATGGAGTAGAACGGCTCGTTGCGGCACGCCTCAACCAGGGCGGCCCGCAGCTTCTTGCGGTTCTTCCAGTCCAGGGCGATCACAGGGCGGTCGTTGTTGCCCCGGACCAGCAGGTAATCCAGGCTGGCGCCTGCCAGCACCGTCCGCAGGAAGAGCAGGTCCTCCACCATGGCCTGGTAGGGCGTGCGGTTCTGGTTGATCAGTGCATACCGGCCAGAGCGACGGACCACGTCAGGGCGGTGCTTGAGGCGCGCAACAGCGGCCGGCGACGTTACTTCCGCAAGCACCGGGACATCCTCGGAAGTCTGTCCGCCGTAATAGATGTCGTCCTGAACCGTTACGTCTGTAATGGGGATTCTCCGTGCTGCTAGGGGATGGGCTCTTACTTGCATGATAGTCCTGCCAAAAAACTGCAGGAGAACAGTGCCGCCGCCCAGAGTGGCGCGTGCGGCCGAGCGGCGGGAGCGGGCTCAGCCCGCCAGCGCCTCACGCCAGCTGCGAAGGAAAGCCGCTCCGGCGTCGTCGTGGATGACCGTCGCATCCAGGCCCAGGTCGGTGGCGGTGAGGATGTCGTAGGGCTTGACCGGCACTCCGTCCGCGGGCCGGACGTCCACATGCTTGACCGGGTGGTCGTTGTGGTGCAGCCAGTCTGCCATGGCGTAGTCCGTCCGGGAATCACCCACGGTCCGCCAGGCCTGGGGCGTGACGCCCTGCGCCGCGAGGAGCTCCACGGCCCGGCTCGCGCCGAGGTCCTTGCCGAGCCGGACGGACTCGATGTCCGTGGAAATGATGGTGGGGTCCACCCGGTAGTCGACTTCGTCGTCGGAGTTCGGTGCGTGGTGGTCCAGCCGCACGACACCGAGGCCGTGGCGCGCCATCAGTTCCATGGCTTCCTCGTCGAACAGGTGCTGCTCGGCCAGGTATTCGCTGTTGGGCACCTCGATGTGCTGTTCCACGGACACCATGGCGCGCTTGGTCTCATCAAAGAACATGTGCGAGGAATAGTCCTCCGCCACCATCCGGCGAATATCGTCACCGTAGGCGGCGGGGACAGCCAGTTCGTGGTCCACATGGACAGGGCCGGGGCCGGCAGCCGTGTAACTGAACCAGACGGCGCCCTTTTCACAGATGGCATGGATCAGCGTTCCTGCCGGCATCCCCGCCGCGATCATGGGTTCCATGACCTGCTCGCGGATGAAGGCGTCCGAGCGCCCGGTGTTGAAGATGATGGGGATCCCGGCGGCGGCCAGTGCCACGAGGTCCGCGATGATTTCCGGCTTGACGTTCCTGGTCACGGGGCTGGCCACGGGGCCGTCGACGTCCAGGAGGAGGGCAAGGGGAGGAGTCGACGGCGTGTGGGCGCCTAAGGTGGCAGCGGCGGCATTCGCGGGAGGTGCAGTCATGGCTCCATTCTGACAGCCACCGCCTGCCCGGGGCGCCGAGGCAGGCAAATCCGGGCCGGATGTGACACATGGTTACTGTTTGGCTACAACCTCCGATGCGGGCCGGTTCCACATTCCCTTGGACAGGCAAGGTGCTTAGGCTTGCATGGTGATATTCAAAGCTGTGGGCGAGGGACGCCCGTACCCCGACCATGGTTTCAGCACGCCCAAGGACTGGGCATTGCTCCCGCCGCGGCCCGTGCGGCTGGATGAACTTGTAACCACCAAGCGGACTCTGGATCTCGAGGCCCTGCTGGCCGAGGACTCCACCTTCTTTGGCGACCTCTTTCCGCACGTTGTGCAGTACCAGGGCACGCTCTACCTGGAGGACGGCCTGCACCGGGCTGTCCGGACGGCACTGCACCAGCGCACCGCCATTCACGCCCGTGTGCTGGTGATCGATGGCTAGAAAACGCAAGGACGTCACGGTCCTGCATGGACACCGCGTCATCACGGGTCCGGAGCTGCGGGCCACGTTCGTGGAGCAGGACGACACCCTCGACCACCCCGGCAGGCTGCGGCGCCGGATCCTGCACGGCGTGGTGCTTATCTTGCTTCTTGCGCTGATCGTTGGGGCGATCCTGGCAGCCCTGGGCATCATGAACGGCCAAATCAAAATTCCTGGAACCGAGGAAAGCGGGGCGAAGGCTTCGGCCTGCCCCGCCGCAACGTTTGACTACACCCCTAACGCCAAGGTCAAAGTCAACGTCTTCAACGCCACGAGCCGGGCCGGCCTCGCCAAGTCGGCCGCCAACGAGTTCAAGGTCCGCAAGTTCGGCGTCGGCAAGGTGGGTAACACCGAAACAGGTTACCGGGGCGTGGCCGCCGTGGTGTCCGGTGCCGCCGGCCAGGCTGCGGCCTTCACCGTCCAGCGGAACGTCCCGGGGTCCGACTATTTCAAGGACGGGCGCACGGATGCCAGCGTTGACGTGATCCTGGCCGGCGACTACCGGGGATTGGCCAAGCCCGAGTTGGTGGACCAGACCCCTGGCAAGCTGAGCTGCCCGCGGGAAAGCAGGCGCATCGCGGATGATGCCCCGTTGCCGGTCGTACCCACGCCAAGCGTCAAGCCCTGAACGGCGGGAGCCTAGCCGGCCACGGCGGGCCGCCCGCCGAGCGGGACAGGGCGGCCGCCGTCGTCGAACCTTGCACCGGAACCCAACTGGATGAAGCGCACTGTCCTTGAAATTCTTTCCTCCAGGTCGTCCGGCTCCTCGCTTCCGCGGGCCGCGCTGGAGGACAGTGTTCCGTGGATCAGCTGGGCCTGCTGCCGGACGTCTGCCACGGGCAGGTAGCCCTGGTCCATGCCGCTGCGCAGGATGTCCTGCAGGAGGTCACTCAGGCCGCCGACGTGATCGGCGAGCTTGGCGAAGGACGCCGGCGAAAGAACGGCGCCCATGGCCGGTCCGGGCGGCATGTGGCGGCGGCTGAGGTCCTCCACCTGGGCGCGAACATACAGGGCGAGCCGGTCCACTGGATTCTCCAGGCGGCTGAGCGACTCGCGCAGTTCCGCCAGAAAGCGCTCCGTTTCGACGAGCGCGTACGAGATGAGCAGCTCTTCAATGTCGGCGTAGTAGTTGTACACGGCCGTCCGCCCGATTCCGGCATGGCGCGCAACGTCCGTCATGGTCAGCCCGGGCAGTCCGTGGGTGAAGAGCAGCTCGCCGAAGGCATTCAGGATGCGGCGCTGGGTCTCGGCGCGCTGCGCAGCATTGCTGGGGGCCGAAATCCGGGGCATACGGACACTTTACCGCGATCTGTCAGTAAACCCCGGGCGCCGACACCCGAACAATCCGAGAATCAGACGGCGCAGCCGTCTGGACCGCATGCCTCGCCGCCGTTTGCGCCGGCGTCCTTGGTCCCGGCGTCGGCCGCGACCATCACCAGCGGATGCGATTCCTGCCACGCCTGCTCCAGCGCCATGCTGAACGTTGCGGACGGCTGGGCGCCGGAGAGCCCGAACTTGCGGTCGATGACGAAGAACGGGACGCCGCTGATGCCCAGGGCGCGCGCTTCGGCAAAGTCGTGCCGCACGTCGTCGGCGTACTTGTCGGAAGTGAACAGCTCCGCGACGTCGACGGCGTCCAGGCCCAGCTCCCGGCCGAGGACGGTGAGGTATTCGCGGCTGCCGATGTCCTTGCCGTGTTCGAAGTGGTCGCTGAGGAGCCGCTCCTTGGCGGCATCCTGCTTCCCGTGAGCGGCGGCCAGGTGGATGAGCCGGTGGGCAGTGAAGCTGTTGGCAACCACGACGGCGTCGAACCGGTAGTTGAGCCCCTCGCCTCGGGCCTCAGCTGCCACATGGTCAAACATCTGTGAGACCTGCGCCGGGGCCATGCCCTTGCGAGTACTGAGGTAGTCGAGCTCGGTGCCGTCGTAGTGCTCGGGCAGGGAAGGGTCAAGCTGGTAGCTCCGCCACTGCACCTCCACGGCATCGCGGTGCGGGAACTCGGCCAGGGCGGCCTCGAAACGGCGCTTGCCGATGTAGCACCACGGACACGCGACGTCTGACCAGATTTCAATCTTCATGCTTGCCACAACCTGAACCCACGCGCTGGCATTCCTGCCGTGCACTGTTGGCTTGGCCACAGCGCACAGCGCACAGCTTCAGTTACCAGCCTTGCCCGGCGTCACTGCGGACAATATCGTTTGACGTAGGTTATGAAGTCAGCCGTCGGATGCTCTTCATCCGAACGCCATCGTTAGTTCTGCCCCGATGCGCCGAGGACGGCGCCGCAGCCATTGTGCGGGGCCGTCTGCTCTGTCACCTGGGAGGCCGGGGAATGCGGATAGGACTTATTGCGGGACCCTGGATTCCCGTTCCTCCGCCCTCTTACGGCGGCACCGAGAGGGTGGTGGACAGCCTTGCCCGTGGTTTTGCGGCTGCGGGGCACGAGGTGTTGCTGGCTGTTCCCTCCGACAGCGAATGCCCGGTCCCGCGTGTTTCGGGGATGAGGGTTTCGGAACCTGCCGAGCTGGGGTCCACCCTTTCGGAGCTCAGCCACGTGATACGGGCGTACCAGGGCATGCGGGGTGTGGACCTGATCCACGACCACACGATGGCCGGTCCGCTGTACGCCCATCGCCCCTCCTCTGTCCCGGTCGTGACGACGATCCACGGCCGGCTGACGCCCGCAGCGGCGGACATCTACCGGGCCGTTGGGAGGACCGCCAGCATCATCGCCATTTCCCGCGATCAGGTCACGCATGCGCCGGACGTGCCGATCGCACGGGTAATCCACCACGGGCTGGACCTGTCCACGGTCCCCACGGGCACCGGCAAGGGGGGCTACGCGTGCTTTGTGGGGCGGGTGTGCCCGGACAAGGGCTTGGTTGAAGCAATCGCTATTGCCCGGAAGGCAGAAATTCCCCTGCGCATCGCGGCAAAGATGCGCGAACCCGATGAGTTGCGGTTTTACCGGGAAGTCGTGAAGCCCCTCTTGGGCCCCAACGAGGACTTCATGGGGGAGATCACGGACGACGAAAAGTACGCGCTCATGGGCAACGCCGTCGCATTCCTAAATCCCATCCAGTGGCCGGAACCGTTCGGCCTGGTCATGATCGAATCCCTGGCCACGGGGACACCGGTAGTGGGCACTCCGGTTGGCTCGGCTCCGGAGGTCGTGGACCACGGTGTCACCGGGTTTCTGGCTTCCTTGGCGGAACTGCCGGCGCTTCTGCTGGGCGTGGCCTCACTCAGCCGGGAAGCTTGCCGGGCCTCTGTAGCGGAGCGCTTCAGTTCTGCCCGCATGGTTGCTGATCATTTGGAGCTGTTCGCCAGCGTTCTGGAGCAGGGGCAGTCTTTCGGGGTTCCGGATCCGGGGGCGGTGCACGAGAATCAGATGCGGGATCCCCTGGGGCGCGGAGTAGAAAATCGAGGGCCTGCTGGAATCTGAGTCTTGCATTGCCGCAACTGCCCGTAGGAAAGGAAGCAGCCCGTGAATGCGTGGAACTCCGATACGGAGGCAGGTCCCTCGGAAGCAGGCGCGGTGACAGTCGTAGAAGGATCGTCGTTTTGCATCTCGTCCGACAGCGGAGACATTGTGACGGGTGGAACGCAAGGCGTTTTCTACCAGGACACCAGGATCGTTTCCCGCTGGATGCTCCGCGTCAACGGAGCACTCCGGGAACCGCTGGTAGCCAGGACGCCCACCGCTTTCCAGGCGACGTTCGTAGGGCGGGCCCGGTGGGCGGACGGGAGGTTTGACAGCCCGTTGGTGGTTCAGCAGCAACGGCACGTGGGCCCCGGGCTGCGGGACGACATCACGATCCGCAATTACTCTGGCGAGGCAGCCGTGTGTGACATCGAACTTAGCCTCGATTCCGACATGGCCGATCTCTTCGACGTCAAAGGCGCCAGGGTGACGACCGGGGCTGTCGTTCGCAGGAGCGTCCATGACGGGGAGCTCCTTATCGAGGCCGAGCGCAACGGCCAGCGCCGGGGCACGGTTCTCCGAGCAGCCGCCGCGCACGTGCGGGAGGATGCACTGACATTCCGGGTGGAGATCCCGCCCCGGGGGCAGTGGTCCACGAGCGTCATCGTGGTGCCGCTGATCAACGGAAAGGGGCCCGATGAACCGTTCAGCGAAACGGCCTCGCCCCACCAACGGACGGGTGTGCAGCGGCATATCGCGTGGGCGGAACACGTACCGCGCATTACCGTCACCGACTGGAATGTTCAGCACGTGCTGAGCCGCAGCCAGAGCGATCTGGGGTCCCTGCGGATTTTTGATGCCGCACACTCGGGGAGGGTGGCGGTCGCCGCCGGTGCCCCATGGTTCATGGCGCTCTTCGGCCGGGATTCACTGCTTTCCTCCTACATGGCCCTGCTCGTGGACCCCGGCCTGGCCGCCGGGACGCTGCAAACCCTGGCCGAAATTCAAGGCACGAAGGTGGACCCCGATTCGGAGGAGGAACCCGGCCGGATCCCCCATGAAGTGCGGTTTGGCGTCAATGCCGGCCTGGCGCTGGGGGGTACCTCCTACTACGGCACGGCCGACGCCACCCCGCTGTTTGTGGCCGTGCTGAGTGAGCTCAGCCGTTGGGGACTGGGCGAGGACATCATCGGTTCGCTGCTGCCGCATGCGGACCGTGCCTTGGACTGGATCGAGCACTTCGGGGACCGCGACGGCGACGGCTTCGTGGAGTACCTGAGGCCCAACCCCCACGGATTGTTGAACCAGGGGTGGAAGGACTCGTGGGACGGGATTAATTTCGCCGACGGCAGGATGGCTGAGCCACCCATCGCACTGTGCGAGGTCCAGGGTTACGTCTACTCCGCCTACGTGGGCCGGTCGCTGCTGGCCCGCTGGGCCGGGGACTCGTCATTGGAACACCACTGGGCCGAGCGTGCTGCCACCGTGAAGGCGTCGTTCAACGAGCGGTTTTGGCTGCCCGACAAGGGGTATTTCGCCATCGCGCTGGACAAGGACAAGCAGGCGGTGGACTCGTGCGCATCAAACATGGGCCACTGCCTCTGGGTAGGAATAGTCGATGAGGACAAGGCGCCCATGGTCGCCGAGCGACTCATGTCGCCGGAGATGTTTACGGGGTGGGGCATCAGGACACTGGCCTCGGATATGGGCGCCTACAACCCTGTCAGCTACCACAACGGCTCCGTCTGGCCGCACGATACGGCACTGGTGGCCACCGGGCTCATGCGCTACGGCTTCGTGGACGAGGCCCGCCGGGTCGCGGGCGGGCTTTTTGCCGCCGCCGCGCATTTCGACGGACAGCTGCCGGAGCTGTTCTGCGGTTTTGACCGGAGTGACTTCCCGGAGCCGGTGCCGTACCCCACAGCCTGCTCCCCGCAGGCGTGGGCAGCAGCCGCTCCGGTGCAGTTGGCCCGGATTCTTTTGCGCTTTGACCCAGACTTCACGCGGAATGTCCTGCACCTGGCGCCCATACTGCCGGCCGAGCTCGGCGATGTCCGGGCAGAAAACGTCCTCTTGGGCCGCTCCAGGATCACCATCCGGGCCCATAGGGGGGAGGGGAGCGTGGAGGGGTTGCCTCCCGAACTGAAGCTCCGGAAGGAGCCGCGTCCGCCCCTTAACAGTGACCTTGGCGGTTAGCTATCCCAGCCTGCGCTCCATCACGAAGTCATGTTCCACGGTGCTGCCCAGCTGAAATGACTTGGTTCCCACCTTCCGGAAACCGGACTTTTCGTAGAACCGGATCGCCTTGGCGTTCTCGCTGTTGACGCCGAGCCACATCCCGGCGGCCCCAGTACCTGCGGCGGACTCGAGGCTCGCGTGCATGAGTTCGGCCGCGGCGCCGAGACCGTGATGGTCCGGGTGCACATAGCATTTGCTGAGCTCGACCGACGGGAGGGCATTGAGCGCGGAGGCCACGCCCGGATCGGAGGTTGGCCGGTCCACGAGCAGGCTGTAGCCGCGGAGGTCTTCGCCGGCATCAATGACCAGGACCGTCACCGCGGGATCGGCGAGGTACGCACGGAAGTGGCGCTCGCTGAGTGTGTTGGCGAGGTGGGCAGCGATGTCCTCACGCGATGATCCGGGCGGGCATGCCAGCGGAAAGGTGACGGCAGCCAGCTCGGCCAGCCGCCCGGCGTCGTCCGCGGCCGCCTTGCGGATAGTGTGCGTCATGCAGGTCCTCCGACGAGAGTGTCTTGTACAGGTATGCTCGATCGCCACGCCATGGCCCTCGGCAATCGCATGGTCGGCGATGAGAGAGCCGAGGCGCCACGCATCGTGGTGGTCAAAACTCGCGAAAACGAGTTCTTCCTCGTGCTGCCGCAGTTCAGCGATCCGCGGCGAGACGGTGTCAGTCATTCGAGACTGTCCCTTCCGGCACGGCATCGGCGTCGTAGCTAAGCCCGATCTGGCGGCGGATCTCGTCCATCGCGGCCATCACCGCCACGCTCTCGTTCGGCGGGAGAGTGGTACCGGCAGTGGAGCCTTCCCGGACCAGGCGTTCCAGCTCAACCGCCTGGTACTGCATCCCCCGGCTCTTGACGGGCTGGTCGAACCTCTCCACAACATTTCCGCGCGTGTCATACACAGTGAAAGGCGTGGGGTTGTACCAAGTGGACTCGATGTCGATCCAACCCTCCGTCCCGATAACCACTGCCCGGTTCGCTCCGGCGGCATCCAGCTCACAGTCCACGAGGGCCTGCTGTCCTTGTGCGTACTCAAAGATTGCCGCAGTCTGGCGGTCCACGCCCGTGGTTGTCATCGAGGCACTTGCCCGAACGGCGGACGGAGTGCCGAACACGTCGAAAGCGAACGAAACCGGGTAGATGCCCAGGTCCAGCAGCGCTCCGCCGCCCAGCGCGGGGTCGTTCAGCCTGTGCGCAGGATCCTTCGGCAGGTTTTGATTGTGGCTGGCCACCAGCTTGCGGACTTCGCCGAGCGTGCCCTCGGCAATGATCTCGCGGATTCGGGCCATGTGGGGGAGGAATCGGCTCCACATGGCCTCCAGGACCACAAGGCCCTTGGCCTCGGCCAGCGCCACGATCTCCTGCGCTTCGCGGGCGTTCATGGTGAACGGCTTCTCGACCAGCACGTGTTTGCCGGCGTTCAGGGCGAGGAGAGCGTGGGCATGGTGGAAAGTGTGCGGGGTGGCAACGTAAACCACGTCAACGTCCGGATCCTCAACCAGCGCTTCGTAGCCTTCGTGGGCAGTGGGAATGTGGAACTTGTCGCTGAATGACTTGCTCGATTCCACCGTGCGGGAGCCGACAGCCTGGACAGTAAAACCGTTGTCGATCAGGTCCTGCGTTTGCAGACCGGCGATGAATCCGGTGCCGAGGATTCCCCAACGGATTTGTCCGTCAGAGGTGCCGTTGCTGTAGTTGGCCACGTGATTAGTCCTTTGTTGAATCTGAGCTAGAGAGCGGGTACGCCACGAACGCAAAGCGCTCAGAGTCCGGCGACCAGCTCGTGACGTTGAGGGTACCCTGGCCACCGAAAAGGGGCCACGTGTGCAGCGGCGTTGCCCAGTCACCGGTGGAGACAAGTACGACGGCGACAGGCAAGTCGGCGGGGTGGCCTTCGGTTCCGCGGGGGAACCGGATGTAGCTGGCAAAGCGCCCGTCGGGAGAGACGTGCGGAAACCAGTCGACGGTGTCAGACTCCAGGAGGCGCTCGAACCCGCTCCCGTCAACCTGCACACGGGCAAGCTGGGCGTGGCCCGGGAGAGAGGTAAAGGACTCCGTGTTCAGATAGAGCCACTTTCCGTCCGGGGAATACTCCGGTCCGTCACAGTGGCCGCTGCCGACATTGACGCTGGCGGTGGCGCCGCCGTCGGCCGGGATGGTCATCAGCCTGCCAGGTTGGGTGAAGTCGCCCGCCTCGATACCGACGTAGGCAAGCTCTTGGCCGTCCGGGCTCACCCCGTGGAGGAAGTGGAAGGATCCGTCGTCCTTGGTGATGCGCTCGGCCTGGCCGCCACTGAGCTCGGCACGGTAGATGTGGCCATCATTCGCCGAGAGGTAGATGCCGGTGCCGTCCGGGTCCAGGACGTGGTCATTGTTGAGGTCCGGGACGCCGGTGAGAGGCACTCCTGTCAGCGACGCGCCGGCGACGTCCAGCTTCCAGAGCTTCCCGTCGCCATTGAGGACGAGTGAACCGCCGTCGAGGGTCCAGTTCGGTGCCTCCAGGAGAACGTCCTCCGTTGAGTACACCAGCGCGGATTCTCCGGAGACCGAGGCGGCCCATACCTCGCAGCGCTGGCCGGGTTGGAGCGTGCGGATCACCTTGCTTCTTCTTTCGTAAGATCCTTGATCCTGATGTTCCGCCACCGGCACTGTGCGCCCTTGCCCCAGCGGGCTTCGCCGAACATGGCGTCATTGTCGTGCACTTCGAGCGCGATGTGGCCGCGCTCGCTGAGCACTCCAAGGACAGCGTCGGGATCGTAGTTGGGCGAGTCAAGGCTGGCGGTGTCCAGTTCGGCGACCTTGAGGCCGTTGACCCAGGTGGTGATGACCGGCAGTGTTCCTACGCAGCGGATCCTTAGCTCGTTCCAGTCGTCCCAGCGCCACACTTTGAGGAAATCCTCGACGTCGGCCGCGTATTTCAGCCGGGCACGTTTGTCTTCGGTGACGGGTTCCACCGAGGTGGCGGGATCGTCGGCAATCAAGCCGACCGGGCGGCCGTCGGCATCCCGCGCGGCATCGATCGCGAACGGCACGGCGGAAAAGCTTGCGAGTCCGTTGCCGAAGAATCCGCGGATGCCGCCGGACGGCCTGTGGTCCACCAAGACCTGGAAACCCTCCCACGTGTCTGGCCGGCGCCGGATCATGACGCCCGTGTCGGCCGGCCAGTCGGGGCGCATTTCCAGTACGAGCTCGAAGTCGCCGAACGCCTGCTCGCTGACCAGGTAGCCGCCGTACCCGCTGCCGGGGGAGTCTTGCTCGCCCACCAGGACTCCGTCCTCCACGAACCAGTGAGCCGCGTGCTTCTCGGGTTCCGCCGGCCGCGCCAGGCCGCGGCGGTCGAACAGCTCCAGGATGCTCGGACCACCCGGGTATTCCGTGCCGTAGACGCGGGGCACAGTGCGCCAGCCGGACAGGCTGACGCCGTCGAACAGCGGAAAGTACCCACCGCCGTCGGGCGCTTCAGCCTCAGAGGCAGTGTCCGGCGGGCCTGCCGGAGCCGTGTTGGGAAAACCCACCTCCGCTAGTCCTTGCTGCTGAAGGCGGCGTCGAAGGATGTTTGGGAGGCGGGGAAATCGAACTTCTTGAGCGCGGCGAGGGCTTCGGGGGCGCCGTGGAGGCGGTCCATGCCGGCGTCTTCCCACTCGACGGAAATGGGGCCGGTGTAGCCGATCGCGGTGAGGGCGCGGAAGGAGGATTCCCAGGGGACGTCGCCGCGTCCGGCGGAGACGAAGTCCCAGCCGCGGCGGGGGTCGCCCCAGGGAAGGTGCGAGCCCATGACGGTGTTCCGGCCGGTGGGGCGGAGCTTGGTGTCCTTGCAGTCCACGTGGTAGATCCGGTCCTTGAAGTCCCAGATGAAGGAGACGGGGTCGATGCCCTGCCACATGAAGTGGGACGGATCCCAGTTCAGGCCGAACGCCTCGCGGTGCCCGATCGCTTCGAGGGTCCGGACGGTGGTCCAGTAGTCGTAGGCGATCTCGGAAGGATGGACTTCGTGGGCGAAGCGGACTCCGCAGTCGTCGAAGACGTCCAGGATGGGGTTCCAGCGGTCGGCGAAGTCCTGGTAGCCGGCCTCGATGACCTTTTCCGGAACCGGCGGGAACATCGCGACGTACTGCCAGATGGAGGAGCCGGTGAACCCGACGACGGTGTCCACACCGAGGGCCTTGGCGAGCCGGGCGGTGTGCTTCATTTCCTCCGCGGCGCGCTGGCGGACGCCTTCGGGGTCGCCGTCGCCCCACACCTTCGAGCCGACGATGGCTTCATGGCGGAAGTCGATGGGGTCATCGCACACAGCCTGGCCCTTGAGATGGTTGGAGATGGCCCAGACCTTCAGGTTGTATTTCTCCAGGAGCGCGAGCTTGGACTCGACATAGCCGGGCTCGTCCCAGCGCCAGGCATCCAGGTGGTCCCCGGACACGGCGATTTCCAGGCCGTCATAGCCCCATCCGGACGCGAGCCGGGCAACTTCCTCGAAGGGCAGGTCGGCCCACTGGCCGGTGAACAGGGTATACGGGCGGGGCATGTCAGGCTCCTTCGGTGACCGGGGCGGCAGCGGATGCCGTCGCGCCGGTGGGCGGGATGAGTTGGATGATGGCACTTTTCGCGGCCGAGGACTCTTCGACGGCGTTCAGGACACGCTGGACGGTGAGGCCGTCTTCAAACGACGGGGACGGCGCGGTCCCTGTTGCTATCGCGGCGAGGAAGTCCCGGATTTCGTGGGTGAACGTGTGCTCCCAGCCGATGGTGTGCCCCTGGGGCCACCACGCGGCCAGATAGGGGTGCTCTGGTTCATTGACGAGGATGCGGCGGAAGCCCTGTTCCCGGATCGGAGCGCTGGCATCCAAATATCCGAGTTCATTCAGAGACTCAAGATCAAACAGAATGGTCCCACTGTCGCCGTAGATCTCCAGCGTCAGGGAGTTCTTCCTGCCTGTCGCCACCCTCGAGACTTCAACCGAGGCGATGGCCCCCGAGGCGAGGGACAGCGTGGCCCAGGCGGCGTCGTCGACCGTCACCTCTTCCATGCCGTGGGCACCCGGCCGCTGGGTGGTGAACGTGTGCATGCGGCCGGATACCTCGGTCACGGCGTCGCCGAGGAGGAAGAGCACCTGGTCGATCGCGTGGGAGGCGATGTCGCCCAGGGCGCCGGATCCTGCCGTTTCCTTGTTCAGGCGCCAGGTCATCGGCGACTCCGGATCCACGAGCCAGTCCTGCAGATAGGCTGCCCGGACGTGCCGGACCCGTCCAAGCCGGCCCTCGGCGATAAGCTCACGGGCCAGTGCCAGGGCGGGGACACGGCGGTAGTTGAAGCCGATCATCGATTGCACGCCGCGTTCCCTCGCGGCCCGGGCGGCGTGGGTCATGGCCTCTGCCTCGGCCAGGGTGTTGGCCAGCGGCTTCTCCACGAGCACGTGCTTGCCGGCCTCGAGCGCAGCGATGGCGATCTCGGCGTGCATCCAGCCGGGCGCGCAGATATCGACGATGTGGATGTCGTCCCGCTCCAAGACCGTGCGCCAGTCTGTGGCGGACTCCGCCCACCCATACTTGGCCGCGGCCGCCGCCACCTGGCCGGCGTCCCGGCCCACGAGGACTTTCTGCTCGAAGGCCGGGACATCGAAGAAGCTGGCCACGTTCCGCCAGGCATTGGAGTGGGCCTTGCCCATGAACGCGTACCCGATCATCGCCACGCCCAGAGTCCTGGTTCCCGGTCGCGTTCCTTGGGATTCTTGGGAAGTCATTGCACTGTTCCTAAAGTGTGGGTGCGGTGGGGTTCCAGTCCTCGGGGAGGGCTGCGGACGCGGGCGCTGAGCTTTCGACATCCACGAAGGTTCCCGATTCCATCGACTCTGAGATTGAGACCATGGTGTCCAGAACGTGGTAGGCGAGGTTGCCGGTGGCGCGGTGCGGGACTCCCGCTCGGATGGACCGGGCCATGTCCAGCACGCCCATGCCGCGGCCGTTGGCCGGACCGGTGGCCGGGATGGTGGTCCAGTCCTCGTCTCCCGCACGCCAGAGCCGCACGGCGCCGTCGAAGAAGTTGGGGTCCGGGAGCGAGATGGTGGCCTCTGTGCCGGTGATCTCCACGAATCCCATCCGCAGGCGCGGGGACTCGAAGCTGAAGACGCTGTGCGAGGACTGGCCGCCCTCGAACTGGGCCATGGCGCTGACGTGGGTGGGGACCTCGACGGTGAATTCCTCGCCGGCCTTCGGGCCGGAGCCGATGACGCGGACTTCCTTGGCCTTGGAGCCGACGGCGGCCACCTTCCGGATGGCGCCGAAGGTCTGTACCAGGGCCGTGAGGTAGTACGGGCCCATGTCGAACAGCGGTCCGGCACCGTACTGGAAGAGGAACGCCGGATTCGGGTGCCAGGATTCCGGTCCCGGGGTCTGGAAGGTGGTCATGGCTGTCAGCGGAGTGCCGATGTCGCCGCGCTCGATCAGCCGCCGTGCCGTCTGGAGGCCGGCGCCGAGGAAGGTGTCCGGGGCGCAGCCAAGCCGCAGCCCGGCCGCGTCTGCTGCCTTGAGCAGTCCCAGCCCGGATTCGCGGTCCAGCGAGAACGGCTTTTCCGTCCAGACGTGCTTGCCCGCGTTGACGGCGGCCGTGGCCACTTCAACATGGGCTGCGGGGATCGTGAGGTTGACGATGATCTCGACGTCGGGGTGGTTCAGTGCCGCATCCACCCCGCCCCATTCGGGGATGCCGTATTCCTTCGCCCGCGCCTCGGCGGCCTCCTCGAAGAGGTCGGCAATGATGTGGACCTTCAGGTCCGGGAAGACCGTGAGGTTGTCCAGGTACTGCTTGCTGATGACACCGGCGCCGATGACGGCGACGCCGACCGGCCCCCGGCGCGAAGCTGCGCCGCTCATGCGCGCGCGCCTTCGCTTGCCGCGGTGTTCAGGAAGGCGAGGCTCTGGGCGATGCCGTCGAAGATGTCACCGGAATAGTCGTCAAATTCCACGACACCCACTTCCAGGGATTTGGCCGCGCCGATAACGTCCCACACGGCGATCTTCCCCTGGCCGGCCGGCTGCTGGGCCTTGGTGTCGGTGCTGAGGGGCCCGTCCTTGATGTGGATGAACTTCACTCTGTCACCGAGGCGCTCAAGCACGGCCACGGGGTCCTGGCCGCCCACGGCGACCCAGTAGGTGTCTACTTCCAGGACCAGCTCGGGGTCGAGCAGCCCTGCGAAGTACTCCAGGGCGGTCTGGCCTTCGATGGTGGACTCCAGTTCCCAGGCGTGGTTGTGGTAGCCCACGCGGATGCCGTATTCGGCGCCCTTCTTGGCTGCGGCGTTGAGCTTGGCTGCGGTGCCCTGGATGTCCTCGGCCGACTGCCAGTGTTCTGCCGGCAGGTAGGGGTCAATGACGGTGCTGATGCCCAGCTCCTTGGCGGCGGCAAAGATTTCGTCCTGGTCCTGGCTGAGCAGGGGAGCGTGGCCGGACGGGGCGGTCAGGCCGTTTTCCTTCAGCGCTGCACCAAGTTCCTTGGCCGTGGCCACGAAGTTGTAGGGCTCAACCTGGGTAAAGCCGATCTCGGCTACCTTTCTGATGGTGCCGGGCAGGTCCTCCTGCATGGCATTGCGCAGGGTGTACAGCTGGAGTGAATAAGACATGTCGTTCCTTTGCGGGAGTTGGATTGTTCTCGAAAATGGGTCAGGGCCTAGCGGCCGGCGAGGGATCCGCCGATGCCGCCGACGCTGAAGTACTTGTTCAGGGTGGCGAAGACGATCACTGGCGGGAGCATCATGATCACGGCGAGGGCCATGACGGAGGTCCAGTCTGTCTGGTTCTGCTGGAAGAAGGACTGCACGCCCATGGGGAGGGTGAAGATCTCCGTGGAGCGCAGGAACACGATGGCTACGAGGTAGTCGTTCCAGGCCAGCAGGAAGGCGAAGATCGCGGTGGAGAGGATGCCCGGCAGGGAGTTGCGGAGCACCACCTTGGTGAAGGAGCCGAAGACGGAGCAGCCGTCGATCCAGGACGCTTCTTCGAGGCTGATGGGGATGGAGTCGAAGTAGGCGGCCATCATCCACGTGGCCACGGTCATGGTGGAGCCGACGTAGATGATGGTCAGGCCCATGAGGTTGTCCACCAGGCCCATCCCGGCGAACAGGATGAACAGCGGCACCACCGAGGTGATGATCGGCAGCGACTGCATGACGAACAGGAGCAGGGAGTAGCCGGAGACGGCTTTGCTGCGGCCCCGGGACAGGACGTAGCCGGCGGGTGCGGCGACGGCTACCGAGACGATCACGGTGCTGAGCGTGGTGATGAGGCTGTTCTGCAGCCAGGTGGCCGCGAGGGTTTCGGAGAACACGGAGCCGAAGTTCTCCAGCGTGAATCCGGTTGAGGTGCTGTTCGGACCCGGTGTGAAGGCGAGCACGACCGTGACCATGATGGGGACGAGAACGATCGCGGTGATGGCCAGGATCAGGACGAACCGCCACCATTGGTTGCGGTGCCCTGCTTCGGAAAGGACACTTCGGTTTTTGACGGGGCCGGTGTCGGCGACGCCGAGGACCGGGCCGGTTTCGGGATGGGCGTGGACTACTGCGCTCATTATTCGACGCTCGACTTTCGGATCTGGCGGTACAGGAGAACGGAGATGACCACCAGCGTCATGGTCATGAGGAAGGCGATGGCCACGCCGGGTCCGGTCTGGAAGTCCTGGAAGACGCTTCGGTAGGCAAGGACCACGAGGGAGGTGGTGGCGTCCACGGGACCGCCGCCGGTGAGCAGGTAGATGGTGGGGAAGTCATTGACGCAGAAGATGGTCATCAGGATCCAGCTGATGTAGGTGGACCTCGCGATCAGCGGCAGGGTGATCTGGCTGAACTGCTGCCAGCGGGTGGCGCCGTCCATGCTGGCGGCTTCGTAGACGGTGGTGTCAACGGAGGCCAGGGCCGCTGAAATCATCATCATCATGAACGGGAAGCTGACCCAGACTTTGAAAACCATGACGGTGACGGCGGCGAGGGTCGGGTCCGCGAGGAAGAGCGGGGTGCCCAGTCCCAGGTTCCTGAACAGTGACGGGATCAGGCTGTCCGGCGTGGCGACGAGCCAGTTCCAGGCGGTGGAGGACACTACGATCGGGACCACCCAGGGCAGGAGCAGGAGGACCTTGAACGTTCCGCCGGCGGGGATCTTGGTGCGCAGCAGGAGGGCCAGTCCCAGGCCGACGAGCCAGGAGCCGAACACTCCGACGATCGTGAACATCAGGGTGAATCGGGCGGCTTTCCAGAAGGCATCGGAGCCCAGGACATTGGCGAAGTTGTCGGCGCCGACGAAGTTGCCGGTGGAGATCAGGGAGCCGTCGTGCGTGGCCTGGATGCCCGCGTACACGAGCGGGTAGCCGTGGATGAGGACGAGAAGGATCACCGAGGGCAGCAGGAGCCAGAAGAATGTCCGGCTGGTCTGCGCGCTGAGTCTGCTCTTGCGGTTGGCCGGTCCTCCGGGCCCGCCGGGGGCAACTCCCCGGCGGGCCCGGCTCAGGCCGTTCTGTGCTGTAGTCACTGACATGGGAGGACCGCTTACTTCTTTATGACTGATTTAAGGCCGGACTCGAAGGCCTGCAGCGCGGACTTGGCGTCAGTCTTGCCGGTAAGGATGGTCTGGGTGAACTGGTTGAGCGCCTGGCCGCCGTCGAGGACGGCGAGGTTGTCGTTCAGCACGGTCCCCTGGGAGGCAAAGGTCTTGGCGATGGGCTGCCATTCCTTCACGATCTTGACGTTGTTCGGGTCGCTGGCGAACTCGGGGAGTTCGGTGATGGACTTGAAGACAGGAAGCGCGTTCATCAGCTTCTGCCGCCACAGTTCCTTGAGCTGGCCCATGTAGTGGACCAGGAACGCCTCCGAGGAAGCCTGCGAGGGGGTGTTCGTGTACATCATGATGTTGTTCGGGAAGACCAGGCCGTGCTTGTCGCCGTGCGGGCCGGCGATGGGGCTGGCCACCACAATGTCACCGGATGTGTCGCCAACGCGCTCTGGGACGCCCAGGACGTATGGACCGAAGGCGGCCTTCTTGTTCTTCCACATGGCGTTGAGGTTATCGGTGGTGTAGCTCACTGAGGCCGGGTCAATAATCCCGTTGGAGACCAGTTCGAGGAGGAACTCGATGGCTTCGACGTTGCGGTCGTTCATGACGTCGAGCTCGCCGTCCTTGGTGAACACCCCTCCGCCGTTGTTGACCATCATCATGATCATCGAGTGGTTGCCGATGTTGTTGCCTGCGCCGGAGCCGGTGGCGAAGCCAAAGGCGCCGATATTCTTGAGCGCCTTGCCGGCCTCAAGCAGGGAAGCCCAGTCCTTGGGCACCTCCACGCCAGCCTTCTCGAACAGCGACTTGCGGTACCAGAACACGCGCATGTCCAGCTGCCACGGGACGGCCACGTAACCCTTGTCGGACTTGAACGGTTCGAGCACGCCCGGCAGGAAATCATCGAACTGGCCGTTTTTCTTGAGCTCATCGACCACCTTGTCGGCGTAGGCGATCTGGCCCTGCTTCTCGAACTGGAAGGCCTGGAAACCGCCGCCGGTGGACACTGCAGGCCCGGTCTTGGACGCGATGGCCGAAGAGAAGGTCTGGTAAAAGTTGTTCCACTGGATGGTCTGGTAGCTGGCCTTCAGATTGCCCGAGGCCGGTGAATATCCGTCAACGAGCTTCTTGGCGGCGTCGTTGTAGGCCGGGGTGGCCCACGGCATGTCCCAGAACTTGATGACGCCGTTGCCCCCGCCGCCGCCCTGGGAGGCCGAGCCGCCGCCACAGGCGGCCAGGAGCGGAACGGAGGCCGCGGCGGCGGCGAAGCCAAGGAATCCCCGGCGCGAAAAGGCGGAGGATGCAATGGAGGATTTGGTAGACACGATGGTTTCCTTTCAGGTCCGGGCTAAGTGAATGCCCGGCCCCTTCTCGACAATGAGCGGATAGTGACTCTGGAATTGGAATGCTGGTGGTGCTGACTAGCTGTTGAGTTGGCTAAGGAGCGAAGTAACTGCCATGAACCGCGACAGATCGTTGGCGGGGGTCCCGGAAGACAGATGCGAGTGGACCCTCGACCAGGTGGTCCGGTGGGATGACTCGTACAGTGTGGGAAGCGTCGTCGCCCCTTCTGCCGTTACCATGCGGACTTCGGCCGGCCAGGCTGCTGCCGGGTCCGGCAGCACGACGTCGGCGCGTCCCGCTGACGTGAGAATCGAAACGCTGGCCGTGGAAGGCAGCGCCGACGTGATGATGCCCTGGAGCGCTGCAGGCACTCCACCGGCAAGGACTCCAGCCACGGTGTAGCCGTTCCCGCTGCGCTGGATCAGCCTCACGTCCTGCAGGTCAATCCCGCATTGCAGGATGACGGCGAGGTGTTCGGTCAGCAGGTGCAGGGGATCCGTTCCGGGCGGCGCCACGGCAACCGAGTCCAGCAGTACGGCCTCATTGATTGCGCCGGCAATCGCGCCGCGGACGTTCGTGCCGACCAGCGCTACGTTTCCGGCCCACTGCTGGTCAAGCACAACGACGGACCCCGCGGCGGGTGCCGTAGCGGTCAGCCCGGCAAGGTCCTCAGCCACCGGCGCGGAGACCACAACGCCCTTGGCGCCGCTGCGGATCGCTTCGGCGGCGCGTTCGGCCCACCCTGCATGACCGGCAACGGCGACGACATCCGGTGTGCCGGCATCGGGCGTTCCTGCCGCCGTGGCAAAAGACAGGGGGAGGGAAGCAACGACGGCGGAGACCGCACCTGACGCTTCGGCCTGCGGATCCGCGGATACGGACAGCTGCGTGGTCATGCGTTGATCTCCTCATCTGCGGTGGTCCCGCTGGCTGTGCCGGCATCAACCCGGGCTGTATCAAACCGGCTTGCGGCCGACTCGGCGATTGCCAGCGCGAACTCAAGGTCATGGATGAGCGTCTCGGCAGATGGCGGCCGGCCCGTTCCCCGCGCCAGCTCAGCCAGCTTGCGCCATTCGCCCTCGTAGCCGTTGTGGCCGAAGGGGCCCAGGACCGTGGTCTGCCCGGCTTTCCGGATCTGGGCTGTAGCGGAGCCTGCGTGAACATAGGACGGGGTGAAGTCGATCTTCAGTGCCGCGTCATTGCCGATGGCCTCGAATACCCAGGACGGTTCCCAGGTGGCGTTCATGGCGGCACGCAGTTCGATGGTGACATCCCCGGCCCGCAGGGAGATGACATAGCCGAAGGGTCGGGCGATCTCCGCGTGCAGGACTTCCACGGAGGCAAAGTCGCGGGTGAAACGGCGGACCAGGGGAAGATCGTGGATGGCCAGGCCCATCACTCCGCCCTTGAGCATGGCCTTGATGACTTCGGGGTCAGTTGAGTCGCGATCCGGCATTGGAACCCGGCCGACGATCTCCGTGGCGAAGTCCTCAAAGCGCGGATTGGGCGGCAGGACGATGGAGGACCGGATCGTGTGGACCTTCTCAGGGAGATCCTCCCAGGCCTCCTCGGCCGCCAGCCAGCCCGGATCGAAGGTGTGCATGGCGCCGACGATGATGGGAACGCCGGTTTCGGCTGAAACGGCGGAAATGCCGGCTGCTTCCTCGCCACTCATGGCGAAGGGCTTTTCGCACAGCACCGCCTTCTTGCCGGCCCGGCAGCTGGCGATCACCTGCGCCGCGTGGAACTGGTGCGGGCTGCAGATGGCAACGATGTCCACATCGGGATCGGCGAGGAGTTCTTCCATGCTGGTGCTGAAGTGTGCCCCCACCCTGCCGGCAACTGATTCGGCCACGGCCAGATCGACATCCATGATGTGGCGCACCTCAAGAATGTCGCGGAGCCTGGCCAGCGACGGGAGGTGAATTGCCTGGGTGACAGGCCCTGCGCCCAGAATTCCGACACCAAGCGGCGCCCGTGATGCCTGTTGTTCGCTCGACAAGATTATTACCTCTTTGTAATCGCTGGAACACTGCATGCCCCTGTCCGCGAATGCTTGGTGACGGGGCTCACAGCCAAAGCTAGAACTACTTTTGTCGATCGTCAAGCAAAAGTCGGAAAGTCTCCGACAATCTTTCTGGTGTGTGACACCCAGAAGCAATCGTGCTATCAAGGATCCATGAGTCCACGAACGGGTACAGGCAACACAGCGGAGCTGACTACTGCCGACGGCGTCGGCAGTCTGTCCCGCGCCGGCGACCTGTTTCAGCTCCTCCGCGACGGCAAGGCGCGAACGCGGGCGGAACTGGCCCTGACCACCGGGCTTGCCCGTTCAACCGTGGCTTCCCGCATTGACGCCCTGATCTCCTCCGGGCTCGTGGGCCCGGCGGGTGAGGCGACGTCGAGCGGCGGCCGGCCGCCGTCGCGGTTTGCCTTCAAGCCGGCCGCGCGGGCAGTGCTGGCTGTCGACGTCGGGGCGACGCACGTGATCATTGCGGTCACCGACCTCGGCGGGAACATTCTTACGGAGCGGCGGCTGGCCCAGGATGTGGCCGAGGGGCCGGAGGCCGTGCTGGGGCGGATTATCGCCGAGGCCACGTCGCTGCTCACGGAGACGGGACGGGCGCCGGGGGACCTTGCCGGCATTGGCATCGGGCTGCCAGGCCCCGTGGAACACGCCACCGGGATGCCGGTGAAGCCCCCCATCATGCCGGGCTGGGACGGGTTTGACGTGGTCCGCTATGTCCAGCGCTCGCTGCCTGTTCCGGTACTGGTGGACAACGACGTCAACATCATGGCGCTGGGCGAACGCACCGCCCACTGGCCTGAGCACGACAATTTCCTGTTCATCAAGGTGGCCACGGGCATCGGCGCCGGCATCATCAGCAGCGGTGAATTGCAGCGCGGCGCCAACGGCACGGCCGGGGACCTTGGCCATGTGCGGGTTCCCAGGGGCGACGAGGTGCTGTGCCGGTGCGGCAATTACGGCTGCCTTGAGGCGCTGGCATCCGGCCCGGCGGTGGCCCTTTCGCTGGCGGCGCAGGGGCTCAAGGCTGAAAACGGAGGGGACGTGCTTCGCCTGGTGGCCGCGGGCAACCTGCCGGCCATCCAGGCGCTGCGCCAGGCAGGCCGGGACGTCGGCGACGTGCTAGCCACGGTGGTGAACCTGCTCAACCCTTCCGTCATTGTGATCGGAGGCAGCCTTGGCCAGGCCGGCGAGCATCTCATGGCAGGCGTGCGCGAAGTTGTTTACCGGAGATCCCTGCCCCTTGCCACCACGCACCTGCGCATCGGCCTGTCCATGGCTGGAGACCAGGCTGCGGTACTGGGTGCGAGCCAGATGGTTACCCAGCATGTGCTGTCCCCGGCGGTCATCGAGGCCACGCTGCAGGCTACGGGGTAGTCGGAACAGCCAGACCGACATTCAGACTGAAGTGAAACGGAGGCATGAAACGTGAGCAATCAGCAGCCCGCACCCCTGAAGGTCGGCGTTGTGGGGATCGGATGGGCCGGTCAACAGCACATCAAGGCCTACAAGAATATTGACGGCGTGGAGCTCGTGGCCGTTGCCGCCCAGGAGGCGGACCTCCTGGGCAGCCTCAAGGACGAGTACGGCATTCCCCACACGTTCGCCCGCTGGGAGGACCTGATCGGGTTCGAAGGACTCGACGCCGTCAGCGTCGCCGTGCCCACGTTCCTGCACGCACCGATTGCCATTGCGGCGCTTGAGCGCGGACTGCACGTCCTGAGCGAAAAGCCGCTGGCCCGCAACGGCGAAGAGGGCCGGAGTATGGTCGAGGCTGCTCGCAAGGCCGGCCGCGTCCTGGACGTCGCCTTCAACCACCGCCGCCGGGGCGATATCCAGAAGCTGAAAGGCATCATCGACGACGGCGAACTCGGCCGGCCGTACTACGCCAAGGCATCCTGGCTCCGCCGCCAGGGGATCCCGATGCTGGGCAGCTGGTTCACGAACCCTGCGCTGGCGGGCGGCGGCCCCCTCGCGGACATCGGCGTGCACGTCCTGGACTACTCGCTGCACCTGCTGGGTGAACCGAAAGTGCTGTCTGTCTCGGCCTCCACGCACTCCGAGCTGGGCCCCCGCGGCCTCGGCGGAAACGCCCGGTACACCGCCATGCAGTCCGCCCACAAGTTCGAAGTTGAAGACTTCGCGTCGGCGTTCATCCGACTGGAGGGCGGCGGCACGCTGATCCTCGAGGCCGGCTGGGCGGCGTACCGGGAGGAGGATGACCTGCTGGACTTCACGGTTTACGGTACCGACGGCGGAGCGGAACTGCGCGCCGTCGGGGCCTCCAATGCCCCCGTCGCAGGCCTGCGGATCTTCAAGGAGAAGGACGGCGAGAACGCGGACTACGAGGTGGTGGCGGAGCAGGGCCGCGCGCACGACGCAGTGGTGGAGGACTTTGTCACCGCCGTCCGCGGAGGCGAGACCGAGTGGGGCGCCCACGACGGCTCACTCGCGCTGAGCCGCGCGCTGGTGCTCGATGCCTGCTACAAGTCCGCCCTCGAACAGCGCGAAGTGAGGCTCTGACATGACTGACAAACTCAACATCCTGGTCTGGAACGAAGGCGTCCACGAATCCCGCAACCAGCCTGAAACTATGGCCGAGATGTACCCCAGCGGCATCCACGGCGCCATCGCGGACGGGCTGAAGGGTTTCTACCCGGACTCCGGCATCACCACGGCCACGCTGGCAGACCCGGAGCACGGACTCTCGGAGGAGACCCTGGCCGCGACCGACGTGCTGCTGTGGTGGGGCCACGTGGCCCACGATGACGTCAGCGACGAGGTGGTCGAGCGCGTGCAGCGCCACGTACTGGGCGGCATGGGGCTCATCGTCCTCCATTCCGGCCACTTCTCGAAGATCTTCACCGCGCTGCTGGGCACTACCTGCTCGCTTAAGTGGCGCAACGACGGCGAACGCGAACTCGTGTGGACCGTCAAGCCTTCGCATCCGATTGCCGCCGGTGTGGAAAGCCCCATGGTGATTCCGAAGCAGGAGATGTACGGCGAGCTCTTCGACATCCCGGATCCGGATGACCTCATCTTCATCAGCTCCTTTGAAGGCGGCGAAGTCTTCCGCTCGGGGGTGACCTTCTCCCGGGGCAAGGGCCGGATCTTCTACTTCAGCCCGGGGGACCAGGAGTACCCCGTCTATCACCAGCCCCAGATCCGGCAGGTGATCGCCAACGCGGTGGGCTGGGTGGCGCAGCCGAAGCAGTTCCGGGAAGCGCCGGGAGTGAGCAACGCGCCGCGGGACTGGTACCTGTAACTGAGCACTGACGACCATGTCCTGGCGGGCCGGAGCGCAGCGATGTGACCCGGCCCGCCGACTTTTATTCTTTCGACATAAGCCCGCCGTGATAGCAATGAAGTGATGAAACCGCTTGCCTTTTTCCTGCCGCCAGCCCGGGCCGCACTGTGAGGGCCCCCCTGGGCTCCAGGGTCCCCGGCAGCTGGGTTCTCCTCGCCTGCATAGGACTCATCGCCCTTAACATGCGGGGACCGTTCGTGGCGGTCGCACCCGTGGTGGGTCCGATGCAGCAGGATCTCGGCTTTTCGCCCGTGGAACTGGGTCTGCTCACCGGAATCCCGGTGCTGTGCTTTTCGCTCGCTGCGCCCCTGGCGTCGCTGGCGGCGCGCAGGCTGGGCGCAGAGGTGGCCATCACGCTGACCCTTCTTGGAGTCCTGGCAGGGGTCATCGTCCGGTCCGCCGGCGGCGGCGTGCTGGTGATGCTCGGGACGGTGATCCTGGGCGTGGCCATCACGGTGGGCAATATCGCGGTGCCGCTGATCATCCGGCGTGACTTTTCCTCCCGCCGGCAGGGCACCGCAATGGGCATCTATACCGCGGCCCTCAACATCGGGTCCTTCCTCACCTCGGTGGTCACGGCGCCCCTCGCCGAACTGTGGGGCTGGCGCCCGGCACTGGCCGCCAGCGCGTTGTTCGCTGTCGCCGCAATAGCTTTCTGGGTGCCCGCCGCCGGCCGCGGGTCATTGGTACCCGCCGCCGACGACGGCTCCGGTGGGCCGCCAGCCAGCGGCCGCCCCCCTTCACGCTGGATTACCGTGGGCCTGACCGTCGGTTTCGCCGGCCAGGCCATCTCCTACTACGGCGTCACGGCCTGGCTGCCCACGTTGCTCGCTGACGAACTGGGGATGGCGCCGGCTGCCGCCGGCGCGGGGTCGTCGCTCTTCCAGATTCTTGCGATCGCGGGCGGCCTGGGGGTTCCGATGGTGGCGCGCTTTGCCAGCACGACGGCGGTTGCCCTCACCCTGGGTGCCATGTGGCTGAGCGTGCCGTTGGGACTGCTGGCGGCGCCCCAGCTGTGGTGGCTATGGTCTTCCCTCGGCGGCGCGGCCCAGGGCGGCGGCATCACGGTCATCTTCATCGCCATCATCAAGCTGGCCCGCGACCAGGTCTCGGCCGGCCGGATGTCAGCGGTCGTCCAGGGTGTGGGCTACTGCTTCGCCGCGGCGGCCCCGACTGTCGTGGGCTACGTCCACAGCATCTCCGGCACGTGGTCCCTCCCGCTGCTGCTGATCCTGGGTTCGGTGCTGGCGTTCATCCTGGGAACAACGCTGTCAGTGCGCAAGGTGCCGAAACAGCGCTAGGCACCACCCGCCGTCGCGCCCCTGCCCCGCTCTAAAACCCCTCAGCGCGAACGAACACCTAAGCCCTCCACGCAAAAGCGCGAACGAACACTTAACCCCCCGTGGAAATGGGGCCTCAAGTGTTCGTTCGCGCTGGAAGGTGGTTCCGTTGCCGGGCTGCCTCCCCGGATTTCGGGGGTGCTGTTGCGGAGGCGTGGCAGCCCGGCGGACGGAGATCTCTAGGCGGCTACGAGTTCGTCCTCGATCGCTTCGGCCGTGGCGTCCACGCCCTGGCGGGCCTCATGCAGGTACCGGGCGTACGCCGGAACGGTGAGGAAGCTGGGGAACTTGTCGCTGAGCGTGACTTCCTCAAAGATGTCGCGGGCGTCAGCAAAGCGGTCTCCGTCGAAGCGTTCCAGTGCGGCGAACTCCTCGTCCAGCATGTCCTCAACCCACTGCTTCGTGATGATCTCGCCGTGGTCAGTGATGGCGCGGGAGTAGATCCACTGCCACAGCTGCGAGCGGGAGATTTCCGCGGTGGCGGCGTCCTCCATCAGGTTGTGGATGGCCACGGCGCCGTTGCCGCGCAGCCAGGATTCGATGTAGCGGATCCCGACTTCGATGTTGTTCCGGATGCCCTGCTCCGTGATCGTGCCCTGGGTCGCGGCCACGTTGATCAGGGCGCGGTCGTCGGGGATGACGTCCTCGCGCAGGCGGTCCAGCTGGTTGGGGCGGTCGCCGAGGACGCCGTCGAACACCTCGCGGCACACCGGAACCAGGTCCGGGTGTGCCACCCAGGATCCGTCGAAGCCGTCGGCGGCCTCGCGAGTCTTGTCCGCGCGGACCTTTTCGAAGGCGTTGGCGTTGGCGGCCTCGTCCTTGCGGTTGGGAACGGCTGCGGCCATTCCGCCGATCGCCATGGCGCCGCGCTTGTGGCAGGCGCGCACCAGCTGTTCGGTGTAGGCCCGCATGAACGGTGCGGTCATGGTCACCTGGCCACGATCCGGCAGGACGAAGCGGGGGCCACGTGTGCGGAAGTTCTTGATGAGCGAGAAGATGTAGTCCCAGCGGCCGGCGTTCAGGCCCGAGGCGTGGTCCCGCAGTTCGTAGAGGATCTCCTCCATCTCAAAGGATGCCGTGATGGTTTCGATCAGCACCGTGGCGCGGATGGTGCCCTGCGGAATACCGAGCAGGTCCTGGGCCAGGATGAAGATGTCGTTCCACAGCCGGGCTTCGAGGTGGTTCTCGATCTTGGGCAGGTAGAAGTAGGGACCCTTGCCCTGGGCCAGGAGGCGGCGGGCGTTGTGGAAGAAGTACAGGCCGAAGTCCACGATGCCGCCGGCAATTGGCGTGCCGTTGATGAGCATGTGCTTCTCGGGCAGGTGCCAGCCGCGGGGACGCACCACGATGGTGGGCAGATCCTCGGCGGCGCGGAGCTTGTATTCCTTGCCTTCCGGTGATGTGAAGTCGATGCGGCGTTCCAGGGCATCCGTGAGGTTCAGCTGCCCCTGGATGACGTTGCGCCACGACGGCGTGGAGGAATCTTCCATGTCCGCGAGCCAGACCTTGGCGCCCGAGTTCAGCGCGTTGATGGTCATTTTCTTGTCCACCGGGCCGGTGATTTCGACGCGGCGGTCCTCCAGGCCCGGCGCCGGGGGAGCAACCCGCCAGTGGGGATCGTTGCGGATGGACTCGGTCTCGCGGAGGAAGCGCGGATCCTGGCCCCCTGCGATGTCCTCCCGCCGTGCCTTGCGGGCCCGCAGCAGCTCCTCACGCCGCCCGGTGGTCGCCTTGTGAAGCTTGGCGACGAACGCCAAAGCATCCGGAGTAAGAACCTCGCCCTGCCGGCAAATCGGCTGCGCGGTCAACGTAATCCCGTTGATAGTGAAGTTGTCAGTGAAGCTGTTCATCTCAATTGCTCCTAAATAGGAAGAACGACGGCGACACGCACTCAGGTGCGGTCCTCACCAGGCCGAAGGTGTCGGTGTTGCGGCAGCCTGCGTAAAAGGGGCCCTGTGCCCGGGTCCGTCCTCGCTCAGCGAGGTCGGACCCGGGCACGGGGAATAGCAGGCAGAGCAATGCCGGACCGAAGGCCCCAGGCAAGTCCCGCCGTCGAACGAGTGCTAGTGGAACTGGCCTTCTTCGGTGGATCCCACCAAGGCCAAGGTGGATGCGTTCGGGTTGAGCGCAGTTGCGATGTCGTCGAAGTAGCCGGTGCCGACTTCGCGCTGGTGCTTGGTCGCGGTGTAGCCGCGGGTCTCGGAGGCGAATTCCTTCTCCTGCAGCTCGACGTAGGCGCTCATGCCTTCACGAGCGTAGCCGTGGGCGAGGTCGAACATCGAGTAGTTCAGGGCGTGGAAGCCGGCCAGGGTGATGAACTGGAACGTGAAGCCCATGGCGCCGAGTTCACGCTGGAACTTGGCGATCGTGGCGTCGTCCAGGTGCTTGCGCCAGTTGAACGACGGCGAGCAGTTGTAGGAAAGCATCTGGTCCGGGAACTCGGCCTTGACGGCCTCGGCGAACTTGCGCGCCAGTTCCAGGTCCGGGGTGCCCGTTTCCATCCAGATGAGGTCAGAGTACGGGGCGTAGGCCTTGGCGCGGGCGATGCAGGGTTCGATGCCGTTGCGGACCTTGTAGAAGCCTTCCGGGGTGCGGACCGGCTGTCCCCCTTCGCGGAGGATGAACTCCTGGTCGCGCTCGTCGACGTCGGAGGTGATCAGGGTTGCTGCCTCGGCGTCGGTGCGGGCGATGACGACGGACGGGGTGCCGGCGACGTCGGCGGCCAGGCGGGCCGCGTTCAGCGTGCGGACGTGCTGCTGGGTGGGGATGAGCACCTTTCCGCCGAGGTGGCCGCACTTCTTCTCCGACGCGAGCTGGTCCTCCCAGTGAACGCCCGAGGCGCCGGCCTGGATCATGGACTTCATGAGTTCGTAGGCGTTGAGCGGGCCGCCAAAGCCGGCCTCGGCGTCGGCGACGATCGGCACCATCCAGTCCTCGACCGTCTGGATGCCCTCGGAGAACTCGATCTGGTCGGCCCGGAGCAGGGCGTTGTTGATGCGGCGCACAACCGTGGGGACCGAGTTGGCCGGGTAGAGCGACTGGTCCGGGTAGGTGTGGCCGGAGTTGTTGGCGTCGGCGGCCACCTGCCAGCCGGAGAGGTAGATGGCGCGGAGGCCGGCCTTGACCTGCTGCACCGCCTGGTTGCCGGTCAGGGCGCCCAGAGCGTTGGTGTACCTGCCTTCCTTGTGCTCCTCGGTCAGCTGCTTCCACAGCTTTTCGGAGCCGCGGCGGGCCAGCGTGTGCTCTTCAGAGACGCGGCCGCGGAGGCGGACGACGTCGGAAGCCTTGTAGTCACGGGTCACACCTTCCCAGCGGGGGTTGGCGGCCCACTCGAGCTCCAGTGCGGCGGCCTGCTCTTCGGGCGTCTGCTGGGTGGGCTCAAATGCTGCAGTCATCTTTGTCTCCTAGTTTGTGCTCCGGAAGCCGGCCCGTCCTGCGTCTTTGCAGTCGGGGCCGGCTGGCTCGGTGCGGTGTTTCTTTCCGTGTTCCCCACTTTTCTGCACTTTCGAAGGGGTTACTAGAGGAAAACCATGGAAAGAAATGCACTTCTTCGCGTAAGCTCAAGAAATGCACACAACCAGCTGGAGCCGCCAAGCCGAATCGCCGCCGTCCCCCGCCGCGCCGGACGTCGACGTCATCAGCCTGGGCCGCCGCGTCCGGCACTTGCGCAAAGCGGCAGGGAAGACCCTCGATGACCTCAGTGCCGCCGTCGGGACGGCCCCCAGCCAGCTGAGCCTGATCGAAAACGGCAAGCGGGAACCCAAACTGGGCCTGCTGCAGCAGCTTGCGGCGGCGCTGGGCGTCACCATCGACCAGCTGCTGGGGGCAGAGCCGCCCAACCGCCGGGCGGCGCTGGAGATCGAGCTGGAACGCTACCAGCGCAGCCCGATCTACGAGTCCCTGAACCTGCCCAAAATCCGCATCAGTTCGCGCCTTCCCATGGATGTGCTGGAGTCCATGGTGGGACTCCAGCACGAGCTGGAGCGCAAGCTGAATGAGCAGATTGCGACGCCCGAAGAAGCCCGCCGCGCCAACGGTGAACTGCGGGCCATGATGCGCGAGCGGAACAACTATTTCCCCGAGTACGAGGCCGAGGCCCAAAAGGTCCTGGCGTCCGTGGGGCACACCAGCGGCCCGCTTTCGCATCACGTGATCGCCGACATCGCCGGGCACCTCGGCTTCTCCCTGCACCACGTTGGCGACCTGCCGCATTCCACGCGTTCAGTGACGGATCTTAAGAACCACCGAATTTATCTGACGCAGAATGAGCGCTCGGACCACGATCCCCGCTCCGTGCTCCTGCAGGCGTTGGGCCACTACGTCCTGGGCCACCAGACCCCCACCAACTACGGGGATTTCCTGATGCAGCGGGTGGCCACCAACTATTTCGCGGCGGCCCTGCTCCTTCCCGAGCAGGCCACCGTGGAATTCCTGCAGAAGGCGAAGCTAGCCAAGGAAATAGCTGTGGAGGACATCCGGGACGCTTTCGCGGTGTCCTATGAAACAGCCGCCCACCGGTTCACCAATCTGGCCACCCAGCACTTGGACATCCGCACGCACTTCCAGAAGACGCACAAGAGCGGAATCATCTACAAGGCGTACGAGAACGACGGCGTGACGTTCCCGCACGACCATACCGGCGCCATTGAGGGCCAGTTCTCGTGCAGGAACTGGACCAGCAGGGTGGTCTTCGATGTGGCCGACAAGTTCAGTGCCTACAACCAGTACACTGACACTCCGGCCGGGACCTACTGGTGCACAGCCCGGACGGAACGCTCAGCCAATGGTGAATTTTCCCTCTCCGTGGGCGTGCCGTACGCGCACGTGAAATGGTTCCGCGGGCGTGACACCACCGAGCGATCCAAGTCCACATGCCCGGACGAGAACTGCTGCAAGCGTCCGCCGGCCGCGTTGGCGTCGGAATGGGCGGGCAACGCCTGGCCGTCCGCCCGGGCACACTCGCACCTGCTGGCGGCCATGCCCCCGGGTGCTTTCCCGGGCGTGGACGAGACCGAGGTGTACTCGTTCCTGCAGGCGCACTCCGGGAGCTAGCGCGCGCACGGTCCTGGGCGCTGCCCCGCCCGGCCCCTGTGACGCTCTCTCACGTCCTGCGGGTTGTCGGCGGACGCTCTCTCACTTCCTGCGGGGCGCCCCAAGCTGGGCGGACTATATTGGGCCCTGTCAGCTCATCAACCTGATCGCGGAAGTGTGCACTCATGGCCAAGGAACTCGCCACCCAGCTCATCGAACAACTTCAGGCTGCCGGAGTGCAGCGAATTTACGGGATCGTGGGGGACAGTCTCAACCCGATTGTCGATGCCGTGCGGAAGACCGGCGGCGCGACCAATGGCGGAATCGACTGGATCCATGTCCGGCATGAAGAGGCCGCCGCGTTCGCCGCCGCTGCGGAAGCCCAACTGACCGGCCGGCTTGCAGTCTGCGCCGGCTCCTGCGGTCCCGGCAATCTTCACTTGATCAACGGGCTGTACGACGCGAACCGCTCCGGAGCGCCCGTTCTGGCCATCGCTTCGCATATCCCGAGCAAACAGATCGGCAGCGGCTTCTTCCAGGAAACCCATCCCGACCGGATTTTCAACGAATGCTCCGTGTACTCGGAACTGGTGAGCACAGCGGAACAGGCGCCCCGGGTGATGCACAGCGCGATCCAGCACGCTGTCGCGTTAGGGGGCGTCGCCGTCGTGACCCTTCCCGGCGATATCGCCGGGCTCGAAGCGACGGGCGAAACTCCGCTGCCCGCTGTTTTCCGGCCCGCCACCCTCACCCCGGCCCCGCAAAGCGTCCGGGAGCTCGCCGATGCCATCAACGCGGCGGACAAGGTTGCCATCTTTGCGGGCGCAGGAACGCAGGGCGCCCACGACGAAGTCGTCGCCCTCGCGGAGTTAGTGGGCGCCCCGATAGGCCACTCGCTGCGRGGCAAGGACTTCATGCAGTACGACAACCCGTACGACATCGGGATGACCGGGCTGCTGGGCTATGGCGCCGCGGCCGAGGGAATTGAGGACGCGGACCTGCTGATCCTGCTCGGCACAGATTTTCCCTATGACCAGTTCCTTCCAGGTACCCGCACCGCCCAAGTGGACCGCGCTGCCCACAAGCTTGGCCGGCGGACCGACGTCGACGTCGCCGTCCATGGCGACGTGCTGCCCACGCTCACCGCACTGACGCCCTTGATCACCCGGAAGAAGAGCCGCCGCTTCCTCAACCAGATGCTCAAGAAGCATGACCGGCTCATGAACAAGGCAGTGGGGGCCTACACCCGCAAGGTGGAAAAGAAGCAGCCGATCCACCCGGAGTACGCGGCTTCCCTCCTGGACCAGGTGGCGGCGGAGGACGCCATTTTCACCGCGGACACCGGGATGTGCAACGTCTGGACCGCCCGCTACATCAATCCGCTGGGCACGCGCCGGTTGATCGGCTCGTACCTGCACGGCTCGATGGCCAACGCCCTCCCGCACGCGATTGGCGCCCAACTTGCCTACCCCGGACGGCAGGTCATCTCGGTCTCGGGCGACGGCGGCCTGTCCATGCTGCTTGGAGAGCTCATCACCGTTGCAGCGCATCGTTTACCGGTGAACGTGGTGGTCTTTAACAACTCCACCCTAGGCATGGTCAAACTTGAAATGCTCGTGGACGGGCTGCCCGATTTCGGCGTGGACGTGCCCGACGCTGACTACGCCGCCGTCGCCCGGGCGCTCGGCTTCCACTCCGTCCGCGTCACCGATCCGGCGCGGATCGAGGACGCCTACCGCGAAGCCTTCGCGCATCCGGGACCGTCGCTGGTTGAACTCATCACGGATCCCAAGGCGCTGTCCATTCCGCCGAAGATCACCGGTTCGCAGGTCCTTGGCTTCGCGACCGCCATGTCGAAAGTCGTCCTCAACCGCGGCGCCGGCGAGGCCGTGAGCATGGCGCGGAGCAACCTGCGCAACATCCCGCGGCGTTAGGTTCAGCAGCGGACGACGACGGTGCTGCCGCCGTCGTTCGCCTTCGACGGCGGCTGCCGCGCGGCGGTGGTCACCGCCCGCGGCGCTCGGCCGCCAGCAGCGCCGCCGTCTTTTCGATGAGTCCGTACGGTATGGGCTTGCCCAAGGGGAATTTCAGCGTTCCCTTGGCGGACCGGTACGGGGTGATTTCAGCTTCGAAGTCAGCGTCTCCGGCCGGCACTGGATACACGGAAATATGGTGTGCCCACCCCGCGAAATACACCACATACTTCCCGTCCAGGGTGATGGTCGGGATGCCGTAGCTGATCTCTTCGCCGGAACCCGGCACGGCAGCGGAACACCGGCGCCGGATCTCCTGGAGGGTGCCCTGCACCTCGACGGGGAACGACGCAATGTATTCGTCAACGTTGTTGAAATGGTTTGCCATGCATCGTTCCTCCATCCCTCCAGGTCCCGACGGAACCGCCTCTACTCCGCTTCCGGCATGTCTCGAGGATACGCCGCGGCGGGATCTGAGAGAGCGTTGGCGAAATCGTTGCGAAAAGTGAGAGAGCGTCGGAGCAGGCGAGACCAAACCGACGGCGAACCGTGACCCGGCAGGCATCGAACTGGCGGGGTCAGGCTGGTTGACTGAAGGGAGATGGGCGGGATCCCGTCAAATGCAGGTAAAAGGGGGAGCAATGAAGACATTCCGCATGGCAAGCATCGCGGCTGCAGGGGCGCTTGTGGCGCTGACAGGGTGTGCGGCTTCGTCTCCAGAGCTCCTGAAGGCCGACGGCGTGGAGCGGGTTTCGGTTGACCGCGCCGCTTATCCCGCTGAGCTTCGCTCCTTCCGGGCTTCCGCTTTCGGGCTCGGCGAGGCCCTGATGGCTGACGGCGGCGACGGTGCCAACGGGAACGTGGTGTCCTCGCCCGCGAGCCTCCTGGTTGCCCTCGCGATGCTTCGCGCTGGCGCTTCCGGCGAGACGGCGGCCGAGATGGACAGCGTCCTGCAGCTCCCCGCGGCGAACCGCGATGAGGCCATGAACGCGGTTCTCGCTGCGCTTGGGAAGTTCGACGGCGACCCCGGGGCCGTGGACGAGGACAACCCGCCGCGGAAACCCGTCATGCACAGCGCCAACGGATTGTTCGTGGATAAGGACGTGCCCACCGGGGAGTCCTTCCTGGACACTCTTGCCCGGCACTACGGAACCGGTGTGTATCCCGTGGACTTCAGCGATGAGGGTGCAACGAAGCCCGCCATTGATTCCTGGGTGAACAGGAACACGGGCGGCCGGATCAAGGAAGCCCCCGCCGAATACGATCGCCGGAACACGTTCAGTCTGCTCAATTCCCTGTACTTCGCGTCCGCGTGGAGCGTGCCGTTTGACCCGGGCGAGACCTCGGACCTGCCCTTCAGAACGGCATCCGGCGAGGAAATCGAGGCGCCCGCCATGCACAGCATGCTTCAGATGAAGTACGCGGAAGGGCCAGGCTGGCGCGGGGTGGACCTTCCCTACGCCGATGGTTTCGTCATGCGCCTCGTTTTGCCGGATGCTGCAGCCAACGCCGGGACCGGTTCCCGCCCCGCCTCCGCTGCCGTCACCGCTACACAGCTCACGGAAATCGCGGACGCCTTCGATGCCGCGCCGCTAGAGACAGTGCAGATCCAGCTGCCCCGTTGGGACCACAAATGCAGCTTTGACCTCCGCAAAGTCCTCGAAACCGTGGGCCTGCACAAGACCCTCAGCACCACCGGAGACTTCAACAACATCCAGCCCAAGATGATGCTCACCCAGGCCGCACAAGCTGCCAACATCACGGTCGCCGAAAAGGGCACCATCGCAGCGGCGGTCACCCAGGTCAACGGGATGGTTACCAGTGCTCCGCCGCAGCCGGAGCGGTCCATTGCCTTCGACCGGCCGTTCCATTATCAGATCGTGCACGTTGAAACCGGCCTGCCGCTGTTCATGGGAACCGTGGCCGATCCGCGCTCCTAACCCGACCCTCTCTCAGATCCTGCAGCAAACTCCTGAACGCTCTCTCAGCAGGTGAGAGAGCGTCCGGGTTTTTGGCGCGAAAGGTGAGAGAGCGTCCGGGTTTTGGCGCGAAAGGTGAGAGAGGGTCCTGGCTGAAGGGCCGCTGGGGTTACCGCGGACCGCCCTGCCAGAGCGCATCGAACGGGGCGCCTGAGGCCACACGGTTGCGGATACCTGCAGTGACAAACGACTTGGCAGTCCGTGCTGCCTCGAGGGGAGTCGCACCCTTCGCGAGCTCGGCAGTCACGGCGGCGGCCAGCGAACAGCCGGCGCCGGAGACAGCCACCTCGCCGACTTTCGGCGCGGACAGGACTTCAAGCGTTTCGCCGTCATAAAAGACGTCGACGGCGTCCGGACCCGAAAGCCGGACTCCGCCCTTGGCCAACACGGCTGCCCCGCTGAGCTCGTGGATGCGGACGGCCGCCTCTTTGAGGGTTTCGACGTCGGTGATCTTAACCCCGGAAAGCGATTCCGCCTCGAATTGGTTGGGCGTGACGAACGTGGCCAGCGGCAGAATCTGGGACTTCAGCGCCTGGTCGGTGTCCAGGGCGTGCCCCGGCTCCTGGCCTTTGCAGATCAGCACCGGATCCAGCACCACATTGCTGAACCCGGAGCGGACCAGCGCGGAAGCAACGGTGCCGATGGTGGCCGGGCTGCCCAGCATGCCGATCTTCACGGTGTCCAACACGGACGGTGCGCCGGAAGCGGCACCGTAGGCGGCCGTCGTCGCCTCCAACTGGTGCGCGATGACCTCCTGGTCCACGGGGACGAAGCGGTGGTTCCAGCTGTTCCCGGGATCAAAAGAGACGATGCAGGTTAGGTTGGCTATGCCGAAGACGCCCAGTTCCTGGAACGTCTTCAGATCAGCCTGTGCGCCGGCGCCGCCGGTGGCCTCGGAGCCTGCGATGGTCAGGACGACGGCGGGAGCGGTCCGGTCAGGGGTCTCAGCAACTTCAGCAAGGGTCATGACCCCATCCTGCCACCGGCCACAAAGTGCCTGCATTGTGCGCATGACCAAAAATAAAGGCCCGAGACCAATATGACCAAAAGCCGAGTGGTGCCGGTCACGGGTCATAGGGTGGCGGACGGCGTTGCTTTCTTGCCGCGCTGAATCCAGGAAGGTTCATTGATGAGCACCCAACTGACCGAGACAGCACAGACCCGAAGAGCGGTCGGCAACATCCTCAAAGGCTCCGCCGGCAACCTCGTGGAGTGGTACGACCTCTACGTTTACACAGTCTTCGCGGCGTATTTCCAGTCGCACTTCTTCAGTTCCAAGGACGAGCTGCAGGCCGGGCTCGAGGCCATGGCCGTCTTCTCGACGTCCTTCCTGATGCGCCCCATCGGCAGCTGGTTCTTCGGCCGGTACGCGGACCGCAAGGGGCGCAAGGCCGCGCTGACGCTCAGCGTGACCATGATGTCGGCCGGCTCGTTCGCCATCGCGGTCCTGCCCACCACGCAGCAGATCGGTGTTTGGGCGCTGGTCCTGCTGATCTTCGTCCGCCTGGTCCAGGGCTTCTCCGTGGGCGGCGAATACGGCACGAGCGCCACCTACATGTCCGAGGCCGCCACGTCCAAGCGCCGCGGCTTCTTCTCCAGCTTCCAGTACGTCACGCTCATCGGCGGCCAGATGCTTGCCCTGTTGGTCCTCGTCATCCTGCAGAACGCCACGGACAAGGGCACCCTGACCGAGTGGGGCTGGCGGATCCCGTTCGCAATCGGCGGCGTTGCCGCTCTGGTGGTGCTGTGGCTCCGGCGCTCCATGGAGGAAACGCTGTCCGAGGATCAGGTGCTCGCTGCCAAGGCCCCGGCGGTTGCCGGCGAGGCCCGGCCCGGCAGCATGAAGCTGCTGTTCACCCGGCACTGGAAGCCGCTGCTGATCTGCATCGGCGTCACGCTCGGCGGCACCGTGGCGTTCTACACCTACACCAACTTCATCCTGAAGTTCATGAACGATACGTCCGGCATCGCCAAGACGGACACCTCGGTCATCAACTTCTGGGCGCTGCTGATCTTCATGCTCCTTCAGCCGGTCTACGGGATCATCTCCGACAAGGTGGGCCGCAAGCCGCTGCTCCTCTGGTTCGGCATCACCGGCGTCCTGTTCACCTGGCCGCTGCTGTCCGCGCTGTCCAACACAAAGGACCCGTTCACCGCCTTCCTGCTGATGATGGGCGGGCTGCTGATCGTCGGCGGCTACACGTCCATCAACGCCCTCGTGAAGGCCGAGCTCTTCCCGGCCTCCATCCGCGCGCTCGGCGTCGGACTCGGCTACGCGATCGCCAACTCACTCTTCGGCGGCACGGTGCCCCTGATTGGCGCGGCGCTGCAGAAGTCCGACCAGGTTGACCTCTTCTTCACCTACGTCACGGTGGCGATCGGCATCTCACTTCTGGTCTACATCTTGGCTCTGAAGAACAGGAAGATCACGCACCTGGACCGCGAACAGGGCAACGCCTGGCCGTCGGCCCCGGCGGAACGCAAGGATGACGACGACGATCGCGTCAACGCCTAGCTTCCCGGAATAGTACGACGGCGGGCGGCTGGCTCAGCGGTGACCTTCGGGTTCCAGGGGCCCGGCGGCCCGCCGTCGTCGTAACCCCATGCTTCAGACGGGCTTTGCCCGATACTCGGGTGCGACAATTGGAGGCGGCCCGGCGCTGATGCCCGGGCTTCCAGTGCTAATACAGCCGGCCGACCTGCGTTGTCCTTTCAGAAGGACCTGCGTTGTCCTTTCAGAAGGACCGGGGCGGCCGAGCGAACCACTACGAATGGAACACCCATGACCTCCGCCAAGACCCTCCCGGCCGCAGCACCGCCGAGGTTTGCCTCGATCGGCTCGCCCTACTTCGGCATCATGATGGCCTTGATGGCCGTGGTGCTCATCCTGTCCAACATCGGGGCATCAAAGGGAGTGGCCCTGGGGCCAATCGTCACGGACGGCGGCTTCTTCCTGTTTCCGCTGGCCTACATCCTGGGCGACGTCATCAGCGAAGTGTACGGCTTCAAGGTGGCGCGCAAGGCCATTGTCACCACCTTCGCGTTGTCCGTTTTTGCCTCCCTCTGCTACTGGATCATCATCGCGCTGCCCGGCTTTGACGACGAGTTCGGCGCATCCAAGCAGGCCGCGCTCGAGGGCGCGCTGGGTCCCGTTCCGCAGATCGTGCTGGCCTCGCTGCTGGCATTCTTTGCAGGCCAGACCATCAATTCCTGGATCCTAGTGAAGATGAAGGCCCGCACGGGAGAGAAGTCGCTCTGGGCACGCATCATGGGCAGTTCGGTAGCCGGGGAGTTCGTTGACACGCTCATCTTCTGCAGCATTGCGGCATCCGTCATCGGCATCACGGACTTCGGCACGTTTGTGAACTATGTGCTGGTGGGCTTCCTGTACAAGACCCTCGTGGAGTTCCTCTTCGTCCCGGTGACGGCCCTCGTGATCGGCTGGATCAAGAAGCGCGAGCCGAGCTACGGCGCGGTGCGCCAGGCAGCTTAGCCGACCGGCCGCCGTCGTACTGCTGCACCGAGGTAGCCGGTAAAGTGCGAGTTCGCCGCAAGCTCCCTGTGTGTCACACAACAGCCTGACACACAGGGAGCCTGCGGCGACCCCGCCCGTTTCCGGCGACCCCGCCCGTTTCCGGCGACTTCGACGGCGGCGCGCCCGCCGGCGCAGGCGGCCGAGAGGCGCAGGAGACCTAGGAGTAGTACCGACCCAGCGTCTCGGCCTTGAACCCGAAGAAGTCGCCGGATTCGATGGCCAGCCGGGCGTCGTCCACCATCTTCACCACGAAGCGCTCGTTGTGGATGGAGATGAGCGTGGCGGAGAGCATCTCCTTGGCCTTGAACAGATGGTGGATGTACGCCCGTGAGTAGTTCAGGCAGGCGTAGCAGTCGCAGCCGTCCTGCAGCGGGCCGAAGTCGCGCTTGTACTTGGCGCCGGAGAGGTTGAACCGCCCGTCCGGGGTGTAGAACGCGGAATTCCGTGCGACGCGGGTGGGGGAGACGCAGTCGAAGGTGTCCGCGCCGTTTTCGATGGCCGTGAAGATGTCGTCCGGCTCGGAAATGCCGAGCAGGTGCCGGGGCCTGTTCTCCGGAAGCTCCTCGTTGCACCAGCGCACAATCGTGCCGAGGTTCTCCTTCTCCAGGGCACCGCCGATCCCGTAGCCGTCAAACGGCATGGCACCCAGGTCCCGGCAGGCTTTCCGGCGGAGGTCCTCGTACTGCGCGCCCTGGATCACGCCGAACAGGGCCTGGTACGGCTTCCCCGCGCGCTCCGACGTCAGCCGGAAGTGCTCATCGAGGCAGCGGAGGGCCCACAACCGCGTGCGCTCCAGTGATTCCTCCTGATAGCCGCGCGAGTTCTGCAGCGTGGTGAGCTCGTCGAAGGCGAACATGATGTCCGCACCTATCTGGTGCTGGACCTGCATGGAGATCTCGGGGGAGAACCGGTGCCGGTCCCCGTTGAGGTGGCTCTTGAACCACACGCCGTCGTTGTCCACGTGGGCCAGGCGCTCCTTGCCGGCGGCCACGGCATCGTCGGACACAGTCTGGTCCATGGGGGGCGCCGTCTTCATGTCGATGACCTTCTTGAACCCGGAGCCCAGGCTCATCACCTGGAAGCCTCCGGAATCGGTGAAGGTGGGGCCGGGCCAGTTCATGAATGCGCCGAGTCCGCCGGCCTCATCCAGGATTTCCGGCCCCGGCTGCAGGTACAGGTGATAGGCGTTGGCCAGGAGTGCCTGCGCCCCGAGCTCGGCCATTGACTCGGGCAGCACCGACTTCACGGTCGCTTTGGTCCCGACGGCGATGAACGCCGGGGTCTGGATCTCCCCGTGCGGGGTGGCGATGGTGCCGGTCCTGCCGAGGAATTCGCCACCGTTGGCGGACACCTGTTCGGCGGACGGGCTGCAGGTCTCAGCGAGGCGCTTTCCCACGCGGAACGAGAACTCCGACTGGCGGGCTGGCGGCACTGGTTCAGGATTGGCTGGCACGGTTCCAGTGTGCCAGCTTGCCCCGGCTAAACCTCAGTGGATGGGCTCTGATGTGGGGTAGTTCTCAGCCCGCCAGTCGTCCCACAGGCTGCGGATGGTTTCGAGGCTGTGGGCCCCCAGACCGTAGGTCGAGAGGATCACGAGGGAGCCGCCGTCGGGCCTGACTTCCGGAATCACGGGCTGGTCGGCAACAATCAGGAGGCCATCGCCGTGTTCGGCGTAGCTGTGCACGGTCAGGCCCACCTGGTGGTTGGTTTTGTACCAGACCCGGCCAGAGACTTCCTCGCCCGTGCCCAGGGTCAGCGAATAGTTCTCCCCGGCGGCCGGGATTTCCTTCAGCCCCAGTTTTTCGATCGCCGAGCCCCCGGTGCCCGGAACGGAAAAGAAGCAGGTCCGGCGGGTGCCGTGGGGATGCCGCTCCAAGGCAAACC
This sequence comes from Arthrobacter sp. P1_B11, assembly GCF_056406715.1. NCBI lineage: Bacteria > Bacillati > Actinomycetota > Actinomycetes > Micrococcales > Micrococcaceae > Arthrobacter > Arthrobacter sp. P1_B11. The sequence continues at coordinate 93,106 of NZ_JBFTZQ010000012.1, forward strand.
GCAGCTGCTGGAGGAACGTCAGCCAGCCCTGGGTGATGTCTTCGTCCCAGGCCGCCCACTCGGAGTTGTGGTCCAATGCCGCGCGCGTGACACTGACCTCGGTTCCCGTAGGCACCGGTTTGAGACTGAAGACGTCACCGCCGTCGACGGTCAGCGAAGTGTGGTCCGAGCCCTCAACCACGGTGCTGTTGAAGTAGATCTCATTGATTTCCGCGCTGAGGTCCTCGGCCTCCCAGCCATGCCACTGGGCTACTTTGGCCGGTTCACGCAGCATCGTCCAAACCTGCGGGGCATCAGAATTGATCACAACGCTCAGATTGTTCGTCATGGCCTGAATTTACAACTTCGGTACAGCCCGGGGCTAGAGGAAACAGGGAATCATCCGAAGCCCGCGCCGGGCAGTCATGGGCCTACGCCCGGACTGACTCCAGCTCGTTCGCGATCCGCCGCTCCAGCTCACCGGCGCTGATGGTCTGCGACCCGCCGTGCGCGCGCAGGAACAGCAGTGACTCAAGGCGCAGCAGCCGCCATTCGCGCTCGGCCTCATGGTTGGAATTGTCCATGGAGCGGAAGATTTCTTTGTCGTACAGGTTCGGCTCGTTCAGTGACCGCTGGCGCACCCGGGCCTGCATCCTGGCCTTAAATGGGTCATTTTCCTGGTTGTCCGGCGCGCGGAGCAGCTTCTCGTACACGGCCGCGCGGTCTTTCTGGCCGGTCTGGCGGCAGATGTAGGTGGACAGTGAGAGCGACGCTTCCACCGACGACCAACGGCCGGGGTTGCCGTCGAAGGGCAGCACGTTCAGGAGGTCGGCAACGGCGAGTGCGCCGTCCGTGTCCTTGAGCATGATGAAAAGCTCGTGGGCGAGGTCGCTGAGGTCCTTGAGGCAGCTGCCGGACTTCGTGTTGATGCCCTTGACCAGCTTGTCCGCCAGCAGCAGCACTCCAACGGAATCCGGATGCGCCTCTGCCACGGCCTCCACCACCGATTCAGGCGTCCCGGCGGGTTCCGGGATAAGTGCCAGGTCTTCGGCGCTTGGCCCGATCACCGCCGGCGTCGTGACCGGCAGGGGAGGTACGACGACGGCGGGAGGCGCCGGCGACGGAGCCGCCCCGCCGTTGGGGTGCTCAACGACCTGAAGCGGGGTGACGACATCGGACTCCTGGGCGGCACCGGGCTGGACCTCGGCGTCCTGGACTCCAGTGTCCCCGCCGTCCTCGACGCCGCCGTCCTCGACGCCGCCGTCCTGGACCCCGCCGTCCTGGACGCCGCCGACCGCGGACCCTGCCGGTCCCCCGGAAGCGGATTCTGCGCCGGCGATCCGGACCGACGAGCCGGCGGCAATCCGCAGCATGCCGCCGCCGGTGAGGGTCGCGAGGACGATGGCCGGCGTGCCGAAGTCATCGTTTTCGATTTCCACTGAGTGGACTTCGGCTGACCGCTGGCCGTCCGGCAGGAGAAGGTGGTCGCCCGTCTGCAAAGACCCAGCCTGCTGTGCGCGGTAGGTCTGGGCAGCTGGTTGGTGGTTCATCGGAGTCCTTAAGTTCTCTTGCGGTCCGCCCAACAGTCTACAAAGGAGGGAGTGCGAAGTCGGGGAGGCGGGACCCTCCGGGCGCTGTCAGCCGCCGACGCCGGCGTACGCCAGGGCCTGCCGCACAAGCGCTCCGCGGCCGCCGCTGAACTCAAGCTGGACGCCGTCGCTGAGCACTTCCTGGGGAGTCATCCAGGTGAGCTCCAGGGCATCCTGGCGCGGCTCGCACTCGCCGGTGACGGGGATGACGTAGGCAAGCGAGACGGCGTGCTGCCGGTCGTCGGTGAAGCCCGTGTGTGACGGCGCGGGAAAATATTCGGCCACAGTGAACGGCACCGGGCTGATGGGCAGCTGCGGGAACGCGAGCGGGCCGAGGTCCTTCTCCATGTGGCGCAGAAGTGCGGCGCGGATGGTTTCGCGGTAGAGCACGCGGCCGGAAACAAGCGAACGGACCATGGTCCCGTCCGCGTCCGCCTGCAGGAGCGTCCCCACCTCGTTCACGAATCCGAGCGGATCGAGCCGCACCGGCACGGCCTCCACATAGACCATGGGGAGCCGTCCGCGGGCCTCAAAGAGGTCCTCGTCGGAGAGCCAGCCGGGATTGGGGTCGGGGGTGCGCACGTTCATGGTTAAGTTCTACCGCATCACCACCCGTCCGGCCGCCGACGCGTGGGATCTCAGCTCTCAGCGGAGGCGCTTACGCAGATCTAAACACCGAGATCTCGCCCTTGGCGGCCGCAGCCCTAAACCCCGGGCTACGAACCGCGGGGAGCCCGCTTCGAGATCCAGAGCGTGGGCGGCATATGCGCGGCGGCAGCGGCGTCGCCGGCCACGTCCGGGTTGGCAACATGCAGCGAACGCCCGAAGGCTTCCTCGGTCACGCTGACCTCGTGCCCCGCCGCGGTGAGCCGGACACGCAAAGCATCCAGATCGCCGTCATACTCAAATCCGAAGCCGGACCGCGCTGGGCCCGAACCGGGGCGCACCATCAGCACCCCGCCGTTCTTGGCGGTGAAATCGGCGGTTTCATCGTCATCCGGGACGGGACGGAACCGGGCACCGATGCCCCTGAGCGTGTCGGCCGCCGAGGCGGTGTCTTCGGTGAACCAGACTGCGACGACGGACAACCCCGTATCGGCGTCGGCACATTGTGCGAAGTGGGCGGCTTTGTCTGCCATGAAAGTGAAGCCGTCCTCGCCCGTGATCCTGCAGGAGTCGCCGACATCCGGCGGGACCAGCTCGGCCGGAGTGTTTCCAGTCTCCGCCCCCGCCAGATTGGTGCGCCGGGCGAACTCCTCAAGATCGCCCACCTCGACGCCGAACGACGTGGTGCCGTCGTTCCCGGCACCGGCCGGGGCGTGCTGGAGCGCAATCCGGCCGGAACCGGCGTCGAACTCCCGCCAGGAGTCGTCGTCCAGTGTCTTGATCAGGCCCAGGTCCGTGAGGAGCCGCTCCCACGGTTCCATTCGGGATGTGAAGTGAACGGGGCGGACACGCAACATGGGCTCTCCTCGGATTCGGACACGGTGCTGTCATGGCCATAATGCCACGACTTGAATAGTCCGGCACGGGGCAGAATAGGCGCATGGGCGTTGAACTCGAGGAACTGCTGGTCCCGGATGCCGCCGCGTGGCGCGAGTGGCTGGAATTGAACCATTCACACAGCCCCGGCGTGTGGCTCGTCCTGCACAAAAAGGGCGGCACCGCCACGGAACTGGACTACGACGCTGCCCTCGATGAGGCGCTGTGCTACGGCTGGATCGACGGCCAGGTCAGGAAGCGCGACGGCGGCAGCTACTTTCAGCGCATGACGCGCCGCGGCCCGAAGAGCCCCTGGTCCGAGCGGAACGTGGGCCATGTTGCCAGGCTGGAAAGGGACGGGAAAGTGACCGCCGCCGGCCGGGCCGCCGTCGACTCTGCCAAAGCGGACGGCCGCTGGGAAGCGGCGTATTCGGGGCAGGCGACGGCGGAAGTCCCGGACGATCTTGCTGCCGCCATTGCTGCCGTCCCCGACGCGCAGGCGACCTTCGACGTCCTCACCTCGGTGAACCGCTACGCCCTCATCTACCGCACCAATTCGGTCAAGCAGGCCTCCACCCGGGAACGGAAAATCGCGGGTTTCGTGGAGATGCTGGCCCGCGGCGAGACCCCGTACCCGCAAAAGAGGCGCCCGGCAGGGCAGACCGGGGCATGACCCGGTCCGGGAAGGCAAAGGGCCCGCCGCGGTAAAATTGTTGCCACCCAACACGATCGGCGGACATGCAGAGGATTTCCCTACGGACGATGGGCCCCCGTGCCTTCTGGATCGCGGTGGCCGGCGTTTTGGTCCTCCTGCTGGCCGTCGCTGCCGCCGTCAACCTCGCCTCCGGCGCCCGGCAGGACGGGCAGAAAGGAACGGAGCCCGCACCCGCTCCCCCCGGCATCAGCCGGCCCGAGGGAGCCTCCCAGTTCCGCCCCGGCTACCACCTGACCCCCGCGAAGGAGTGGATGAACGATCCCCAGCGGCCGTTCCTGCTGGACGGGGTGTGGCACTACTACTACCTTTACAACGCCGACCATCCGGAGGGAAACGGCACCGAGTGGTATCACGTCACCAGCACCGACCTGGTGCACTGGAAGGACGAGGGCGTGGCCATCGAGAAGTTCAAGAACGGCCTGGGCGACGTCGAAACGGGCAGTGCCGTGGTGGACCACGACAATACGGCGGGCTTCGGCAAGGACGCCGTCATCGCCGTGCTGACCCAGCAGGACAAGGGCGTCCAGCGGCAGTCACTGTTCTACTCCACGGACAAGGGCTTTACTTTCAAGGCCTATGACCGCAACCCCGTCATGGACAACCCCGGGCAGCAGAACTGGCGGGACCCGAAAATCATCCGCGACGACGCCAACCGACAGTGGGTCATGGCCCTGGCCGAGGGCGAAAAAATCGGCTTCTACACCTCGAAGGACCTCAAGGACTGGCGGTACGCCTCAAGCTTCGAACGCAAGGGGCTGGGCGTGCTCGAGTGCCCGGATCTGTTCCAGCTGGATCTCGACGGTGATCCCGCCAAACGCACGTGGGTCCTGGCAGCCAGCGCCAACGGCTCCGAAGAGGGCCGGACCACCGGCGTGGCCTACTGGACCGGAAAGTGGGACGGGGCCGCGTTCACCGCGGCCGACGAAACACATCAATGGCTCGACGCCGGATCGGACTTCTACGCGGCCGTCACCTGGGATGATCCCCGCCTTCCGGCAGGCGAACGGATGGCCTCCCGCCACGCCACCGGCTGGATGAACAACTGGGACTACGCGCGCAAGCTGCCCACCACTGACTGGCAGGGCGGCGCCGATTCAATAGTGCGCGACATCCGCCTGAAGACGGTGCACGGCCGCCCCTCGCTGGTCTCGGCGCCCACCGCGTCCATGTCCGTCCTGGAAGGTACGCCGGAGACTGTGGGCGAACGGCAGGTCACGCCGAACGGCGCGGGCGAGCTGCCGGCTCCGAAGAGCGGCGCGTACCGGCTGGATGTGACCCTCGAACGGAGGCCGGACGACGACGGATCGGAAGCCCTCCTGAAGCTGACGAGCGGCTCCGCGGATTTCGCTACGGTCGGCTACAACTTCGAGGAGGGCAAGGCCTCGCTGTCCAGGGCTGCCGTGGTCCCCGGTGTGGAGGCGCTCGGACCGGTGTTCACGGACCGCAGGACTGCCGCCAGCCCGCCGCGCAACGGGACCGCTCCCGGCCGGGGAACGGTGGAGCTGACTCTTTTTGTGGACTATTCGTCAGTGGAAGTCTTCGTCAACGGCGGCGAGCAGACCCTGACCTCGCTGGTCTTCCCCCGGTCCGGCCAGCACACGCTCAGCACCACCACTTTCGGCGGAAGCGTGCTGCTGAAGTCGTTCAGGTACACGCCGCTGGCCGCGGCGCGCTAGGCTCAGGCGCGCTAGGCTCAGGCGCGCTAGGTCAGGCACGCTGGCCAGGGGCCCCTCTGGGCAGGCCCAAGGGTTGGTGGGATTTCGGCAGGCCCAATCAGCGGCTGGACGTTCAGTCGCCGGCGCCGTCGAGCGGAAATGCCACCGCTTCGCCCACCACGCGCAGGCACAGCTCGGTGCCGGGCTGGGCGATGGACGCGTTCCAGTGCCGGATGGTGATCACTTCGCCGCCGCCGGGGTAGCGGTGGTCCGGCATGGCGCCGGCGAGCTTCGGCGGTACGGCCAGTTTGAGCCGCACGGTGGTCTCGGGGCCGAAATAGTCGGTGTCCACCACCACGCCCCGGATGGGGCCGTCCTCGGCGATGCGGATCTGCTCCGGCCGGAGCATGAGCTGTACCCGGCCCTGGGCCGGCGGGCGCCGGACAGGAATGCCGCCCAGCGAGCAGGTGGCCAGGGAGCCTTCCATCCAGGCATCGAGGATGACGGCGTCGCCCAGGAATTCGGCGGTGGCACGGTCCGCCGGGCGGGTGTAGACGACGAACGGGTTGCCGATCTGCGCCAGCTTGCCGCCGCGCATCACGGCCACCTGGTCGGCGAAGGACAGGGCCTCCGCCTGGTCGTGCGTCACCAGGATGGTGGTCACGCCGGCCTCGTTGAGCACCTTGGCCACCGCACGGCGTGTGGCCACCCGGAGACCGGCATCCAGGGCGGAAAAAGGCTCGTCCAGCAGCATGAGCTCAGGCTCGCGGGCCAGCGCCCGTGCTAGGGCAACCCGTTGCTGCTGGCCCCCGGAGAGCTGGTGCGGCCGGCGCTTGGCCATGCCCGTGTCCAGTGAGACCATCTCCAGCAGTTCGTTGACCCGCGCGGTCACGGCGCGCCGCCCGCCGTCGAGCTTTGAGGCGCTGAGCCCGAAGGCGATGTTCTGGCCCACGGTCAAGTGCGGGAACAGGGCGCCGTCCTGGGCCACATACCCGACGTGGCGCTTGTGCGCGGGCTTCCACACGCCGTCGCCCGCAACCGGAGTGCCGTTCAGTGAAATGGTGCCGGTGCCGGGATGCTCAAAGCCGGCGATCAGGCGGAGCAGCGTGGTCTTGCCGGATCCGGAGGGTCCCACGATGGCGGTGGTGCCGCCCTTGGCCACGGACAGGTTGACGCCCTTGAGCACAGCCTGGGGGCCGAAGTTCTTGGTGACGCCGTCTATCACCAGGTGGCTGTTGGTGCTCGGCGCCACTGACGGCGAGATCCGGGGTTCCGGAAGCCTGGAGGGCGATTGTTCGGTCACTGTCCCGCTACTTTCTTGGACTGCTGGAAGAGCAAATAGGTCATGGGCGCCGAGATCACGATCATCAGCAGGGCGTAGGGCGCGGCGCCGGCGTAGTCGATTTCGCTGCTCTTGCTCCAGAACTCCGTGGCGAGCGTACGCGTGCCGTTGGGGGAGAGGAGGAGCGTGGCGGTCAGCTCGTTGGCGATTGCCAGGAAGACGAGTGCCGCACCGCCGGCGGCCGCCGGTGCGGTCAGGCGCAGAGTCACGCGGAGGAAGGACAGTAGCGGCGGGCTGCCGAGGGCCTGTGCGGCCTCGTCCAGCTCTTTGGGTGCCTGAGCCAGCCCGGCGCGGATGTTGACCAGGGCGCGCGGCAGGAACAGTAGGACATACGCGGCAATCAGCACGCCCGCCGTCTGGTAAAGATCGGGGATCAGCCGGATGCTGACGGTGACGAAGGCCAGGCCCACCACGATTCCCGGCATGGAGCTCGTCACGTAGTTGGACAGTTCCAGGGCCTTGCTGAACCAGCCGGCGTGGCGCACGGCCAGGTAGGCCATGGGGAACGCGACGGCGGTGGTTGCCACGGCGCCGGCCAGCCCATAGCCGAGCGTCTGGAGAAGGGCCGGCATGAACTCGCCGGCCGTCCAGATGTCGGCGCCCCCGGCGACGATCCAGCGCAGCACGAACAGCAGCGGCAGCCCGAACGCGAGGGCTGTCAGCGCCAGGAGGGCCAGCTGTGCGGGCAGCTGGTAGGTGCGCAGGGGGAGCCGCAGCGCCCTGGCCTGGGCGCCCGAGCCCACCCGCGCGTACCGCGCATTGCCGCGGCTGCGGACTTCAAGGAGCAGCAGGATCAGGCAGAAGAATACGAGCACACTGGCGAGCATGTTTCCGGCAGTGCCGTTGAACGTTGACCTGTACTGCACCATGATCGCCGTCGTGAAGGTGTCGAACCGGATCATGGCGAAGGCGCCGTATTCGGCGAGCAGGTGCAGCGAGACCAGGAGGGCGCCGCCGGTCATGGCGATCCGCAGCTGCGGCAGGACCACCCGGAAGAAGGCCCGCCAGGCGCCGAGCCCCAGCGACGCCGCGGACTGTTCCACCGCGGGGTCGAGCCGGCTGAGGGTCGCTGCGGCCGGAATGTACACGAGCGGGAAGTAGGACAGCGTGGCGATCAGCACGCCTGAGGACAGGCCCTCGAGCGACGGCACGGCAGACACCCACGCATAGCTGTTCACGAACGCGGGAATGGCCAGCGGAGCCGCGAGGAGCACAGCCCAGATTTTGTGGCCGCGCAGCTTGGTCCGTTCCACGAGCCAGGCGCCGCCCACGCCCAGGACCAGGCACAGCGGCACGGTGATAGAGATCAGCAGCACGGTGTTCAGCAACAGCTCGCCGACCCGCGGCCGGAAGATCAGCGCTGCTGCCGTGTCCCAGCCGGTGGCTGCCGTCATGAAGGCGACATAGCCCAGCGGGACAAGGGAAAACAGTGCGATCAGCACTGCGAGGACAACGACGGCGGATACGCCGAAAGGCGGGCGGGGGCGCTTGCCCCGGCCCGCCGTCGTCGTGCTTCCGGACGTAGCCGGYGCCGATGGATCGGTGATCACAGAATTACAGCAGTCCTGCCTTGGTCATCAGATCGGTGACCTTCTGGGAGTTAAGCTTGGCCGGGTCCACGGTGGGGGCCTGAAGATCCTTGATCGGGACCAGCTTCTCGTTGGCCGGGACGTCCGAGGCGATGGCGTACTCGAAGGACGTGCCCTTCTGCAGGATCTCCTGGCCCTTCTTGCCAGTGATGAACTTCAGAAAGGCCTGGGCCTTGTCGGCGTTCTTCGAGGATTTCAGCACGCCGCCGCCCGAGATCGAGAGGAAAGCGCCCGGGTCCTGGTTCTTGAAGTAGTACGGCGAGACGTTCTTCGAGTTCTCAGCCGTCTTGGCCTGGTCGCCGTAGTAGTAGTAGTGGTAGATCAGCGCGGATTCCACCTCGCCGGCGTTGACGGCCTTCATGGCGGTGCTGTTGCCCTTGTAGACCTTGGCATTGTCCTTCATGGCCTTGAGCCACTCGTCGGCCGCGGCCTCGCCCTTGAGTTCGACGAGGGCGGCAACGATGGCCTGGAAGTCGGCGCCGGACGGTGAAGCGGCCCACTTGCCCTTCCACTCCGGCTTGGCCAGATCCAGCATGGACTTCGGCAGCTTGTCCTCGGTCAGCTTTGTCTTGTCGTACACAAGGACGGTGGAGCGGGCAGCGATGCCCGTCCACTTGTTGGTGCTCGGACGGAACGCTTCGGGGACCTGGGCGACGGTGTCCTTGTCCACGTCAGCGAACAGGCCGGCGTTCTCCACCTGCGCCATCGCGGGGGAGTTCTCGGTGAGGAAGATATCCGCCGGGGAGGCCTGGCCCTCCTGGACGATCTGGTTGGACATCTCCGTGTCGTCACCCTGACGGAGGGTCACCTTGATGCCGGTTTCCTTGGTGAACTCGTCCACCCACTCCTGGGTGAGGCTTTCGTGCTGGGCGTTGTAGACCGTGATCTCGCCGTTGGTACCTGCCGCGGAGGACGTGCCGGACGGGGAGGCGCTGGAGCCGCAGGCCGACAGGCCGAGGGCTGCTGTGGCGGCGATTGCGATGCCGGCCAGCGCGTTGTTGCGGATCTTCATCGGGGCTTCTTTCTGCATAAGTCTGGTCGGACCGCAGTCCTTGTGAGCTGGGGAAGTTAGGTGAAGCTCACTCGAAAAACTGTAGGTTAGCCATACCTAAGCTACCAAGCCGCAAGCCTTGAAAGTGATAAGGATCACATCAATTACGTAACTGTTGCGTGACGTAATTCTCGGTCTCGTTGCTGGGTGGGGCTGCTCGGCGGGCCTACTGGGCGGCCGTGCCGGATTGCTTGCCGGCGGCTACTGCCGCCGCGGCTTCGAGGATCATCCAGGCCTGGAGCTGGGTGGAAAGTTCGACGGCGGCCCCCGGCGGATACGTGTCACTGGCCCGCCGACGCGGCTCCGAGGAGAAAAGCAGGCGCCCCTCCCCGCCGTGCCATGCGAGCGGCTCGGCGGGGGATACGGTCCTGCGGCCGTTCCAGAAGGCTTCGGCGGTGTCCGTGACCAGCCGGGCGGCGGTGGCCCGGGTGCCCTCCGGCAGCCGTCCGTCACGTGCGGCGAGCGCAAGGTAGCGCGTCAGGATCCCGGTGAACAGCCCGCCGTCGCCCGTTCCGTCGCAGCGGAGGACGGCACTGGCGCCGCCGGTGCCGTCGGTGCCCGGCGGCCCTTCCGCCGTGAGATGGCGAGCCACCGCATCCACCACCACGGCGGCGCGCTCCAGGTTTTTGGCGCCGCCGAGCTCCAGCAGGGCGCCGAGGACGGGCCCCTGGTTGTACGTGTAGATGGCACTCTCAAGGACTGTCTCGCCGGTCCTGCTGATCCGGAGGCCGTCCAGGTAGAGGCCGCGTACGGAATCGAAGAGCCTGGCGTCGAGCCAGTCCAGCAGCGCCTGGGCCCTGGCCGGGTTGCCGGTGCGTGCATAGTAGAGCGCCACCGGTGCCGTGGCCGGGGTGTTCTTGAAGTCCCGCTTCTTGCTCCAGAACGTGCCGCCGCCAAGGTCGTCGGTGGAGGCCGAGTCGAACTGGAGCGTCAGGCTCTTGCGGATCCGGGCGTCGCGGCGGCGGGTTGGCCTGCGGCTCTCCTCGGCCAGCTTCTCCAGCCGGAGGGTGGACAGGGCCAGCCAGGCCATGTCGTCGTAATAGCTGTTGACGAACGTCAGGAAGTTCCGCAGGCGGATGCCGGTCACCAGGCGGGACGCGAGCTGGCCGGCGCCGGGGCGGTGTTCGCCGTCGAACCGGGCCGGAGGCTGGCCGGCGGTGCCGAGTTCGCGGCGGCCGGTGTCCACAAGGCAGTCCACGTAATGCGCCTGCCACCAGTAATGCCACGGCCGGACGAGGTTCCGAAGGCGCCCCGAGGGGCGGGTGATGGCGGCGATGTGGGTTCCGGGCAGGAAGAACAGCCTCTGGCCGAATATGTGGGTGACCGACCGCGCGGCCTCATTGGCGCGGCCGGCCCAGTCTGTTGGCGTGCCGGACTTCCCGGGACTGGGCCGGTCCTCAGGGGCGGCGGAAGCGTCGAACTGGGTCATCCCGCCAGCCTAGCGAATGCTGCGAAAGGTGCGCCCGGGGTTGCTTTCAGTTAACATTCACTAACTAATGTTCGCCGCCGGTCGCCGGTTTCCGCATCAAGGAGGATGTATGGACATCAAGGGTTCTGTCGCGCTAATCACGGGCGGGGCGTCCGGACTCGGCGCTGCCACGGCCCGTCGGCTGTTCGACGCCGGCGCATCAGTGGTGCTCGCGGACCTCGGCTCCTCTGCCGGCGCGTCTTACGCCGGTGAGCTGAACGCCAGCCGCGCTGCGGGCGCCGCAGGCGGCGGGAACACTGTCGTCTTCGCCCCCACCGACGTAACCGACGAGGCCCAGGTGCAGGCCGCCGTCGACGCCGCCGTGGCGCTGGGTCCGCTGCGGATCGTGGTGAACTGCGCCGGTATCGCGACCCCTGGCAAGGTTCTGGGCCGCGACGGCGTCCTGCCGCTGGAGACCTTCAACCGCGTCATCCAGATCAACCTGGTGGGCACTTTCAATGTGGTGCGCCTGGCCGCCGCGGCGATGGCTGCCACGGAGCCTGCGGTCACCGGGCTGGGCGGGGAAGAGCGCGGCGTCATCATCAACACGGCCTCTGTTGCCGCGTTCGACGGACAGATCGGCCAGCCGGCCTATGCCGCATCGAAGGGTGCCGTGGCCGCCATGACCCTGCCGCTGGCCCGGGAACTGGCCCGATCGCTGATCCGTGTGGTGACCATTGCGCCAGGCATCTTTGAGACGCCCATGATGGCCGGATTGCCGGCAGAGGCCCAGGAGTCACTCGGGAAGCAGGTGCCGCATCCGTCCCGGCTGGGCCGGCCCGCCGAGTACGCCAACCTCGCCGCGCACATCATTGACAACGCCATGCTGAACGGCGAAACCATCCGCCTCGACGGTGCCATCCGGATGGGCCCGAAATGACGCCGCTGACCGCCCTCGAAACCCTGCCCACGGCAGACTTCTTCGACTACGAATCCCTGCTCAGCGCTCCGGAACAGCGCAAGCTCAGTGAGCTGCGGGAGTTCCTCGCTGCCGAGATTGCCCCGTACGCGGCGGAGTGGTGGAACAAGGCCGAATTTCCGTCGCACCTCCTGCCGAAGCTCGCCGCGCTGGAGCTCAGCACCCCGGCCCAGCGTGGCTACAGCAACCTGTTCGCGGGGCTGGTGATCGCTGAAATTACCCGCGTGGACACCTCAATCGCCACTTTCTTCCTTGTCCACCACGATCTCTTCGTGGAATCGCTCTACGAATTCGGCTCGGAGGACCAGCGGAGCCGGCTTCTCGACGACGCTTCGAACCTTCGCACCACCGGCGCGTTCGCGCTGACCGAGCCGGAGCACGGCTCCGACGTCGCCGGCGGCATGGAGACCAGGGCCCGCCGGGTGGTCGGAGGGGCGGACCACGGCGGCGACTGCTGGGTGCTTAACGGCGCCAAACGCTGGATCGGCAACGGGACGTTCTGTGACTACATGCTGGTCTGGGCACGCGACGAGGCCGACGGCGCAATCCGAGGCTTCATCGTGGACGCGGGCCTCCCCGGTGTGAGCCGGAGCAGGATCGAGAACAAGATCGCACTGCGGACCGTGCAGAACGCCGACATCCTGTTCGAGGACGTCCGTGTTCTCGAGGCGGACCGCTTTGCCGGCATCAACAGCTTCGCGGATACGAACGCCCTGCTGCGCGGATCGCGGATCAGCGTGGCATGGCAGGCGGTAGGGCAGCAGCTGGCGGCGTTCGACGTCGCCCGGCAGTACGCCGTCGAACGCCGGCAATTCGGGCGCCCGCTCGCGAAGTTCCAGCTCATCCAGCAGCAGCTGGTGTCGATGCTGGGCAATGCCGTGGCGAGCATGGGCATGATGGTACGGATCGCGCAGCTGCAGGACCTGGGTGCCGCGGACATGGCACAGGTGGCCCTGGCCAAGTCCTACACGAGTGCCAGGATGCGCGAGACGGTGGCCATGGGGCGGTCCGTCCTTGGCGGCAACGGGATCGTCACGGACTACCGGATGGCCAAGATCTTCGCCGACGCCGAAGCGATCTACACCTACGAGGGCTCCTACGAGATCAACACGCTCATCGTGGGCCGCGCCTTGACAGGGGTGTCCGCGATCGCCTGACGCTCAGGGGTCGGGCTGTTTTTCGCCCGCTTCGATCCGGACGTCGAGGCTGTTGTTCTTCACCGGCATCGGGCACGTCCCGTAGGGCGTGAAGGCGCTGGGGTAGTTGATGGCGCGGTTGAAATCAAGGATCACCGAGCTGTCAGGCCGGGGCCGGGCCGTGGACACCTTGCGCCACTCGTCGGTGGTGTCCCCGTTGGTCTCGTCGTGGAATGTGACGGTCAGGGCGCCGAGCTTCTCCTCTTCTGCATGGAGCCGGTACTCGTGGTCCTTTCCGGGCAGCCGAAAGACGAGTTCGCCAACACTCCTGTGCACGCCGTCCACCAGCGGGTTGGCCGTGGCGATCGGAACGTCCTCCGGCTCGGGAAACGCCTCGAACCGGGCCTCGACCACCAGGTCCGGGCGGTAGTCGAAGGTCGGCACGCCGTCGAACCCGGTGAAAACCGGCGACTGTGCATCCCGGGTGCGGATGGCATATTTGTCCGCACGCATGGCCAGTTCCACCACCACCTGCGTGCCGTCCGCGCCACCGAACTGCACCCACATCAGCGACTCCTCATCCGCGAGCCGTGCGGTGACGGTGCCGTCGACGGGCCCGCCGGTCTCCACGAACGTCAGCCCGTCGGCCGCCACTGCGGTGAGTGTCGCCGTCGTGCCGTCCGCTGACCACAGGCCCGGGGCGAGTTCGACGGCGGAGGGCTGGCTTTCCAGCCACTGGAACGACGTGAGCGTGAGCCAGCCGTGCCTGGAGGCGAGGGCGGTGTTGCGGCTGTTCCGGAAGCGGTGCCAGCGTTCCAGCTGGGCATCTGGGGCGGTGCTCATGGTTCCTCCAACGGTGAGTGGCTGCCTGTACAACCTTAAGCGGAGGCACGTCATTCCGCCCTTACCCCGCCCGCCCCGACCACTTCAAGGACGCGACGGCATCTGAGACATATTCCCGGCTGCAGCACGCTCCGGGTAACATTCCATAGGAACAAGTAACCCGGCTCACAGTATCCAGCGCAGTGTACGAGCCAAGTCCGAACCCTCGAAAGATAGTTTCCATGGCTGACACTGCAATGAATTCCGAAACAGATCTCGCCGCAGAACTCCGTGCGGACGTGCGCCGCGTCTCCACCCTGCTGGGTGAATCGCTGGTCCGCCAGCACGGCCCCGAGCTCCTGGATCTCGTGGAGCAGGTGCGCCTGCTGACCAAAGAATCCAAGGAGGCCGCCCGTGGCGGTGCGGATGCCACCGGTCCATGGAGCGCGCACGACGTCGTTGCCCAGGTCCGCGAGTTGCTCGCCTCCCTGCCGCTTGAGCAGGCGACCGACCTGGTCCGCGCCTTTGCCTTTTACTTCCACCTGGCCAACGCCGCTGAACAGGTCCACCGGGTCCGCGGCCTGCGCACGCGGCAGGAGAAGGACGGCTGGCTCGCCAAGGCCGTCGCCGACATCGCCGGCCAGGCCGGCCCGGCCGTGCTGCAGGAAGTGGTCAACGAACTGGACGTGCGGCCCATCTTCACTGCCCACCCCACCGAGGCCTCCCGCCGTTCGGTGCTGGACAAGATCCGCAAGCTCTCCGATGTGCTGGCCGAGCCCACGGCGGAGGGCACCACTGCCCGCCGCCGGCAGGACCGCCAGCTGTCCGAGATGATCGACCAGATGTGGCAGACGGACGAGCTCCGCCAGGTCCGGCCCACCCCGGTGGACGAGGCCCGCAACGCCATCTACTACCTCAACAGCATCCTCACCGACGCCCTGCCCGAGATGCTCACGGATCTGTCCGCACTCCTCGGCGAGCACGGCGTCACCCTGCCTGCCCAGAACGCCCCGATCAGGTTCGGTTCGTGGATCGGCGGCGACCGCGACGGCAACCCCAATGTCACCGCGGCCGTGACCCACGACATCCTCCAGCTGCAGAACCAGAACGCCGTCCGGATCAGCATTGCCATGCTTGACGAGCTCATCTCGATCCTGTCCAACTCCACGGCCCTGGCCGGCGCGGACCAGGCGCTGCTCGATTCGATCGACGCGGACCTCGCGAAGCTGCCCGGCCTGGACCGGCGCATCCTCGAGCTCAACGCCCAGGAGCCCTACCGGCTCAAGCTGACCTGCATTAAGGCCAAGCTCATTAACACGGGCAAGCGGGTGTCGGCAGGATCGGCGCACCAGTCCGGCCGCGACTACACCTCCACCGAGGAGCTCATCTCCGAGCTGGAGCTGCTGGAACTCTCGCTGCGGAACCACTCGGCGTCGCTCGTCGCGGATGGTGCCCTGGCCCGCGTCCGGCGCGCCATCGCCTCCTTCGGCCTGCACCTGGCCACCCTGGACATCCGCGAGCACGCCGACCACCACCATGACGCCGTCGGGCAGCTCATGGACCGCCTGGGCGGCCCTGGCATCCGGTACGCCGAACTGACGCGCGGCGAGCGTCTTGAGGTGCTGAGCGCGGAACTGGCGTCCCGCCGTCCGCTGTCCGGCCACCCGATTAAGCTCGACGGCGTTGCTGACGGCACGTACGACGTCTTCCGCGAGATCCGGCGCGCCCTGCGCACCTACGGCCCCGATGTCATCGAGACGTACATCATCTCCATGACCCGCGGCGCGGACGACGTCCTTGCCGCTGCCGTCCTGGCACGTGAGGCCGGGCTGGTCAGCCTCTTCGGCGACGCCCCGTACGCAAAGATCGGCTTCGCCCCGCTGCTCGAAACCGTGGAGGAACTGCGGGCCTCCGCGGAGATCGTGGACCAGCTGCTGTCCGATCCCTCCTACCGCGAACTTGTCCGCCTGCGCGGCGATGTCCAGGAAGTCATGCTGGGCTACTCGGACTCCAACAAGGAGTCCGGTGTGATGACCAGCCAGTGGGAGATCCACAAGACCCAGCGCAAGCTCCGCGACATCGCTGCCAAGCACGGCGTCCGCGTCCGCCTCTTCCACGGCCGCGGCGGATCCGTCGGCCGCGGCGGCGGGCCCACGTACGACGCAATCATGGCCCAGCCCAACGGCGTGCTCGAGGGTGAAATCAAGTTCACCGAACAGGGCGAAGTCATCTCGGACAAGTACTCGCTGCCGGAACTGGCCCGCGAGAACCTGGAGCTGTCGCTGGCCGCCGTCATGCAGGGTTCCGCGCTGCACCGCACCCCGCGGACGTCCGATGACCAGCGTGAGCGCTTCGGGCACGTCATGGAGACCATCTCCGACGCCGCCTTTGCCCGTTACCGCAGCCTGATCGATCACCCCGACCTGCCGGCGTACTTCATGGCCTCCACGCCCGTGGAGCAGCTCGGCTCACTCAACATCGGTTCCCGCCCGTCCAAGCGCCCCGACTCGGGCGCCGGCCTCGGCGGCCTGCGGGCCATCCCGTGGGTGTTCGGCTGGACCCAGTCCCGGCAGATCGTGCCCGGCTGGTTCGGCGTGGGCTCCGGCCTGAAGGCTGCCCGCGAGGCCGGCAACTCAGGCCAGCTCGTGGAGATGATGGAAGGCTGGCACTTCTTCCGCTCGGTGCTCTCCAACGTGGAGATGACGCTTGCCAAGACGGACATGGACATTGCCGGCTACTACGTGGACACCCTGGTTCCCCCGGAACTGCACCACCTGTTCCGCGCCATCCGCGAGGAGTACGAACTCACGGTCACGGAAATCCAGAACCTCACCGGCGAGAACGTGCTCCTGGACGCCCAGCCCACGCTCAAGCGGTCACTGGAAATCCGCGACCAGTACCTCGACCCCATTAGCTACCTCCAGGTGGAACTACTGCGCCGTGTGAGGGCCGAAGGGACCAGCATTTCCGGTGCCGAGATCGACGAGCGCCTCCAGCGGGCCATGCTCATCACCGTCAACGGAGTCGCGGCCGGCCTGCGCAACACGGGGTAGCGCCGGGCGTTCAACCACCGACGCTCTCTCACTTCCTGCTGTCTTTTCCCAACGCTCTCTCACTTCCTGCCGTCTTTTCCCAAACGCTCTCTCACTTCCTGCCGTCTTTTCCCAAACGCTCTCTCACCCGGTGAGAGAGCGTTTGGGTTTTTGGTGCGGTAGGTGAGAGAGCGTTTGGGTTTTTGGTGCGGTAGGTGAGAGAGCG
>NZ_JBFTZQ010000013.1:0-107289 GCF_056406715.1 Arthrobacter sp. P1_B11
GCGTCTGGTCCCGCAACGGCAACGTCGCCTACCGCGCCGGCCGCGAGATCCAGGCCGGCCGCCGCAACGGCAACGTCGCCTACCGCGCCGGCCGCGAGATCCAGGCCGGCCGCGTGTGGGTCAACAACTACCACGCCTACCCGGCCGGCGCCGCGTTCGGCGGCTACAAGTCCTCCGGCATCGGACGTGAAAACCACGCCATGATGCTGGACCACTACCAGCAGACCAAGAACCTCCTGGTCAGCTACAACGAGAACAAGCTCGGCTTCTTCTAAGCCGCACCGACCCGGGCGGGGACGGCCCAATCCGTCCCCGCCCGCCCCACCTGGCCACCCCTCAGGAAGGCAGCACCACCGTCACCGCACTCAGTTCAACAAATGCTCTAACGACGCAAGGATCGCCAATGACGACGACAATGCAAGCAGCCGTAGTAACCGAATTCGGCAAGGACCTCCAGATCCTGACCGTTCCCGTTCCGACGCCCGGCCCCGGTGAGGCGCTGGTCAAGGTTTTGACCACCGGAGTCTGCCACACCGACCTGCACGCCGCGGAGGGGGACTGGCCTGTCAAGCCCTCTCCGCCGTTCATCCCCGGCCACGAGGGAGTGGGCGAAGTGGTGGCTCTCGGAGAGGGAGTCACCGACCTCGCCATCGGAGACCTCGTAGGCAACGCCTGGCTGTGGTCCGCCTGCGGCGACTGCCAGTACTGCCGCACCGGCTGGGAAACCCTCTGTGAAGCACAGAAGAATGCCGGCTACAGCGTGGACGGCTCGTTCGGGCAGTACATGCTGGTGGACACGCGCTTTGCCGCCCGCATTCCGGCGGGTTCGGATCCGGTGGAGGTTGCGCCCGTCCTGTGCGCCGGCGTCACGGTCTACAAGGGCCTGAAGATGACTGAGACGAGGCCGGGCCAGTGGGTCACCATTTCCGGCATCGGCGGGCTGGGGCATATTGCGGTCCAGTACGCCGTGGCCATGGGCCTGCGCGTAGCGGCCGTGGACATCGCCGACGACAAGCTGGCCCTCGCCAAGGCACACGGTGCCGAGCTCACGGTCAATGCCCTGCACGAGGACCCGGTAGAGGTCATCCAAAGGGAAACGGGCGGCTGCCACGGCGTCCTGGTCACGGCCGTCCACCCGTCCGCTTTCGGCCAGGCCATCGGCATGGCACGCCGCGGCGGCACCATCGTCTTCAACGGGCTTCCGCCCGGCGACTTCCCGGCGCCGATCTTCGAAATCGTGCTGAAGGGCCTCACCGTCCGCGGCTCCATCGTGGGCACCCGCCAGGATTTGGAGGAGGCTCTGGACTTCTACGCGCAGGGCAAGATCCATCCCACCGTGTCCGCCCGGGAGCTCTCTGAGGTCAACGCGGTCTTGGACGAGATGAAGCACGCGAAAATCGACGGCCGCGTCGTGTTGAGGTTCTGATGAGCGGAATCGGTGATGACTGAAGCCAGTCTTGACGCCGCGGTGACGCTGCCCGGGGAGGACTTCTCCCGGGTAGCGCTCACCGCCGAGTCCGTGCACCTCCTCAGGAA
This sequence comes from Arthrobacter sp. P1_B11, assembly GCF_056406715.1. Classification (NCBI taxonomy): domain Bacteria; kingdom Bacillati; phylum Actinomycetota; class Actinomycetes; order Micrococcales; family Micrococcaceae; genus Arthrobacter; species Arthrobacter sp. P1_B11. The sequence continues at coordinate 1,537 of NZ_JBFTZQ010000013.1, forward strand.
ACTCTGGGCCCAGCACGGGCCGCTCATGTTCCACCAGTCCGGCGGCTGCTGTGACGGCTCCTCGCCGATGTGTTTCCCGGCCGGGGAGTTCCTGACCGGGGACTCCGACGTCCTGCTGGGGCGCTTTGAAATTCCCGACGGCGGTCCCGGCGCCGATGCTGAAATGGGCACCATGCCGCTGGACTTCTGGATGTCCAGGGAGCAGTTCAACTACTGGAGCCACACCCATTTGACTGTGGATGTGGTGCCGGGCCGGGGGAGCGGTTTCTCGGTCGAGGCACCGGAGGGCAAACGGTTCCTGATCCGTTCCACCCTCATGGACTGGCCGGTCTGAGCCATCTCAGACCGGATGTAATACGCCTTGGCAAATGACGCACAGGTGGGGCTGCGAACTAGCGGCCCCACCTGTGCGTTGCCGGTTAATTGACTGGTTGAAAACCCCCAATTTGGGTGGCTCAGCAGGTGAAACAGCGGCAGAGAGGTTGCTGCCACAAGGTTTTCACGGGCACACCATCGCACGATGGCACGGTTACATCCCTCCTAGCGGCAGGTGTGCCATGAAAATCTCAGCCTGGAAGTCAGACGGGGGCGCGGATCAAAGTCGATCCGCGTCACCCACCGATCCACCAACAAACCGGCGTCAACGACGCAAAAAGCACGGCAAGCAGGCCATCTCCTTTCGGACGGTGGCAGCAGTAACCACACTCATGATGCCAATCGCCATGGGGTTGCCAGTTGTGGCAGCCAACGCGGTGCAGGCGCCGGTGGGGGAAGGTTTTACCGTATCCCCTTCCGATCTCTCCTACATCCTGAAGCAGATCAAGATCGCTGAAGCCCATGTGGCCAACACGACCTCAGCCACCGGCCCCTGTGGTGCGCTGATCGGGACTGGCCCCAACCAGATCCCGAGCCCCCTGGTTTCTCAGGGACTGCGGACGGTCGACGGGTCATGCAACAACCTTCAGGCGGGCCAGGAGACGTTCGGTGCGGCTGACCAGAAGTTCCCGCGCCTGACCACGCCGGTGTTCAAGAGTGCCGAGAACTCGCCTCCCGCGTTCGGCCCTTCCCAGCCGACCTCGTACGCGCAGAAGAAGGGCAACGTTTTCGACTCCGAGCCCCGCGTGATCAGCAACCTGATCGTGGACCAGACCTCGACCAACCCTGCCGCTGTCGCAGCGGCCGGTAACCCGGTCAGGACGCAGGGCAACACCGGCGTCGTCCCCTGCACCACGGACCCAGATCCCCTGGCGACTCCGCCTGTCGCCGGCGTTCCCGTAGACTGCGTGCCGTCGCACAGCACGCTGTTCATCCCGAACGTGACCACCGACGTCGGCCTCTCCCCGCCCTACAACTCGATGTTCACGCTGTTCGGCCAGTTCTTCGACCACGGCGTTGACCAGACCGTCAAGAGCGGCGGAACCGTCTTCGTTCCGCTGAAGGATGACGACCCGCTGATCGCAGGCCCGGACCACGTCTTCGGGAACGCGGACGACCTCAGCCCGAACCTGCGCTTCATGGTGCTGACCCGGGCCCAGAACCAGCCCGGTCCGGACGGCGTCTTGGGTGACAACCCCGCGACTCCTGCCGATGAAAGCGCTGACGATATCCAGGATGCGAACAACACGGACTCGCCCTGGGTGGACCAGAGCCAGACCTACACCTCGCACTCCTCGCACCAGGTGTTCCTGCGGGAGTACGTTGATAACACCGCCGGGAGCCCGGTCGCCACGGGCAAGCTGCTCGGTGGACCTGCCGGCCCCACAGCTGGCGGCATGGCCACCTGGACCACCACCAAGGCCCAGGCCTCGGCGCGTCTGGGTATCCAGTTGCTGGACAAGGACGTCCTGAATGTCCCGATGGTCGCCGCGGACCCGTACGGCAAGTTCATTCCCGGCCCCGCCCGCGGTCTGCCGCAGTTCGTGACCGCGACCGGACTCGTGGAGGCCAACCGCGCCGACAACGGCGGCCTGGGCACCCTGGTGCCGGCGAACGTCAAGTACTTTGACACCCCGTTCCTGACGGACATCGCGCACAACGCGGACCCGAGTCCCCAGGACACCGACAACAACCCGGCCACGCCGCGGGTGACGCCGGCGCCTGATGCTGACAACACGGCATCTGCCGACTTCGCCAGCCAGCCGGCGGGTACCTACGACGACGAGATGCTGAACGCGCACTTCATCGCCGGTGACGGCCGGGTCAACGAGAACATTGGCCTGACCACCATTCACCAGATCTTCCACTCCGAGCACGATCGGCTCGTCGGCGACATCGAGAACGTCCTGACGACCGATACTTCCCCCAGCGGCGTCGCGGCTTTGGCCGAGTGGAAGCTGACTGCCGGTGCCGCCGGCTGGAACGGTGAGCGGCTCTTCCAGGCCGCACGGTTCATCACGGAAATGGAGTACCAGCACCTGGTCTTTGAGGAGTTCGCCCGCAAGGTTCAGCCTGCGATCAACCCCTTTGAGCCGTTTGCGTTCACCCAGACGGAGCTCAACCCCGCGATCAAGGCGGAATTCGCCCACGCTGTGTACCGCTTCGGCCACTCCATGCTGACCGAAACGATCTCACGCAGGAACGAGGACGGCGCCGGCTTCAATGGAGTCTTCGGAGATGCTGATGACACCAGGGGTAGCCAGAACGACATCTCGCTGCTCAATGGCTTCCTCAACCCGCCGGAGTACACCAACGGCGGTCCTGCCGGGCCGCTGACCTCGGAAGAGGCTGCAGGAAGCGTCATCGCAGGGATGTCGGACCAGGCCGGTAACGAACTGGATGAGTTCGTGACCGACACGCTCCGCAACAACCTGCTGGGCCTGCCCCTGGACCTTCCGACGATCAACATGACGCGGGCCCGTTCTGAAGGAATTCCGCGGTTGAACGTCCTCCGCCGGGAGCTCTTCAATTCAACCAATGACGGCCAGCTGAAGCCCTACACCAACTGGGTCGACTTCGGCGAGAACCTCAAGCACCCGGAGTCGCTCGTCAACTTCGTCGCTGCCTACGGTCTGCACCCGTCCATCACCGGCGCAACGACGCTGGCGGCCAAGCGGGAGGCCGCACGGCTGATCGTCAGCCCCGCACCCGCGGATGTCCCTCCGGCTGACGCCGCGGCGTTCATGAACAGCACGGACGCGTGGGCCAACACCGGCACGAGTTCGATTACTGGCCTCGACAACGTGGACCTCTGGGTCGGCGGCCTCGCGGAGCGGACAAACCTGTTTGGCGGTCTGCTGGGCAGCACGTTCAACTACGTCTTCGAGAACCAGCTGACCAACCTGCAGAACGGCGACCGTCTGTACTACCTGGCGCGCACCCCGGGCATGAACCTGAGGGCGCAACTGGAAGGCAACTCGTTCGCCGAGATGATGATGCGCAACACCAACGTGCACAGCCTGAAGGCCGACGCGTTTGCCACGGCGGACTGCAAGTTCGAACTGAAGAAGTTGGACGGCACGCCTGCGGGCTTTACGGCCTCCGGCAACACCGTAGCGGATGACCCGGACTCAGACTGCAGTGAGACGGATCTGCTGATCCGTATGTCCGACGGCACCATCAAGTACCGTGCGAGGAACACGGTCGACCCCTCCGGAATCAACGGCCAGAGCGTCTACAACGGCACCGCCGGAGTCGACCGCATCTATGGCGGCAACGACAACGACACTTTCTGGGGCGGTACCGGCAACGACGTCATCGAGGGTGGCGACGGAGCTGACATCGCGCTCGGCGGCGAAGGTGACGACATCATCACGGACCTCGCAGGTGACGACGTCCCGAAGGGCGGACCCGGCAATGACGCGATCGACGCCGGACCGGGCCTGGACATCATCATGGGTGGAGATGGCAAGGACTTCACGAACGGCGGAGCCAACGCCAACGAGACCTTCGCTGGAGCCGGTGACGACTTCGTGATGCTTGGTGAGAGCCTTGACGCCGCATTCGGCGACAGCGGCGATGACTGGGAAGAGGGCGGCGACCAGCCGGACCTGATGCAGGGAGACAGCGGCAACCTGTTCTTCCTGGATGATTCCCAGAAGCCCGGACACGACATCCTCGTCGGCCAGGGCGGCGACGACGACTACGACATGGAGGGCGGCGACGACATCGGCGTCGGCGGTCCGGGCATCGAGAAGGTCGCCGGAGCCTCCGGTTACGACTGGGAGATCGGTCAGGGCGACCCACAGGCACAGGATCTTGACCTGGCCCTGCCGATCCCTCCGCTGGACATCCTGACGGTCGGTGTCCGCGACAAGTTCAACGAGGTTGAAGCGCTCTCGGGCGGCAAACTCGACGACAAGCTTCGCGGTGACGATTTGGTTCCGAGCGCCGTTGGCGGCGCCGGGTTCATTGGATGTGACGTGCTGGATCAGGCCGGTGTGGACCGGATCGCCGGACTTGGCGACCTGGTGTCGACCTTCCCGACTCTGACATCCGACGTTGTGGCCGCTTCGGCCTCCAAGGACTGCCCGCTCCTCACCGGTGCGAACGTCTGGGGCGAAGGCAACATCCTCCTCGGCGGCAGCGGCAGCGACCTTCTCGAGGGACGCGGCGCCAATGACATTCTCGACGGCGACCGGTACGTCGGTGTCCGTCTCAGCGTCCGCACCAACGCGGCCGATCCGGCAAGCGAAATCGGCAGCGCCAGCATTGAAGGGTTGGGGCAGAGCGCCATGGCCAGCCGGTACCTGAAGGACGCCAGCGGCAACCTGACGGGACCGACGCTCCAGGAAAGTGTCTTCGCGGGAACCGTGAACCCCGGCAACATCGTGGCGGTCCGCGAGGTCCTCACGGGCTCCGGCGGCACCGACTCGGCGGTGTTCACCGGCGCGCAGGCCGACTACACCGTCACCACCACCGGTGGAACCGGCGTCCTTGGCTCTCCGGGGTCAACGACCACGGTGACCGACAACGTGGGCACTGACGGTACCGACACCGTGCGGAACGTCGAACGGCTGGTGTTCGCTGACACTGTCGCACCATCCGTTCCCGTCATCGGCGCGGCTGCTGCTACCGGCAGTGGCCAGGCCACGGTCAACTTCACGCCGGCAGCAGGCGGCCTTGCCACCAGCTTCGACGTGCGGGTGGTCAACGCAGCCGGAACCCAGGTTGGTGCGCTTCAGACGGCTGACGCCGGTGCCACCAGCCTGGTGGTGACGGGTCTGACCAACGGAACCGCTGTTAGGTTCCAGGTTCGGGCAGTGAACGCACTCGGCGCCAGCGCATTCTCGGCACTGTCCAACGCGGTCACGCCGTCGGCTCCCGTCCTTGCCAGCGCTCCGGCGATTGGCACGGCGACTGCGGGCAATGCCCAGGTTACGGTGAGGTGGACCGCCCCCGCGGCAGTTCCCAGTGCCGCAGTCACGCAGTTCCGAATCCGCGTCTTCGTGGGAACGAGTGCCACTCCGACCCGCGAGGTCACGGTAGGGAACGTCACGAGCAGCGCGGTGGCGGCCCTGATCAACGGCACGGGATACACCTTCGACGTCTCGGCAATCAACGCAGCAGGCACGGGCGCACCATCGGCCCGTACTCCGCTGATCACGCCGCGGACCGAGTTTGTGCTCCCGACGATCACCGCCAGGACGCCGGCCCTCGGCGCCAAGTCCGTCAGCCAGACGGCAAACGTGACGGCCACGTTCAGTGAATCGGTCACGAACGTCGGCTCCGGAACGGTTGTTCTCCGGCTCAACGGCAGTGCAACGCCGATCCCGGCCAGTGTGACCTACAACAACGCTACGAGGACCGTGACGGTCAACCCCACCGCGACCCTCCTCGCCGACCGTACGTACAACATGGCGTTCTCCTCCATCCGGGACACGGCAGGCAACACCATGGCCACACCGCCGTCATGGCAGTTCACCACCGGGCCCGCCCCGACGGTGGCTTCGGTGACACCGGCGATCGGTGCAACGAACGTGGGCCGCACGGCCAACGTCACGGTACGTTACAGCGAGCCTGTTACGAACGTCAGCACGTCAACGGTGGTCCTGAGGCGCGGCAGCCTCACGGGACCGGTCGTGACCGCAACGGTGACGTACAACGCGGCAACGAGGACGGCGACGCTCAACCCGTCGGCGACCCTCGTGGCCAACACCACATACACGATGGCCACCTCCTCGGTCCTTGACCTCGCCGGCAACCCGCTGGCGTTCCGGTCCTGGACCTTCAGGACAGGCTCCGTGTAATGTAATTGGCCGGCTGGCGGTTCCCACAAGGGGCCGCCAGCTGTCCTCCCGGACACCACGCCCGGCCCTCCACCACACCGCGCAGCCGCAGCGCGGAGGAGGGCCGGGCGTGGTTTCGCGTGCGCGGCGTCTCATTATTTGGGACAAATATGGCCGTCCATTGGATGGACACTATTATTGATAGGTCTGTTTCCTACCCCCAATCAGGATTGTGGATTTCCTATGAATCTTTTCCGGACCAAGTCCATCGAGCAGTCAATGGCCGACGCCGATGAACCCGGACGCAAGCTCAAGCGCTCCCTCAGCACCTGGGACTTGATGATCATGGGCGTCGCCGTTGCGGTTGGCGCCGGCATCTTCTCGGTGGGCGCCAAGGCCGCGGCGAACTTCGCCGGACCGGCTGTTACGCTCTCCTTTGCCGTGGCCGCCGTCACGTGCGCCTTGGCGATCATGTGCTACGCCGAGTTCGCCACCGCCATCCCCGTGGCCGGCTCTGCGTATGTCTTCACCTACGCAACCATGGGCGAGGTGCTGGCCTGGATCATCGGCTGGAACCTCATCCTGGAGCTGTTCACCGCCGCCGCGGTGATTGCGAAGTACTGGGGCATCTACCTCAGCAAGGTCTTCGCCCTCATGGGCGTGGAAATACCGCCCGCCATCTCCCTCGGAGGAGTTGACCTCTACTGGGGAGCGTTCCTCATCGTGGCGATCTTCACCGTGCTGCTCGTCCTCGGGACGAAGCTATCCGCCCGCGTGGGCAACATCTTCACGCTGATCAAGATCGGCGTCGTGATATTCGTGATCGTCGTGGGCTTCAGCTACGTCAAGTTCTCCAACTACACGCCGTTCGTTCCCGCCTCGGAGCCCACCACGGGCACCGGAGCAGCTGACGTCATGAAGCAGTCCTTCTTCGGTTTCCTCACCGGTGCCGCACCCGCCCAGTACGGAACGCTGGGCATCTTCGCCGGGGCCGCCCTGGTCTTTTTCGCGTTCATCGGCTTTGACGTGGTGGCCACGTCCGCGGAAGAGGTCAAGAACCCGCAGAAGACCCTGCCGCGCGGCATCTTCGGCGGCCTGGCACTGGTCACGCTGCTGTACATCCTGGTGTCCCTGGCCCTGACCGGAATGGTCTCGTACAAGGAGCTCGCAGCGGTCAAGAACCCGACGCTCACCACGGCCTTCGAAGCCGTGGGGAACACCGACGCCGCCAAGGTCATCGCCTTCGGCTCACTGGTGGGCCTGACCACGGTGATCATGGTGCTGCTGATGGGCCTCTCCCGCGTTGTGCTGGCCATGAGCCGCGACGGACTGCTGCCGCGGTCCTTGTCCAAGACCAGCGAGAAGCGTTCGACGCCGGCCCGGCTGCAGATCATCTGTGGTGCAGCGGTGGCACTGGTAGCCGGACTCACCAACGTGGATCTGCTGGAGGAAATGATCAACATCGGTACCCTCTCCGCCTTTGTGATGGTCAGCCTTGGCATCCTTGTGCTGCGCAAAAAGCGGCCGGACCTCAAGCCTGCCTTCCGGGTTCCGTTCGGCAAAGTGCTGCCCGTTGTGTCCGCGGTGCTCTGCCTGTACCTCATGACGAACCTGGCCGTGGAGACCTGGATCTTCTTCGCCATCTGGCTCGTGATCGGCCTGGGCATCTACTTCGCGTACGGCCAGCGGCACTCGCGCCTTAACGAGAAGTTCGCCGAGGCCAAGGCAGCCGTGAACCCGGCGGCCGTGGACCTGGACGACGAAGACACCTACACGCGCGTCTAACGCGACCCAGTAGAGCGCGAAAGGTCACCCGGGGTCTTCTTGATCCCGGGTGGCCTTTCCGATTCCCGGGCTGCCATTATGGGGCCGCATACTGGCCGACCCAGTCGACGAGCGGGCGGAGCTGTTCCCATCGGCTGGCCACCTCCCGTTTGGCGCCCGCAGTGGCGAGCCACCCGGCGTCTCGGAACGTGACTCCCGCTGACAGCGACTTGTGCTTGAGCAGCTCGGCCCGAGGGTGGTCCTTGTCGAAGCCCCGGGGCACGGTCTTGAGCTTCTCGCCTTCCACCACGAACCCGGCAGCGGCGATCCTGTCCACGATTTTCTGCAAGGCCGCGCCGCTGGCCTGGGCATCCACGGCGCTGCGGAACCGGGCAAGCTGCGCCGGCGTGTGTGAGTGGTAGCCGCCGCCGATCAGCAGCCCGTCCGCGCTGACCTGGATGTAGTAACCCACGCCTTCCTGCCGTGCGGCGAAGGCTCCCTGGGCGGTCTTGTACGGCGACTTGTCCTGCGAGAACCGGATGTCCCGGTTGGGCCGGAAGATCTTGCCCGGGCCGAACTTATCCTCCAGTTCGGCGAGCAGCAGCGCGAGCGGCTGCTTCACCTCCGAGTCATAGGTGTCCTTGTTTTCAAGCCACCATTCACGGTTGTTGTTGTTCTCCAGCTCCGCATAGAACCGGAAGGCGGCATCCGGGATGCCTTCGAACGTGTCCATACAAGGATCGTAGGGAGGCATCGTCAATACAGCCAGAGAAGGCATCGGCTATGTGGAAAAGGCCCACCCCGCCACGGAAATCCGTGACGGGGTGGGCGTGCCCGGTAAGGGCGGTAAAGCTGGGGTCAGAACTTCGCGGCCGCTTCGGCGTCCGACTCGGTCTGGGCTGCACCCAGGTTGGCGCGCAGCTTGGCGCCAAGCTCGGCGTCCACGTTGGTCCAGTACTGGATGGCGCGCTCCTTGATGCCCGGGCTCTTCACGCCGCCCACAGCACCGGTGATGGTTTCCAGCAGACGGGCCTTCTCGCCGTCGTTGTACACCTCGCGGTACAGAGTGCCGGCCTGGCCGAAGTCGCCGTCCTCAGCGTGCAGGGAGTGCGCGGCGAGCGTCAGCGCGCCGTCGTTCTCCCAGCCGCCGGCCGGGTTCTGCGGTTCCACGGCTGCCGGGCCGCCGAGGGAGTTCGGGGCGTAGACCGGAACGGAAGGGGCGTTGAAGTGGTAGCGCCCGGCACCGTCCTGGCTGTAGTTGTTGACCTGGTTCTTGGGCAGGTTCACCGGGATCTGGGCGTGGTTGGTGCCCACGCGGTAGCGGTGCGCGTCCGCGTAGGAGAAGATGCGCGCCTGCAGCATCTTGTCCGGCGAAGCGGCGATGCCCGGCACGAAGTTCGACGGCGCGAAGGTGGCCTGCTCGATCTGCGCGAAGTAGTTCTCCGGGTTCCGGTTCAGCTCCATGGTGCCCACCTTGATCAGCGGGTAGTCAGCGTGCGGCCACACCTTGGTGAGGTCGAACGGGTTGAAGCGGTAGGTCTTGGCATCCTCGTACGGCATGACCTGGACGTGGAGGTCCCAGGACGGGAAGTTGCCGGCGGCAATGTTTTCCTGCAGGTCGCGGATGTAGAAGTCCGCGTCCGAGCCGGCGAGAGCCTCGGCGTCGTCGCCCGTCATGGACTTCACGCCCTGGTTGGACTTGAAGTGGTACTTGACCCAGAAGCGCTCGCCCTCGGCGTTGATCCACTGGTAGGTGTGCGAGCCGTAGCCCTGCATTTCGCGCCAGGAGGCGGGCAGGCCGCGGTCACCCATGAGCCAGGTGACCTGGTGGGCGGACTCGGGGGACAGGGTCCAGAAGTCCCACTGCATGTCGGCGTCGCGCAGGTGGGTGCCGGGGAGGCGCTTCTGGGAGTGGATGAAGTCGGGGAACTTGATGCCGTCGCGGATGAAGAACACCGGGGTGTTGTTGCCCACGAGGTCGTAGTTGCCCTCGGAGGTGTAGAACTTGACCGCGAAGCCGCGGGGGTCGCGCCAGGTGTCGGGAGAGCCGTTTTCACCGGCGACCGAGGAGAACCGGATCAGCATTTCGGTCTCCGCACCTGGCTGCAGGAAAGCGGCCTTGGTGTACTTGGAGATGTCCTCGGTGGTCTTGAAGCTGCCGAATGCGCCGCCGCCCTTGGCATGCACAACGCGCTCCGGGACGCGCTCGCGGTTGAACTGTGCGAGCTTTTCGACCAGGTAGTGGTCGGTCAGGATGATAGCGCCGTCGGCGCCGGTTGCCTGAGAGTGGGCGTCGGACGTGACGGGAGCACCGGACTGTGTCGTGGACACAGCGGGCGCAGAGATGTTCTGAGTCATCTTTCTCCTATTTCTTTATTACTTGTCAGTTGCGTTCAGAAGGAAGTTTTTGGGCCTGCTGGCAGTCCCCGCAGATGCCCTGGTACATGACGTCGGCGATCTGGATGGTCATGGGATGGGAGTTCTCGTTCCAGTGCGGGGTGAGGCACGGGGCGTGGCCGACCGCGCAGTCAACGTCCTCCACGCGGCCGCAGCTGATGCAGATGGCGTGGTGGTGGTTGTCACCCACGCGCGTCTCGTACAGCGCGGGGGAGTGCGGCGGTTCGAAACGGCGGAGCATGTGCAGGTCGGTGAGGTCCCCGAGGACCACGTAGACGGACTGGGCGGTCAGCTCCGGAAGTTCCTCGCGTGCCGCCGCCAGAATGCTGTCCGCCGGGGAATGCGGGTGGTGTTCGACGGCGGCCAGCACCGCCAGCCGCTGTTTGGTCACCCGGCGGCCGTGGGCGCGCAGGGCCGCGGCCCAGGCTTCGTGGCTTTCCGGTTGCTCCGTCATGTCCCTATTCAACCACTTATTTTGACTAGATCACAATAAGGGGGGACTAACTCCCGTCCGCGGCTAGAGTTGCCGGGTGGGAAAACTTCTGGCTGACATCACTCCGCTGCGCGAAAGTCCGGCCTTCCGGCGGCTGTGGCTGGGTTCGGCCATTTCGAACGTGGGCAGCCAGCTCACCCTTGTGGCCGTCAGCCTGGAGGTTTACCGGCTGACGCAGGACAGCCTCTACGTGGGCCTGCTCAGCATCTTTGCCCTGGTTCCGCTGGTGCTCGGCGGACTGCTGGGCGGATCCATTGCCGATTCGCACGACCGGCGCATCGTGGCGCTGCTTTCCTCCTTGGTGCTGTGGCTCACCACGGGCGGACTCGCTCTGCAGGCCTGGCTGGAGCTGGGAAACGTGTGGCTGCTGTATCTGCTGGTGGCCGTGCAGAGCGGGGCCCAGGCCATCAACCAGCCGGCCCGCAGCGCCATCATTCCGGTGCTGGTGCGCAAGGAGCTCCTTCCGGCGGCGAATGCGCTGAGCATGATCACGTTCGGCCTGGGCATGACGGCGGGGCCGCTGCTGGCCGGCCTGCTGGTGGCGTCCGTAGGGTTTGGCTGGACCTATAGTCTGGACTTCGTGAGCTTCGCTTTCGCTTTCTGGGCATTGTTTAAGCTGCCGCCCATGCCGCCCGGCAAGGAGGCCGGCCGGGCGGGGCTGCGGTCCGTGGCGGAAGGATTCCGGTTCCTGGGCACCCGGCCCAACCTGCGCATGACATTCATCATCGACCTCGTTGCCATGATTCTTGCCCAGCCGAGGGCGCTGCTGCCCGCGGTGGGGGCCCTCATGATCGGCGGCGGCGAAACCACGGTGGGCATCCTCCTTGCGTCCACGGCCGTCGGCGCCTTTCTGGCGGGGCTGTTTTCCGGACCGCTGGGCCACATCCGGAGGCAGGGCAGGGCCGTGGTCTGGTCGGTCATGGGCTGGGGTGCCTCCATCGGAGGTTTCGGCCTGGTGGTGGTTCTCGCCGGCCGCTCCGGCTCCGGCGGCGTGACGCTGTGGCTGGTGCCCGCCGTGCTGTGCTGCGCCCTCGCGGGCATTGCGGACTCCGTGAGTGCGGTTTTCCGCACCACCATCCTGCAGTCGGCCACCCCGGACCACCTGCGCGGACGTCTCCAGGGGGTCTTCATTGTGGTGGTTGCGGGAGGGCCCCGGCTGGGCGACATGCTTGCCGGCGGCGGGACTAAAATTCTAAGTGAGGGCTGGGTCCTGCTGATCGGCGGAGTCCTGTGCATCGTGGTGGCCTGGGCGGCGGCGCGCTGTCAGTCCGGCTTCCTGACGTACGACGCCCGGAATCCCGTTCCGTAGCGGCCTTGCCGGAAGCAAGACCTCTGTGGGCAAGACCTGGAGTCCGGCCCCGACTCACGAGCAGTGGAGGCAACAGTGCACAATCACCACAACGGACTGAAGACGGCAGCGCTTTTCGGAGTGCTGTGGGCGGTTCTGCTGGCGCTTGGCGCACTGATCGGGTCCAGTATGCGCAGTGCCGCGCCCCTTTTGATCATGGCGCTGATCGGCGTCGCAACCACCGCCTACGGTTACTGGAACAGCGACAAAATCGCGCTCCGTTCAATGCAGGCCTACCCCGTGACCGAAGCGCAGGCCCCGGAGCTCTACCAAATGGTCCGGGACCTCTCCATGCGCGCCAGCCAGCCCATGCCGCGCATCTTCGTCTCGCCCACCATGGCGCCGAACGCATTCGCAACGGGGCGGAATCCCAGGAATGCGGCCGTCTGCGTGACCGAAGGCATCGTGCAGCTGCTGAGCCCCCGCGAGCTCCGCGGCGTCCTGGGCCATGAGCTGATGCACGTCTACAACCGTGACATCCTGACCTCGTCCGTGGCTGCCGCCGTGGCCGGTGTCATCACCTCGGTGGGGCAGATGCTGCTGTTCTTCGGCGGCGGCGACCGCCGCAACTCGAACCCGCTGGCCCTCATTGCCATGGCGCTGCTCGCGCCGCTCGCGGCGTCGCTGATCCAGGTGGCCATCTCCCGCACCAGGGAGTACGACGCCGATGAGGACGGCTCGCAGCTCACCGGAGACCCGCTCGCGCTGGCCTCAGCCCTGCGGAAGATCCATCAGGGGGTTCAGGCAGCGCCGCTGCCGCAGGACCAGCGTCTGGTCAACACCTCGCACCTGATGATCGCCAATCCGTTCCGCGGCGGGGCGATGACCAAGCTGTTCGCTACCCACCCGCCCATGCAGGACCGCATCGCCAGGCTGGAGCGGATGGCGGGCCGGCCGCTCAACTGACCTCCCGCCGTCGTACTTCAACGGGGCGGGATGCAGGTACTGGATGCAGGCTTACCCGAACGAACGCGCGTAGCACGCGGACAGCGGCTCGCCGGCGTACGGCCCGAAGTTGTCGATCGGCCGGTAGCCCTCGCGCTCGTAGAACCCGATGGCGTCCGGCTGGGCTGTCCCGGTCTCGAGCTTGAGCTCGCGCAGCCCCAGGCGGGCCGCCTCGGATTCAAGGCTGCGCAGCACCGCGGCAGCCACTCCGCTCCCGCGGTGGCCCGGCAGCACGAACATCCGCTTGATCTCCGCCGAGGCCGCGTCCAGCTGCCGCAGCGCGCCGCAGGCCACGGCCGCGCCCTGCCCGTCGCGGGCGACAAGGAAGACGGTGATGTCCTCGGCGGTGGGTGCCGAGCCGGGTTCATGGTCGTCGCATCCGTACCGGGCGTCCAGTTCGGCCCGCTGCATGGCGCGGAGCCGCGTGCCATCCGCTGCGTCCCATGGCTCAGCTGCCACGCTGAAGTCCACGCCGGTGTTTGCGCCCTGGGTGGTTGTCATGCCGTAAAAAGCCCTTCGCCGAAGAATCCGCCGGGCCGCACTCCGGGAGGAACAGCGAACAGGCCCGAGCCGGTGTGCTGCAGGTATTCTACGGACAGGGTGTCCTGCCGTGCCATGGCCAGCTGCATCGGCACGTAGTGCGTGCGCGGATCCTTCACGAACGCGATGAAGAACAGGCCAGCATCCAGGTGGCCCAGGCCGTCGGAGCCGTCCGTGAAGTTGTAGCCGCGCCGCAGCATGCGCACGCCGTTGTTGTGTGACGGGTGCGCCACCCGGACGTGCGAGTCCCTGGCGATCAGCGTTTCCTGGTCCGGGCCCTTCGCGTCGAAGTCCGGGGCAGTGAACTCGGTGCCGCCGGAGAGCGGCGCACCTTCGGCCTTGGTCCTGCCGATCAGGCTCTCCTGCTCGCGAAGGGAGGTGCGGTCCCAGATCTCTATGTGCATGCGGATTCGGCGGGCCACAAGGTAGCTGCCGCCTTCCATCCAGGCTTCGGTGGCTTTGCCGCCGCCGGGGACCCAGACGTGTGCGTCGAGGAGCCCGGCGTCCTCGGCTTTCACATTGCTGGTGCCGTCCTTGAAGCCGAAGAGGTTGCGCGGTGTCTGCTGGGACCGGGACGTAGAGGATGTGCGGCCGAAGCCGAGCTGGGACCAGCGCACGCGGGTCTTGCCGAATCCGATCCTGGCCAGGTTGCGGATGGCGTGGACCGCCACTTGGGGATCATCGGAGCAGGCCTGGACCACGAGGTCGCCGCCGGTCCGCTGCTCCTGCAGGCCGTCCCCGGGAAAATGGGGGAGATCAATCAGGGCCTCGGGGCGGCGCCCCGCCAGCCCGAACCTGCCGGTTCCGTCCTTTTCGAAGAGCGTGGGGCCGAATCCGAAGGTGAGGGTCAGCCGGGCCGCATTCAGGCCCAGGGCTTCGCCGGTATCCTCGGGCGGGGCGTCCGCCGGCCCGCCCACGGCGCCGGTGGATCCGGTTTCCCGCCCTGCCGTCAAGGCAGCGGCAGCCTCCGTCCAGTCCTTCAGCAGCTGGATGAGCTCCGCCCGGTCCTCGGTGATGACATCGAAAGCCGCCATGTGCAGCCGGTCCTGGGCCGGCGTCGTGATTCCCGACTGGCGGTCACCGTAAAAGGCGACGGTGTCATTCGCCGGGCCCGCAGCCTCGGCGACGGCGTCGTGCCCCAGGAATCCTGCGGCCAGTCCGGCGGCAGCGCCCACACCGCCGGCCCCGGCGAGGGACAGCAGTCCGCGACGACTTACCTGGCTCACTGCACCACTGCCGACGTGAGCCGGGAAAGCGGTTCGCCCAGCGCATCGACCAAGGCCGCCAGTTTCTGGACCTGCACGGGCGTGAGCTCGCCGTAGTAGGCAAAGCCGTCACCCTTGGCGTGTTTCTTGAGCTCCGTCTGGAGTGCCGCGAACTTGGAGTCGAGTTCAGTCGCCAGCCCGGCGTTGTTCTGCTGGAGCGCGGGGCGAAGGATCTCGAAGGCGGTCCGTGCGCCGTCCACGTTGGCCTGGAAGTCCCAGAGGTCCGTGTGGGACCAGGTCTCTTCTTCGCCGGTGACCTTGCCGGTGGCCACCTCGTCGAGAAGTTCCTTTGCGCCGTTGCCCAGTTTGTCTGCGGTGAGGGTCACCGTTCGGGTGCGCCGGCGGAGGTCTTCCGTGTCCGCCACGAGCTGCTTGGCCAGCACTGCGCGCTCGGACGTCGTCATCGGCTGGTAGCCGGCAGGGGCGAAGAGGTCCTTCTCCGCCCGGTGCCACCCGGTCCACTGTTCGCCCGGCGCCAGGTCCGCCTCCCGGAGATCCAGCTTGGGGTCCAGATCGCCGAAGGCCTCGGCCACCGGCTCAATCCGTTCCCAGTGCATGCGGGTGGGGGCGTACAGGCTGCGGGCAGTGGCGGCATTGCCGTCCGCGAAGGCGGCGGCGAACGCTTTGGTGCCGGCCACGAGCTGGTCAACCTGGTCCTCGACGTAGGCGGAGTACTTGGCGGCGGCGGTGTCATTGAGTTTCTGCAGGGTGGCATCCCCGGAGACATTCCCGGCAGGACTGCCGGCGGGTGAAGCGGGGGCTCCTGCGCCTACTCCCGCGCCGGCGCAGGACGTGAGGACCAGGGGAAGGAGGACTGCGCCGGCAACCAGTCCGAGTGCGGAGGTGATGCTGCGGGCGGCCGGGCCTCGCGGAGCGCGGGATTGCCGGTCAAAGTAGGGCGCGTTCATGGTGTCCTCGGGGTCTCGGTGCGGGGGCGTGGGTACCGGCCTCGTGGTCAACTGACCCTAAGTAAGGCTGGCCTAAGCAGGAGACTACCCGCGGCTGAGAATTAAGCGAAATTTCCGTGCCCTAATTACGGGGGGCTCGTAAGGCTGAACGTCCGTGGGCTCAGATATACGCATGAGGCCGGGTGTCCGCGCCAGATGTGACGCGGGCGCCCGGCCCCGGCGGTCCAGCCGAAAGGGCCGGAGGTGATGCTTGCTAGCTGCGGAAGTTCACGAACTGGAGATCGGCCTCGTCAAAGTCCTTCAGCAGGGCCATGGTGGCCTGAAGGTCATCGCGGGACTTGGACGTCACGCGGAGTTCGTCGCCCTGGATCTGGGACTTGACGGACTTGGGCGCCTCGTCGCGGATCAGCTTGTTGATCTTCTTGGCGAGATCCTGGGCGATACCCTCCTTGATGGAAGCCTCCAGCCGGAATTCCTTGCCCGAAGCGTACGGCTCACCCGTGTCCAGGGACTTGAGCGAGATCCCGCGGCGGATCAGCTTGGACTGCAGCACGTCCAGAACGGCAAGGACGCGCTCTTCAGAGTTCGCCTTCATGAGGATCTTGTCATCGCTGAAGTCAACCTCGGCCCCGACGCCCTTGAAGTCGTATCGCTGCACCAGCTCCTTCTGCGCCTGGTTCAGGGCGTTCGCCACTTCCTGCTTGTCTACTTTGCTTACGACGTCGAATGTGGACTCGCCTGCCATGACTCTCCTCTTGATGGTGGTTGCTTTCGCCCGGCCGGCGCCGGTTGTGCCCGCGCATGGACTGCCCATTGCAAAGTTGTGCCGGCCCGGCCTGGCGTGGATATCTGCAGTCCAGCGTAGTACGGATGGGCCGGTTGTGAAGGTGAAACCCCTTTCACAGTTCTCTCATAGCGAAGGCACTGGTGGAACGAAGGTTGGCTGCGCAGAGTTGTAGGAGTTGGAAGCCGCCCCGGAAGGAATGCAATGACCCACCAGGCAGTCCGCTATGTCAGCCGATCCACCGCAGCCGCCGCCGGGGTGATCGCGACTGCAGCCACCTCGGTCACCGCCGCGGCCGTGGCCGCGTCGATCATCCTTAGCCCCGCCGCGGACGCATCATCGAGACTGGACGGCGTGCACGCGGACCTCCAGCGGGCAGTGCAGCTCCATCAGATCACCGAGGAGCAAGCTGTCCGGTTTGAAGCGAAACTCGCCGGGCGCATTCTCGGAGAAGCCTGAATTTCCGGGCTTTTTGGGCCGTTTCCGGCTCGATTCGATTCTTCGGCAGAAGTTCTGTAAAGTTGTCTTGCCCGCGGTTACTGGAAGCAATAACCCGGGTAACTTCTTTGAAGTTCGGCAGATTACCCGAGCGGCCAAAGGGGGCTGACTGTAAATCAGCTGGCAACGCCTACGGGGGTTCGAATCCCTCATCTGCCACCCACGGGAAAACCCCGTCTGACCTGCGAAACGCAGGCCGGGCGGGGTTTTTCGTCCCTGGAGGGCCCCTACAGCCTGGTGACCCAATGAGGCACCACCCGGGTCCAGCCTGTGCCGCGGCAACCCGTTCATGCTGCCGCTCAAATGCCGCCTCCGCACCCCTTCTCAAATAGACCAAATAGGGCCATGCTTTTGCTAACCCTGTCCGGACTTGGCAACGGTCTCAGGTAGAGGAGGCTGAATGCATCTTCTGGTCGTTCCTCGGTGAGTCGTCCCGAGAGACACTAATCCGCGCCCCGTCCACGGAGACTTTGCACGTATCCGTACTGGGTGCGGTTTCGCCAGCGCTGCCCTCCAGATGAGCCCAATGCGGCGGGCCGGGCGCAGCTGCTGGAATCCAGTAATTCCAACAGCGAAAGGCTACAGAGATGTTCAAGCCAAAAAGACGACCGGCAGCGTTGGGTTCCGCTTTCACGCTGCTCATAGCGATGTCCACAGTGGCGTCGTGTGGCGCGCCCAATGCCGCGCCAGCCCCGGCTGCGACTTCGGGGTCGTCGCAGTCGGCCTCTGCTTCGGCGACCCCGTCAGTAACAACCGAAACGACTTCGCCGGCAGCGTCGCCGACGGGCAGCGCGGACGCCACAGAGCTGTGCGGGCCCGGCTCTGCCATCAACTTTGACCTCAGCGCGTTCCAGGCGTCGCCGAAGATCGACAACAAGTGGTTCCCGCTGAAGCCGGGCGCGCAGTACACGACGACGGGCACCGTGAAGACCGAGGAGGGCACCGCGGAGCGGAAGGTTGTCCACGAAGTGACCGGCCTGACCAAGACGATAGACGGCGTGAAGACCCAGGTGATGTGGGACCGGGACTATGCTGACGGCGTGCTGGTCGAATCCGAACTGGCCTTCTTTGCCCAAA
This sequence comes from Arthrobacter sp. P1_B11, assembly GCF_056406715.1. Taxonomy (NCBI): domain Bacteria; kingdom Bacillati; phylum Actinomycetota; class Actinomycetes; order Micrococcales; family Micrococcaceae; genus Arthrobacter; species Arthrobacter sp. P1_B11. Next base: position 19,720 of record NZ_JBFTZQ010000013.1, read on the forward strand.
CGGAGTCGGGGACAGTCTGGCTGTTTGGGGAGTACCCGGAAGAGTACGAGAACGGCAAGTTCACGGGCGCCCCCAGCACGTTCATTCACAGCATCTCCGAAGCCCAGGCCGGCGTCGCCATGCCGGGCGAGCCCAAGACCGGCACTCCGGAATATGTTCAGGCCCATGCACCGGCAGTGGACTTCCTGGACTGCGGCAAGGTCTTCAAGGAGAACGATCGGGTGTGCGTGCCCACTGGCTGCTACGACGACGTGCTGGTCATCGATGAACACAACCCGCTGGAACCGGCTGTTGGGCACCAGCGGAAATACTATTCAGCGGGCACCGGACTGGTGAAAGTGACGGCAGTGGGCGGCGCAGACCAGGAGACCCTCGAACTGGTCAAGATCGAGCAGCTGACAGACGCCCAGCTGAAAGAAGTCAACCAGGGGGCAATGAAACTCGACGCGCACGCATACCAGGTCAACAAGACCGACTACGCCAAGACGCCCCGCGCCGAAGAGGCGGCTGCGGGCACCGGCGGCTACTGAGGAGTTGAACGACCAGGACGACATGKGTTTCCGGACCCATCGACCGGTCCCCATCGCGGCGAACGGCCGCCCTAAAGGGACCGGTCATTCCTGAAACCAGCAATTGTTCGGCCGAGGGCAGCCACTTACGGGCATGGCGTAGCGGCTGCCGGGTATCGTGGGCCGGGCCGCCCTGCTGCTAGTTAAGGGCTATCACGAGCATTTGGGTGGTACCGGGAATGCAGGTCTGCAGCACCGCCCTGGGGAACCCGCCAAACACGGCGGCAACATCGTTGGTGGTACCGCCGTTGGGAACCTGGCCCCGGGCGGCCACCGTGTAGGTGCCGTAGCCCGGAACGTCCACTCTCTCGCCTACCTGGATTCCGGAGAAACGCGCCCAGCCGCCGCAGAAGTCGTGTTCAGTGATGAAAAGCGAGTACCCGTCGTCTGGTGTGTAGTGGATGGGTCCGATGCATTGGTCCACCATGGCCTGTCCACCTGCGCCAGCAACGTAGATGGTCCGGACGAGCGGCACCGGAGCCGGTGCCGGCTGCGGAGGCGCGGGTTTTGCCGGGGCCGCTGCGGGAACGGGTACCGTTACCCGAGCGGGTGCCGCCACCGCGGCACGTGCCGGAACGGGAGCAGGCGCCGGAGCCGGAGCACGCACCGGCACCTTGGCGGCGGGGGCAGTTCTGTGCGGGGCCGCAGTCACCCGGGCCTTCGCAGCAATCGAGGAGGCGGATGTCTTCTTTGGGACCGTGCGGCTAACTGCGGCGGACACCCGCGGCGACGGCCTGGCGGCGGGTTCGGAAGCGGGCATGTCTGACACTGAGCCCGGCCGGCCGGACCACGGCATCGCGTCATCCTGGAGGGCGGCCGGTACGGGTTGGCTCGCTGAAGCAGGAGTCTCGTGCGCGGGAGCCGCTGACCAAATGGGGGCCGTAGCGCTCACCAGCAGCACGCCGGCGAGCACGAGGACCCGGATGCCGAATCCGGTGTGCAGCGAGCCTGGCTGCAGATCAAATAGTTGAACCGCCGCACGGTGCTGGCTGGCGATTTCCTGCTGATTCATGGCTGACCCCTGAACCGTTGCGCGGCCGGCAGTATCTCGCGGCCGCTTGCTGGGCGGTCAGACGCAGACAGGGGAGGCGCTCGGGCGGGATCGCTTCCTGTTCACGCTTGACCATTAAATTGAGAGGGACGCGCTCACAAACGCATCTGCCCAGCAGTGTTGAGTGTAGGAGCGCAGGGCCGGGGGCACCCGCGTGGGCAGTACCTGTCTTTCCGCGCGACCCCTACTTGAATCCCGCAGGCCTCGCCGGGAGCCTGCGGGCGCGGGGAACCTGCGGGCGGGGAACTGCGAAAGTTGTTACTCACAAGTAACATAGACGTCATGCACCTGCTACTGCGCACCCTGATGCTGCTGTTCAGCTCCTCCAAACGCTCTGCAATCAGCGTCTGGGAGGAGTCCTCGCTTCCGCTCCGCGTGCTCCCGACGGACATCGACATCGCCATGCACGTCAACAACGGGATGTACTTCTCGCTGATGGACCTGGGCCGCTTCGACCTGATGGTTCGGAGCGGCACGTGGGCGAAGATGCGCCGGCGCGGCTGGAGTCCCGTGGCCGCGGGCGAGACCATCGCGTTCCGCCGCTCCCTGCGGTTATGGCAGCGCTACACGGTCGAGTCCAGGATCATCGGACTGGATGCCAAGGCGATTTATTTCGAACAGCGCATGGTCGTGGATGGCGAGATCTATGCCCGGGCATATATCGCCACGCGTCTTGTGAGCGCGGGAAGGCCCGTGAGCCAGGAGGAAATTCTCGCCGAGTTTGGCGAGCCCCCGGCCGGGCTGGAGCTTCCGAAGTGGATCAATGACTGGCGCGAAACCAACGCGCTGCCCGGGGCTCGCAGGCCGGCACCGCACGCCTGGGTCTGACCACGCAAGAGGCCGTCGAAGAGCCGGGGCGGAGATATTCCCGGTGACGCGGGGAGCGAACAAGCCGCCCGGCGGAGGGACATCGGGACCGGCCTCGCGTACGGTTGAACCATGGCTACCGTTGACATCACAGGTGAACAGTTCGCATCGACCATCGAGGGCAATGACATTGTCCTGGTGGACTTCTGGGCCGCCTGGTGCGGGCCGTGCCGCCAGTTCGCCCCCACGTACTCCGCCGTTTCGGAGAAGCACAGCGACGTCGTCTTCGCCAAGGTGGACACCGAAGCAGAACAGCAGCTGGCCGCGGAGGCCGGCATCACGTCCATCCCCACGCTCATGGCTTTCCGCGAGAAGGTCCTGGTCTTCTCGCAGCCCGGTGCGCTGAACGCCCCGCAGCTTGAACAGGTGATCGACGCCGTCAAGGCCCTCGACATGGAGGAAGTCCACGCCCACGTGGCGCGCTCGCAGGCCGAAGCCGCCGCGTCCGCAGGCAACAGCACGGGCAACAACGCCGGCACGCAGGACGGCACCCAGATCCCGGATTTCTAGTTCGGCTTTTAACTGCAACGCGGGGTCATTCCGCACCCACAACCTCGGTTCCTTGGGTGCGGAGTGACCCCGCGGTTCTTGTAGGGACGGACTAGAGGCGCACGAGCTGGACAGGCTCGGCCAGCAGGGCGCTGAGGGATTCGTTGAGGTCCTGGACCGCGGTCCCCTTGGAATGCTTGTGGAGGTCTTCTTCCGAGGCCCACTGCTCGGTCAGGACCAGCTTCTCCTCGCTGACTTCGGTGAGCTCGTACTGGATGCAGCCGGGCTCGCTGACTACCTCGTCAATGGCGATTTCCAGGGCGAGCTTCACGCGGAAGAATTCGCCGTCGTTGGGGATGAACGTTGCCTGCAGGTCGATGGGTGCACTCATGGATTTCACAATACCGGCCGCCGCCTGCGGGTCCGGACCTGTTTACGCCGAACACCCTTCTGTTGCGCTTCTCTTGCCCGGAGCCAGTTGATAGCGTGCCATCATGCGCGCTTACACAGCCGGGGACACTGACGTCCCGCTGCTCGAAGAAACCATCGGCCAGAATTTCGAGCGGGTGGTGGCCCGGTTTCCGTTCCATGATGCGCTGATCGAGGCGGCCGCGGTGCCCGGCGCCGACGCCCGCCGCTGGAGCTACACCAAACTGAACGACGACGTCGACCGGCTCGCCCGCGCGCTCCTCGCACTGGGCGTCGCGAAGGGGGAGCGGATCGGCATCTGGAGCCCCAACTGCGCCGAGTGGACCATCCTGCAGTACGCCACGGCCAAGATCGGGGCCGTTCTTGTCAACGTGAATCCGGCCTACCGCAGCTATGAGCTGGAGTTCGTGGTCAGGCAGAACGGCATGCGGATGCTGGTTACGGCGCCGTCGGACCGGAATAGCGACTACGTGGCGATGGCGCGACAGGCGCTCGCCGAATGTCCGGAGCTGCGCGAGCTCGTGTTTCTGCCGGATCTTGGTGCGGAACAGCTCGACGCCGGCGTCCCCCAAGCCGGGCAGGAGCTTACTTACGCCGAGCTGCTCAAGCGGGCGGACGACGTCGGGCATTCCGGGCTGAAGGCCCGCATGGCGGAACTGGACGCGCACGACCCCATCAACCTGCAGTACACCTCCGGGACCACGGGCTTCCCCAAGGGCGCGACACTGACGCACTCCAATATTCTGAACAACGGCTACTCGATCGGCGAGCTCCTGGGGTACACCGAGCACGACCGCGTGGTGATTCCGGTGCCGTTCTACCACTGCTTCGGCATGGTGATCGGGAACCTGAATGCTCTCAGCCACGGCGCGGCCACCATCATTCCCGGCCGCAGCTTCACGCCGGCCGCCGCGCTGGAAGCGGTGCAGGACTTCGGCGGCACGTCCCTCTACGGCGTGCCCACCATGTTCATCGCCGAACTGGCGCTGCCGGACTTCGCGTCGTACGACCTCTCGACGTTGCGCACCGGCGTGATGGCCGGTTCGCTGTGTCCTATCGAGGTTATGAACCGGGTGATCTCGGAAATGAACATGGAGGACGTGGCCATTTGCTACGGCATGACCGAGACCTCGCCGGTGTCCACCATGACCCGGAGCGGGGACACCATGCAACAGCGCACCGAAACCGTGGGCCGGACCATGCCGCGGCTGGAGAGCCAAGTGGTGGACCCTGCCACGGGGGACGTCGTGGAGCGCGGCGAAATCGGCGAACTCTGCACCCGCGGCTACGCCGTCATGAAGGGCTACTGGAACCAGCCGGACAAGACCGCGGAGGCCATCGACGCCGAGGGCTGGATGCATACGGGCGACCTGGCCCGCATGGATGACGACGGCTACGTGGTGATCGAGGGCCGGATGAAGGACATGGTGATCCGCGGCGGCGAGAACATCTACCCGCGCGAGATCGAGGAATACCTTTACACCCACCCCTCGATCCAGGACGTGCAGGTGATCGGCGTGCCCGATGCCACGTACGGCGAGGAACTCATGGCGTGCATCATCCTCAAGCCCGGGGCGGAGCCGCTCGACGCCGCCGCCGTGGCTGATTATTGCCGCGGGAAGCTGGCCCACTACAAGATCCCGCGCTACGTCGACGTCCGCGAGAGCTTCCCCATGACGGTCTCGGGCAAGATCCGCAAGGTGGAGATGCGCGAGGAAGCCGTGGCTCGCCTCGGCCTCTGAGAGCAACGCGGAGTCAGATATCGCCGCATAGAGCGCGTCTATTGGGCGCCATCTGACCCCGCGTTGCAAAAGCTGAAGTCAGGCTGTGGATAACTCCTGAGGGCCGCGACGAGCAGCCAGAATAGTTCCCATGGCCCGGTCAACGCCGCTACCCGACACCCTGAACCAGTTGCCCTTTACCGTGTACGAATCGAGGGCGCAGGGCGTTTCAGCGAAACGGCTCCGCGCCAAAGACCTTGCCGACGGCGGCCGCCTTATCTATCTGCCGCGTGGCCGGGAACTCGAACTGTGGGAACGAGCCAGGGTATTGGCGGCCGCCACGCCGGGAGCATGGGTGTCCCATCAGACCGCCGCGGAGCTCACGCCGTTGGGGCTTCCGCCGTGGATGGACGGGGACACGGTTCACCTCAGCAAGACGCATGAGCTGCCCCGCGTGCGCCGCGACGGAGTGACCGGTCACCGGGTCCGCATAATTCCAGGGGAGGTCGGGGAGCGTGACGGCATCCCCATGTCCCTGCCGCCCCGGACCTGGCTGGACCTGGCTGCGGTGTTGCCGCTCGATTACGTCATCGCGATGGGGGATCAGCTCATCAGGGTTCCAAGGGCTAACTTCGAGGGCCGGACCACGCCTCATGCCTACAAGGACGGTCTGCGCCTGCTCATCCGGCAGCACCCGAACATGAAGGGCGTGGAGAAGGCCCGGCAGGCGCTGGATGAGATGCGTGTAGGGGCAGACTCCTACCCGGAAACGTTCCTGCGGCTCGCCATGCTGGACGCCCACCTGCCCGAGCCGGAACTGCAGCTGCGCGTTGACCCGTCCGACCCATGGTCGCCGACGGCCGACCTCGGGTACCGGCGCTTTCGGATTGCACTGCAGTACGACGGCGCCCATCACCTTTCGCGGGAACAGCAGTCCCGAGACAACCGTCGCGACGAGGCTTTCATCAGTGCGGGCTGGACCTACTTCAAGGTCAACGCCGACGATTTGGAGGACGGATTCCAACGGGTGATCAGCCGGGTCAAATGTGCGAAGCGCCGCTCATCCTAAGACAACGCGGGGTCACTTGGCGCCCAACGGAGGCAGGGAATTGGGCTCGAAGTGACCCCGCGTTGGTTTCAGTGCCGGCGGTGATCCTGGATGGTCATGCGCGGGCCGAACGTGGGTTTCCGGAAGCCGCTGAGACCGATCATGCGGACCACCCGCTGCCGGTGGCCCTTCCACGGCTCCAGCAGGGCCAGCATACCGGCGTCGTCAGTTCTCCTGCCGGTCAGCGCGGCGCCCACATAGGCTGCCAGATGGTAGTCGCCCACGGCGACCGAGTCCGGGCAGCCGTGTGTCCGCTGCACCACCTCGGCGGCTGTCCACACACCTATGCCAGGAATGGTCTGCATCTTCGCTGCAGCCTCCGCCGCCGGCAGTTGGGCCAGCCGTTCAAGCGCGACGGCGGAACGCAGCGCCCGCATGACGGTGGCCGACCGCTGGGGACCCACCCCGGCCTTGTGCCATTCCCAGGACGGAATGCGGAGCCACTGCTCAGGAGTGGGCTTGACGAGAAGCCCGGCCGGTGCAACGGAACCCGCGCCGGGCGCTGGCGTGCCATAGCGGTACATGAGGTAGCGGTAGCCCCGCCGCGCCTCAATGACGGTTACCTTTTGTTCCAGGATGGTGGGCACGAGCGAGTCAGCCATGCGCCCCGTGGAGGGCAGACGGACGGCGAGGTTCCGGCGTCGGGCGTCACGGACCATGCGGGGGAGCGTCGCGTGGAACACGGCCTCGTCAAACGCCGACCAATCGTCCTCGGCTCCCAGCAGGCGGGGAACGGAGGCCAGGGCCGCAGCGGAACCGGGACCCCACGCCTGCACACCGACGTAGGGTTCCGGTCCTGTCTCGGCGCTGGTGAGCCGCAGCGTGACCGGACCTTCCGCCGTCGTGAATGCCATCCACAGGCCCTCCGGCCGGGAAGCAAATGAGGGATCTCCGTTGCCGCGCATGAGCGTGCCCAGGGTCTGGCGCAGGCTGTAGGGACCTCCGGGATGCCACCGCAGGGAGGCGTCAGCGGCAGCGGCAACGCTGGCGGGGACGTCTGTGATGGTCATTGAATCATCGTCCCACGGACCGCTGACAGCGCGTGCCGGGGAGCTTCCGGACAGCCCTTAACCAGTGCGGTGCGGAGGACTACAATCCCAGGTGTGGCGCGGGTCCGCCGCGTCTTCCCTTCAAACTGTCAGGTGAGCGCAATGGGTGGAGTGGTGCATTTCGAAATCCCCGCGGACGACCAGGACCGGGCGAGAAACTTCTACAGTCAGGCCCTCGGCTGGCGGATCGATCCCATGCCGGAGATGGACTACAACGTGGTCATCACCACCCCGATGGATGAACAGACCGGCAGGCCTACTGAACCCGGAGCCATCAACGGCGGCATGATGGCCCGGGAAGGCGAGCTGACGACCCCCGTCATCACGGTGGACGTCGACGACATCGAAGCCACCCTGCGGACTGTCGAGCAGCTCGGCGGTTCCGTGGTCAAGCCGAAGGATGCCATTCCCGGCATGGGTTTCTATGCCTACTTCAAGGACACCGAGGGCAACGTCCTGGGCCTGTGGGAGAACCTTCCGGCCGAAGCGGCCGGGGCGGCCGGCGGTGCGGAGGGCGCAGCGGGCTAAAGCTACTCCTCGCCGAAGCGGGCGCGGGCCTCCGCCGGGATCAGCGGCTTCTGGGCGCGGACCTTGAGTTCCTGCACGGCCCAGGTGTTGCCGTCGGGATCGCTGAACCCGAAGAAGGTGCCGCCGTCGCGCTCGTCAAAGACGGTTATTTCGCTCGCCTCCACGCCCCGGCTGAGCAGCTCGTCGCGCGCGGCCCGGGCGTCCGGCACCACCAGCTGCAGTCCGCGCATGGACCCGGGGGCCATCTCATTTTGGGCGGGGAGATCGCCGATCACGATCGAACAGCCTGAGCCACGCGGCGTCAGCTGGACCACGTGCATGTGCTCATTCTTGGTGTCGTGATCAAGGTTGAAGCCCACCTTGTCGCGGTAAAACTCCACGGCGCGGCCGATATCACTCACCGGGAGCACCACCACTTCGAGGGTCCAGTCCATGGCAAGGGTTCCTTTCGTCGAAAGCTGAGGGAGGATGCGTAGCCAGCCTGCCGTGCCGGGATGGTTATTGGCTAGGGTGCCCCAGCCGAAAATTCAGGGCATCCCGTTGCCCAGCCACAGCGCAAGCACTGCCAGCGGCAGTGCCAGCAGGACGACGACGAGGCCAGCCAGTGCGAAGCCACCCCACCGGACGCGCAGGTTCAGGGTCTGGAGCCGCTCGTGCCACAGCAGTGTGGCGAGCGAAGCCCACGGCGAAACGAGGGGCCCAAGGTTGACTCCGATGAGCAGGGCCGCCAGCCGCACCGGTGAGCCGGCCACAGGCTCCAGGGCCAGGTACGCGGGAAGGTTGTTGGCGATGTTGGCCGAACCGGCTCCCAGCGCGGCCAGCCGCAGCAGCTCCGGGAACGTCTCGCCCGATCCGGCCGCCGGGGCCAGCGCCTGCGTGAGGCCGTGAGAGTGCAGGGCCTCCACCACCATGAACAGCCCAGCCGTCAGCATGAGCGGGCGCCACGGCACCATGGACCAGCGCAGCGCGGACGGGCGGCGCCACAGGAATACCGCCAGGAGGAACGCTGCCGCGGCCATGGCGGGAATCGCCACCGGGACGCCGGAAACCAACGCCGGAAGCAGCACGAGCAGGGTTCCGCCGGCCGCCTTCAGCAGGCTCCGGTCCCGCACCCAGTGCGCCGGCTGGGGACCGTAGCGGCCGCGAAGGTCCTTGCGGAACGCAAGCCACAGCAGTGCGGCGGGCACCAGGACGCCCACTAGCCAAGGTGCCCACATCAGCCCGGCGAAACGCAGCGGAGTCAGTGAAAGCCTTCCCTGCGCGAGCAGGTTGGTGAGGTTGGAGACGGGGAGAAGCAGCGACGCCGTGTTGGCCAGCCATACCGTGCTCAAGGCGAACGGCAGCGGAGGGATCCGGGCATGGACCGCCAGGAGCACCACAACTGGTGTCACCAGCACGGCGGTGGTATCCAGCGACAGGAACGCGGTGGCGACGGCGGACAAGGCAAGCACCAGGAGCCACAGCAGGAAGACGCTGCCCCGGCCCAGCGCGGCGATGCGGTCGGTCACCACCCGGAACAGCCCGGCGTCGTCCACCAGTTCAGTGACCACCGTCATCGCCAGCACAAAGGCCAGCACGGGAACGGTGCGTCCGGCCAGCTCCCGGAACGAGTCCCAGGGCAGGAACCCGGCGGCGAGGGTTCCGGCGCCCGCGGCAAGCATGACGCCTGGGAGAAGATAACTCCGCAAGTTCTTCGGCAGGCGCAGGGGCGTCACCGCATAATCTTCGCACCGAAAGCTGCCAAGAGGACCGCATGCGGGCAAGACGGTAAGTTTGTACCCATGAAGTACGCCCAGTCCGTTTTGGACCTAATCGGCAACACCCCGCTGATCAAGCTCAACCACGTCACCGACGGCATCAAAGCCACAGTCCTCGTGAAGCTGGAATACGTGAACCCCGGCGGTTCCATCAAGGACCGCATCGCGGCCAAGATGATCGAGGAAGCCGAACGGGACGGCAAGCTGAAGCCCGGCGGCACCATCATCGAGCCCACCTCCGGCAACACCGGCGTCGGGCTGGCCCTCGTGGCACAGCAAAAGGGCTACAAGTGCATCTTCGTGGTGCCGGACAAGGTGGGGGAGGACAAGAGGGCCGTCCTCCAGGCCTACGGGGCCGAAGTGGTGGTGACGCCCACAGCCGTCGCGCCGGACAGCCCGCAGAGCTACTACGGCGTTTCGGACCGCCTGGTCACCGAGATCCCCGGCGCCTACAAGCCGGACCAGTTCTCCAACCCTGCGGCACCGCGCAGCCATTATGAGAGCACCGGCCCGGAAATCTGGCGGGACACCGACGGAACGGTGACGCACTGCGTGATCGGCGCCGGCACCGGCGGCACGATCACCGGCACGGGCCGGTTCCTCAAGGAGGTCTCGGCGAACCGTCCGGAGTCCGACGGCGGCCGGGTCAAGATCATCGGGGCAGACCCCGAAGGCTCTGTCTACTCGGGCGGCACCGGCAGGCCGTACTTCGTTGAAGGCGTGGGCGAGGACATGTGGCCCGCCAACTACGACAAGTCAGTTCCGGACCAGGTCATCGCCGTCACCGACGCTGATTCCTTCGCCATGACCCGGCGGCTCGCCCGCGAGGAAGGCCTCCTGGTGGGCGGTTCCTCAGGCATGGCCGTCGTCGCCGCGCTCCAGACCGCCCGCGACCTCCCCGAGGACGCAGTGGTGGTGGTGATCCTGCCGGATTCCGGCCGCGGCTACCTCGCCAAGATCTTCAACGACCAGTGGATGCGCTCCTACGGCTTCCTGTCCGGCGGCGAGGAAGCCTCCGTGGGCGAGGTCATCAAGTCCAAGACGGGCGAACTGCCGGACCTGGTCCACATCCACCCGAACGAGACCGTCCGCGATGTCATCAACATCATGAACGAGTTCGGTGTCAGCCACATCCCGGTGCTGTCCCAGGAACCGCCCGTGGTGATGGGCGAGGTCCTCGGAGCCGTGGACGAGCGCTCGCTGACCGCCAAGCTGTTCCGCGGCGAGGCCAAGCTCACGGACAAGATTTCCGAGCACATGGGAGCGCGGCTCCCGGTGATCGGCTCGCTGGAAACGATCTCGGCCGCCCGCGAACTGCTCTCCGACGTCGACACCGTGATGGTGACGTTCGTCGGCGCTCCCGTGGGCATCCTCACCCGCCACGACCTCCTCGCGTACCTCAGCAACTGACCCAGTGGTTGAGCCTGCCAGTCCGTTGGTTGAGCTTGTCGAAACCTTGATCTCGACACGTTCGATCACCGGATACCAGCCGAAAGGAACTTCATGTCTGTCTCTGAAAACCAAGGATTCAACACCCGCGCTGTGCACGCCGGCCAGGCTTTCGAGCCCCGCACCGGCGCCGTGGTTCCGCCGCTGCACTTCAGTTCCACCTATGCGCAGGACGGCATCGGCGGCCTGCGCGACGGGTACGAGTACGGCCGCGGCGGGAACCCCACCCGGGACGCCCTGCAGGAACAGCTCGCGGCGCTTGAGGGCGGCACCCACGCCTATTCCTTCAGCTCCGGCCTGGCCGCCGAGGACTCGCTCATCCGCGCCCTTTGCCGGCCGGGCGACCACATTGTGCTGGGCAACGACGCCTACGGGGGTACGTACCGGCTGATCAGCCGCGTGCTCGGCGACTGGGGGATCGGCAACACCCCCGTGGACATGTCAGATCTCGAATCAGTCGCCGCCGCAGTGGCCGCCAACAAGACCCGTTTCGTGTGGGTGGAAACCCCCTCCAACCCTCTGATGAAGATCACCGACATCGAGGCCCTCGCCACGGTGGCGCACGACGCCGGCGCCCTCCTGATCGTCGATAACACCTTTGCTTCCCCCTACTTGCAGACCCCGCTCGCCCTGGGTGCCGACGTCGTGGTCCACTCCACCACGAAATACATCGGCGGCCACTCCGACGTGGTGGGTGGCGCGATCGTGGTCAAGGACGCCGAACTGGCGGAGAAGATCGGCTTCGTGCAGTTCGCCGTGGGCGCGGTCTCCGGTCCGATGGACGCCTTCCTCACCACCCGCGGGCTGAAGACTCTGGGTGTCCGCATGGACCGTCACAGCGACAACGCCCAGGCCGTGGCGGAATGGCTGCTGGACCGCCCGGAGGTTGAGGCGGTGCTGTACCCGGGCCTGCCCTCGCACCCCGGCCATGAGCTCGCCAAGAAGCAAATGAAGAAGTTCGGCGGCATGATCTCCGTGCAGTTCAAGGGTGGCGAAGCGGCCGCGCGGAAGGTGGCCGAATCCACCACGGTCTTCACCCTGGCGGAGTCGCTGGGCGGCATCGAATCCCTGATGAACTACCCCTCGGAAATGACGCACGCCTCTGTGAAGGGCACCGAGCTGGCGGTCCCCGTTAACCTCATCCGCCTTTCCTGCGGCATCGAGGACGTCGAGGACCTCATCGCGGACCTCGAGCAAGCCTTCACGTTCATCAAGTGACGGCGGCTCCGGAGACCCCCGACCGGACGCAGAGGCCGGTGCAGCCAGCACTACCGCAGTCAGCAGTCTGGAAGTCAGCACGGCCGCCGGCCACAGGGCGGCAGGCCGCCCGCGGATGGCTGATGACGGCGGCGGGTGCGCTCGCCGTCGTCGCCTCCCTCGCGGTGCTGTACACCCAGTACGCCCCGATGATGAACGACTTCGAGGTGTACTACTACGGCGGAACCAAGGTGCTGCAGACCGGTGAGAGCGGGGTCAGCGAACTTTACGCCGTCCGCGATGGGCTGCCCTTCACGTACCCGCCGTTCGCAGCCCTGCTGTTCGCCGGGCTGGCCACCATGAGCCTCGGCCAGAGCAGCATGCTGTTCATTGGCGCGGCGCTGGCCGGAGCCGCGGTGGTCTCGGCCTGGCTGAGCCGGCATTACTTCGGCCTGGGCCGCTGGCGCGAGACCTTCGCGGACTGGCGTTTCCGGGCCGTGGCGCTCGCCGGAACGGGGGCCATTCTGCTCCTGGGTCCGTGGCGCGACACCTTCGTTTTCGGGCAGATCAACATCATCCTGATGGGCTTGATCCTGACGGATTTCGCCCTGCACGGAAAGGCCCGCGCCGGCGAAATCCGCTGGCCTGCCGGGCTGCTGATCGGGATGGCTGCCGGGATCAAGCTCACGCCGCTGGTGTTCGGGCTGTACTTCCTGGTGCGCCGCGACTTCAAAGCGCTGGGATGGATGGCCGCCGGATTCCTCGGATCCATCGCCGTGGCCTGGGCCGTGCTGCCCAACGCCTCGGTCATGTTCTGGACCAAGATCCTTCCCGACACCGGCCGCATCGGCGATCCCGGCTACGTGGACAACCTTTCCGTCAAGGGACTGCTGCTGCACCTAGGACTGCCGGACTCAGGGGTCACCAGCCTGCTGTGGCTTGTGCTCTCCCTCGCGCTCGTGGCGGTGGCCGCGCTGGTGATCAAGTGGACCGTTGCCGCCGACGAAAACTTCGTGGCGGTGTCAGCGACTGCGGTGCTCATGCTTCTCATCAGCCCGATCTCGTGGTCGCACCACTGGGTGTGGATGGCCGTGGCACTGCCTTCCATGGCCTTTGCGATGCACCGGGTTCCCTCCCGGGCAGGCCGGATGCGGCTGGCCGGCTGGATCCTCGTGGCAGCGGCGGCAGTGGCGTTTTACCTCACCCCGAAGGACCTCGCCATGATGGCCGGGGCCGAAGTCTGGGGCGCGAATCCGCGGACGGCGTGGCCGCTGATGGTCTCCAGCCTTGGCGTGTTGTGCGGCATGGCGATGCTCGGCTACTGGGCCCTGGCGTACCGCCCCGCGCGGGCCGGGCTGCGGAAGGAACCTTCTGCGCCGAAGTGACATTTCGCCGACAGTGTTCCCGAGGCGGATTGCCGCGAAATGCCCATCTCAACGCCCAGGGCCTGGCTTTCTTCAAGAAAGTCATCTAGGCTCGCCTCATGGCACTCCGCTCGGACTGGTCCCAACGCACCTGCAGCATGGCCCGCGGCCTCGACATTCTCGGCGACCCCTGGGGCATGCTGGTCCTGCGCGAGGTGTTCTTCGGCAACGGCCGCTTCGACTCCATGAAGGAGCGCCTCAGGGTGGCGGATTCGGTCCTTACCAAGCGGCTCGCCGCCCTCGTCGAGTCCGGGCTGCTGACCAAAAAACCGTATGACGACGGCGGCCGCACCCGCCAGGAGTACGTGCTTACCCCCAAGGGCGAGGATGCGCTGCCGGTCCTCAACGCCGTGGTGATCTGGGCGGAAAAGCATCTCCCCGCACCGTCCGAAGCTGCCCATATGTACGTGATCCATTCGCGGTGCGGGCACCGGACCAGCTCGGCGGACACCTGCGTGGAATGCGGTGAGCGGCTCACGGCCGACAACACGAGCTGGCACAGCCTGACGCGCACCGGAAGGCCGGTACCGCTGGCAACCGCGCCCGATTCCGACCAGGAACCGACAGGGCAGGAGCAAGCAGGGTTCGAGCAAGCAGAGCACGGGCAAGCAGAACCCGCCGCCACGGAAGCAACCGGACAACAAGGGGCCGCAGCATGAGCAGCAACGAAGTGAGCGAAGCCGAAGCCCCGGACGCCAGAACCCAGGAACACGGAAGCCCCGGGACGCAGCCCGCGACCCCCGGGACGCAGCCCGCGACCCCCGGGACGCAGACCGCAACCCCCGGGACGCCGCGGCGGCGCCGGCTGCACCCGGCCTGGATTGTGGCGTCCGTGGCGTTCCTGGCTCTTGTTGGCGCCGCCGGTTTCCGGGCCGCGCCCGGCGTGCTCATGGTCCCGCTGCAGCAGGAATTCGGCTGGTCCACCACGGTGCTGTCTGCAGCTGTCAGCATCAACCTGGTCTTGTTCGGCCTCACCGCCCCGTTCGCCGCCGCCCTCATGGAACGGTTCGGGATCCGCGCCGTGACGGCCGTGGCGCTCGTCCTGATTGGGGCCGGCAGCGCGCTGACCGTGCTGGTCAGCCAGTCCTGGCAGATCCTGCTGACCTGGGGGCTGCTGATCGGACTGGGGACCGGCTCCATGGCGCTCGTGTTCGCGGCGACCATCGCCAACACATGGTTCGCCAGGAGCCGCGGGCTGGTGATCGGAATCCTGACCGCCGGCAGCGCCGCCGGCCAGCTGGTCTTCCTGCCGTTCATGGCCATGCTGGCGCAGGATCCCGGCTGGCGCCAGGCCTCCCTCCTGATCGCGGCCGGCGCCCTGGCGGTAGTCCCGCTGGTGCTGAAGTTCCTGAAGAACTCGCCGGCCGACGTCGGGGTGTTGCCTTACGGCGCGGAGGCGTCGGTCAGCGACTCGGAACCGGGGTCCGCCCCTCCGGCCGACGCCGACGCCGTCGCTGTCACTGCGGTCACCGGATCCGCCGCCCAGCCCAGCGGCAACGCGGCTGTCCGCGCGCTGCAGGTGCTCAAGCGTGCCAGCAAGGTGCGCACATTCTGGGCACTCGTGGCCGGATTCGCCATCTGCGGCGCCACCACCAACGGACTCATCGGGACCCACTTCATTCCCTCCGCCCACGACCACGGCATGCCGGAGACCACCGCGGCGGGCCTGCTGGCGGTCGTCGGGATTTTCGACATCCTGGGCACCATCGCTTCCGGGTGGCTGACCGACCGCTTCAACCCGAGGATCCTGCTGGCCGTGTACTACCAGTTCCGCGGGATCGGGCTGCTGGTGCTCCCGCTGCTCCTGAGCGCTTCGGTCCAGCCCAGCATGATCGTGTTCGTGGTGATCTACGGCCTCGACTGGGTGGCCACCGTGCCGCCCACGGCCGCCATCTGCCGCAAGGTGTTCGGCGCAGACGGCAGCGTGGTGTTCGGCTGGGTCTTCGCAGCCCACCAGCTCGGCGCCGCAGCGGCAGCCCTGGCCGCAGGGGCGATCCGCGACGCCACGGGCCAATACACCTACGCGTGGTTTGCCGCTGCCGCGATGTGCACCATTGCCGCGGTCATCAGCGCCACGATGCGCAAGGATGCCGGCAAGGCGCAGCCTGCACCGGTCGCCGCCGGCGCTGCCTGATACTTTGCGGTCCGCAGCGGCGAGGGCGCCGGAGCAAGCGGCCAGCGGTCAGTAGAATGAGCGGGTGGCGCCTGGTCGGGCGCGGGTCCTGCGGCACGGCGCAAAACGCGTGCAGCAGGCGCACATACAGGATCCACGCTTCGGCAGGATTGCACATCAGGGGGACACTGAATGGCACTGCTCGACGCCCAAGCACAAGGCAGTACGCCCGCTGACGCACAAGACGGAAGGGTCGCCGGCCCGGAGGGGCGCCTGCGCCGTCCTTTGGCCGCGGTGCTCTCCGCGGAGTTCCTGACGCTGCTCGCGGTGCTGGCCGCCGCCATCTTCATCTCATCGCGGCTCGACGCGTGGGGCGAGAAGGGCCTGGACTTCAGCGTCTACTGGCACGGCGGCAAGGTCCTGAACGAAGCCGGCCTCGCGCCGTCGGGCCTCTACCGTCTGACACTGGAATGGGCAGGTGGTCCGCAACTTCCGTTCACCTATCCGCCGTTCGCGGCGCTCCTCTTCAGCCTGCTGGCCAGGCTGCCGCAGGAAACGGCCCTCTTGCTCTTCAACGCCGCCGGGGTGGCCGTCGCCGCATGGGTGGCGGCGCGCGGAGTCCGCTACTGGAACGCCAAGTCCGACTGGCGCAGCACCTTTGCCTCCGCCACGCTGCCCTCGCTGCTCAACCGCCTGGGCGCGGTTGTGCTGCTCTTGGCTGTTCTCAACCTGGGCCCGTGGCGCGAGACCCTGGCCTTCGGCCAGATCAACATCCTCCTGATGGGGATGATGGCGGCAGACCTCCTGGCCCGCAACCCGCGCTGGAGCCGAGGCCTGCCCGGCAGCGGCTTCCTGGTGGGCGTGGCGGCCGGAATCAAGCTGACACCCCTGGTGTTCGGCCTGTACTTCCTGGTGCGCAGGGACTGGCGCGGGCTGCTGAACATGGGCGCCGGCTTCGCCTCCACCGTGCTGTTGGGCTGGCTCATCAGACCCGCAGAGTCCCTGCAATTCTGGCTTGACATCATTCCGGACACCTCCCGGATCGGCGGGGCAGGCTACGTGGACAACCTGTCTATTAAAGGGGCGCTGCTGCACTTCGGTGTTCCTGCTGCCGGAGTCACTCTCCCCTGGCTGGTCCTGAGTCTCCTGGTGGTGGCCCTCGGCGCGGCCGTCATCAAGTCCGCCAGCGACCAAGGCTCCAGGGTGGTGGCCATTTCCGCCACGGCCCTCACCATGCTGCTCGTCAGTCCCGTTTCGTGGTCCCACCACTGGGTCTGGATAGCGGCGGTGCTGCCTGCATTTGCCTGGACCCTGCGCGAGACTCCTCACCGTCATCGGCTGATGCGCTGGCTCATGGGAGTAGTCCTCGGGGTTTCAACCATTGTGTTCCTCTTCTCGCCCAAGACCATCGGCACCGCGTTCGGGGCAGGGAACCTCAACATCCAGACGCCCGGGCTGTGGATCATGGCCTCCAGCGCAGGCGTGTTCTGTGCCGTGGCCATCATGGCCTGCTGGCTCGTGGTGCTGCGGCGGGGCAAAGTGGCGGAGCTGCCGGCATGAGCCTTGAACCCGACCACGCGGAACTCCAGGCGGTTGAACCCCAGCGCAAAACGGCCCTCGTCACCGGCACCGGCCGGCTGGCCGGGATCGGCGCCGGGATCGCCCGGCAGTTGGCTGCCGACGGCTGGGACCTGGTCCTGACCTTCTGGCAGGAGTACGACGCCCGCATGCCCTGGGGAATCCAGCCTGACGACGTCGAACAGCTCACCGCCGAGCTGGAAGCCATCGGTGCCCGGGTGCTGGCACTGCCCGCCGATTTCCAGGATCCGCAGGCCGTGGACAGGCTGATGGCCGGCATCGCGGAACAGACGGGCACGCTCCACGGATTGGTGCTGAGCCACGCGGAGTCCGTTGATTCGGGCGTCCTGGACACCACGCTGGAAAGCTTTGAGCGTCACTTCGCCGTGAACACGCGCGCCAGCTGGCAGCTGATCGCTGCATTCGCCCGGCAGGCAGCCGACGACGGCGGTGCGATCGTCGCGCTGACCAGCGACCACACAGCGTTCAACCTGCCGTACGGGGCGTCCAAGGGGGCGCTGGACCGGATCGTCATTGCCTCCGCCCGGGAACTGGGCCCGCTGGGCATCACGGCGAACGTGCTGAACCCGGGGCCGGTGGACACCGGCTGGATGGACGGGGAGCTTCGGGAGGAACTGTCCCGTCGCCAGCCCGGTGGCCGGCTTGGGACTCCGGCGGATGTAGCGGGCACCGTCGCCTTCCTGCTGTCCCCGGCGGGACGCTGGGTGTCGGGCCAGCTGATCAAAGCCGACGGCGGCTTCTCGGCCTGAGTGCTTTAGCGCGCGTCGGTGTTGAGCTTGTCGAAACCGGTTTCGACAAGCTCAACCAGCGGCTCCTGCCAACCTCGTCACCGGAAGGCGGACAGCCCGGTGATGTGCTGTCCGATGATCAGGGTATGGACCTCGTCCGTTCCCTCGTACGTGCGGACGGACTCCAGGTTCGCAGCGTGCCGCAGCGGCGAGTAGTCCAGGGTGATCCCGTTGCCGCCCAGAATGGTCCGTGCCTCGCGGGCGATCCTGATGGCCTCACGGACGTTGTTCAGCTTGGCCAGCGAAATCTGTTCGGGACGGAGCCTGCCGGAATCCTTGAGACGGCCCAGGTGCAGCGCAAGCATGGTGCCCTTCTGGATTTCCAGCAGCATGTTCACCAGCTTCTCCTGGGTGAGCTGGTAACCGGAGAGCGGCCGGCCGAACTGCATCCGTTCCATCGAGTAGTTCAGGGCCGCCTCGTAGGAGTCACGGGCGGCGCCCATCGCGCCCCAGGCTATGCCGTAGCGGGCCTCGTTGAGGCAGGAAAACGGCCCGCTGAGTCCGACCGCGCCCGGCAGCAGGGCCTCGGGTCCCAGCCGGACGCCGTCGAACACTACATCGCACTGGACGGAGGCGCGCATGGAAAGTTTCCTGCCGATCGGCGCGGCGGTGACTCCCGCAGTGCCGGCCGGCACGAGGAAGCCGCGGACGCCGTCGTCGGTCCTGGCCCACACCACCATGACGTCGGCGATGGAGGCGAGCCCGATCCAGCGCTTGGCGCCGTCCAGGATCCAGGCGGCGTCCTCCCCGGTGCCGTCCTGCCTGGCCGTGGTGGTCATGGACGACGGATCAGAACCCGCGGACGGCTCGGTCAGCGCGAAGCAGCCGATTACCTCGCCGGCGGCCATGCGGGGGAGCCACTCCTGTTTCTGGTCCTCGGAGCCCCATTTGTGGATGGCGGTCATGGCCAGCGAGCCCTGCACCGAGACGAAGGTGCGGATCCCGGAGTCGCCGGCCTCCAGTTCCATGGCGGCCAGGCCGTATTCCACCGCGGAGCGGCCAGGGCAGCCGTAGCCCTCCAGGTGCATGCCCAGCACACCCAGTTCGCCCAGTTGTGCGGGGAGGTGCTGGGGAAAGACGCCGCGGTCATACCAGTCGGCGATGTCCGGGCGGATCTGTTGGTCGGTGAAGTCGCGGATCCGCTGCCGGAGGGCGAGCTCGTCATGGCTCAGCAGCGAATCCAGCGCCAGTACATCAGAGGGATCGGGGAGACCGTACTCGGCCGTGGCTGCAGCGGGATCAAGGGCGTCGTTGCTCATGCCAGCATCCTACGGGCTGGCGCCACCCTGGCTGGGGCTATTGACTGGCAGAGACCTGCTGCCTGCCCAGGAAGTAGTTCCGCGTGGACGGCAGGAACCGGCACACCACGGCCAGCACCACTCCCAGGGCGAGCAGCACCACGCCGCTGACGAACGCCCCGCCGACGCCGAAGATCTGGCTGTCCCCGTAGGCCGGGTCCCACATTTGTGCCGCGGAGACGAAGAAGGCTGCCGTGAGCAGCACGGCGCCGATCAGCGGCAGGATCGCGCGAAACCACAGATTGCGGGCAGAATTGCGGAGGGTGCGCCGGAAGTACCAGACGCACGCGAAGCCGGTCAGGGCATAGTAGAACGCGATGAACAGGCTGATGGAGCTGATCGAATCGGAGAGCAGGTTCTCGCTGAGGAAGCTCATGGCAACGTAGTAGACAACCGCCGCTGCTCCCATCACCTGGGTGGAGAAACCGGGCGTCTGATTCCTGGCGTGGACCGCGCCGAATTTGGGCGGCAACGCGCCGTGGACACCCATGGAGAGGGTGCCGCGTGCTGTCGGGAGGATGGTGGTCTGCGTCGAGGAGAGCACGGAGGCCAGGACGGCGACGACGATCAGCCAGCCCCACGGGCCAAGGACCACGTCCTTCATGGCAAGGAAGACGTCGCTCTGGTTCTCACTGTTGCCGAGGCCGATCCCTTCGGACCCCACGGTGGCGTACATCATCACCAGGAGCGCCATGGACACGTAGATGGCCACCAGGACGAAGGCCGAGATGACGGCGCCGCGGCCCGGAGTGGTGGACGGGTTCTCCGTTTCCTCGTTCACCGCAAGGCAGGTGTCCCACCCCCAGTAGATGAACAGGGCCAGAAGGGAGCCGTGGACCACCGCGCCCGGATCAGCGAAGGCGCCCGCGGGATTGAACCACTCGATATCGAACGGCTGTATGGCTGTGGCGCTGGTGGATGCCCCGCCCGCGATCCTGAAAATGATGGCCACCGCAAAGATGCCCAGCGAGATGTACTGCACGTAGGTCAGGACGCGCTGCACATGCTCGCCCAGCCGGATCCCGCGGTAGTTCACCAGAGTCATGAAGGCGATGAACATAACTCCCGTAGCCGTGACCAGCAGGCTGTTCTCCGCAAGGGAACCGTCGCCCACCAGCAGCCACAGGTACTGCCCGGCCACCTGCGCCAGATTGGCCAGGACCACGATGCCGGCGAGCGCAACACCCCAGCCGCCCAGCCAGCCTGCCCACGGACCGAAGGCGTTGCGGGCCCAGATGAAGGTGGTGCCGCAGTCCGGCATGGCACTGTTGAGCTCGCGGAACGCGTACGCGATGAACAGCACGGGAATGAAGCCCAAGACCAGGACCAGTGCGGTGTAGTTCCCGTTCACAGCCGCAATCAGCCCCAAGGTGGCGGCGAGCGAATAGACCGGCGCGGTCGAGGCCAGGCCCAGCATGACGGAGTCGCCGAGGTCCAGGATCCCGGCGCGCAGCCCCTTGCCGGGAACCGCGCCAGGCGGCCGGTTTCCGGCGCCGCCGCCCGCCGTCGTGGTTCCGGTGCTCATAGTGCGATACCTGCCTTGCTGGAGTTGGCCGCGGAGTGGGCCTGGATGGAGAGGGGCGCCGGTGCGTCGATGGTGTTTGGCACGAAGCGGCAGAAGTAGTCGGTGATGGGGCCGTCCGATTCGCGGATGCCGCAGCCGACGGACTCGCCGTCCACCACCCACAGGCCAAGGACGGGGTGGTTGCCGTCAGAGTCGGGCAGCCGGTGGAACTGCTGGTAGCACCAGCCCTCGCGGCCATAGCCGCCGGGCTGCTCCAGGCTGATGCCCTCGGCGTGGATCCTGATGTTGTCGCCCTCCCGCCCGTGCAGCGGCTTGGCCACCCACTCCTTCAGGGGCCCGGGCCCGTCGAGGTAGGCCGGCAGCAGGTTCGGGTGTCCGGGGTAGAGGTGCCAAAGGGCAGCGAGCAGCGCCTTGTTCGAAAGAAGCATCTTCCAGGCCGGCTCCACCCAGCGCGGATTGTGGGCACGCTCGAGCAGGCGGTGGCCGAAGGGCTCCTTCATCATCAGCTCCCAGGGGTAGAGCTTGAAGATGGTGCTGATCATGAAGTTGTCCAGGTCCACAAAGCGTTTCAGGTTGGGGTCCCAGCCGATGTCTGACATGTTGATGCCGATGGTGGTCCAGCCCGCCTGGCTGGCGACGTCACGCATGTACGCGGCGGTCATCCAGTCCTCCCCGGATTCCTCCGCCTCCGAGTGGGCGATGTGCAGGGTGCTCATGCCGGTCCGGTACTGAAGCTTCTTCCACTGCCGGATGAGGGCCTCGTGGATGCCGTTCCACTGGTCCTTGTCCGGAAACACGTCCTGCAGCCAGAACCATTGGGCCACGGCAGCCTCGATCAGGCCCGTGGGCGTGTCGGCGTTGTACTCGAGCATCTTGGCGGCGCCGCCCTGGCCGTCGTAGATGAAATCGAAGCGGCCGTAGATGTCCATGTCCCCGGCCTGCAGCGATTCGGCCGCCAGTTCCAGCCCCTGCTGGCCGATGCCTATGGGTCCCATGGCTCCGGTGGCCAGGAACTTTGCGGCCTCAAGGCACATCCCGTGCATGTCCTCCGCGGTCTGCTCCAGGGCCTCCACCTCGTCCATGGTGAATTCGTAGTAGGCGGACTCGTTCCAATACTCGATTTTCTTGCCGTCCGGCATGGTGGTGGTCGAGAAAACCAGGCCCTGCTCTTCGATTTTCTGTTTCCAGTCCGGCCGGGGCGTTGCGAAAAGTCTCTTCACCCCTAGCCTCCCGTGCTTCCGCCCTTGGAGCTGCTGCCGAAGCCGCCCCTGCTGACGGTGCCGCCCTTGCTGCTGTATCCCGTGGACGTCTTGGCCCCCTGCGGAACCGTCCTGGTGAAGCTCGGGTAGGAAGACCGGTTCTGCCCCACGCCCGGAACACTTGCTCCCCGGGCGTAGAAGTACCAGGCGTAGAGGCCGCCGCCCCGGCCAGCTGTGCTGTTGCACTGGGTGTCCTCCACCCGTTCGCCGGTCTCGTCGTTGAAGCAGACCTGCGCGTAGTCCGCATCCTGCTCATTGCTGGCGACGATCGCCGTGATGGTGCCGGCCAGCAGCGCCGTCACGCCGAGGCCCACCACCACGGTGCGGCGCTGCGAGCGCTTTTTCCGGGCCGCTGCGGAGTTCAGTTCGCGCTCGCGCTCCCGGGCGAAGGGGTCGATGATGGGGCTCGGCGCGGGGAAGTCCGGCTGCCCCGGTTCGCCGGAGGGGCCAGCCTGGGACGTGGAGCCGGGCTTTCCGCGGCCCCGTTTGCCGGGCTTCCCCGGGCGCTGTCCGGAGGGCTTGAACAACTCGGGGTCCAGCAGCTCGGGCCGGAGCTCCGGCTTGGGCACCTGCCACGGCGGCGGCTTCGGCGCGCCGGCGGCGGACGCATCGTCGCGCGCATCGCCGTCGCGGTCTTTCGGCGGGTCTTTCTCCGGGTTCACGGGTCCCCCTGCTGGTCCATGCTGTCGGGTCACTCTGATTAAGTCATTGATTAAGTCACTGCATCGATTAGTCACGGCGGATCAGTTCACGCCGGTGGCGTGCCGTCTTGAGCGGGCGGCGCCCGCAACGGAATCCTGCAGTCAGCCTAGTAGTTGCACCGGCGTGCCGCTAACAAATATGTGGGACGGGCCACTATCGGCACACGGCATACGGCACAGTCCCGAGAACCTAGACTGTTGCCATGGACACCGCCACTCTGCTTGCCGTCTGCCGGGTACACCAGCTCCTGCCTGATGAGGGGAGCGTGGGTGTCACCGCGATCGACAAACGCCCTGTCGAAGGGCCCGTGAAGGTGCACAAACTTGGCCTGCACGGCGATATCCAGGCCAGCAGGATCCACCACGGCGGCGAGGACCAGGCGCTGTATGCCTACTCCCAGGCCGATGCGGACTACTGGGTCGGTGCACTGCAGCGCGACCTGCCGCCCGGCATATTCGGTGAGAACCTGCGCGTTGCCGGCATCGAGACCACCGGCGCCGTCATCGGCGAGCGTTGGAAGATCGGCCTGGACGTCGAAGTCGAGGTGACCTCGCCGCGCGTTCCGTGCGCTGCCTTCCAGCGGCGCATGGGGGAGAGCCAGTGGGTCAAGCGCTTCACCGAGGCCGGACGCGTGGGCACCTACCTTCGGGTGATCCGCACCGGCTCCATCCAGGCCGGGGACCACATCCATAAGCTTTTCGTTCCGAGCCACGGAGTGACCGTTGGCCGGTGGTTCAGCCACCCGGATGTTGAAGCCATGGAGGCACTCCGTGACGCCGATGCCGACGGAGAAATCCGTCTCCAGCCCGAGTACCACGACGAATTCGAGAAGCTTCTGCGCCGCGTCGGCAGCTAGCCGCGGCGGCTGCCGGCATCCAAAAAAGCGGGGAAGAACGACGGCGGAAGACCGTCGTGTGGGCAAGCTCACCGAAGCCTGCGGGACCCTCGGTTACCCATGGGCGGAAGTATGCCCTACACTTGAAATATCCCCCACTCCGGAAATCCCTTATTCCTGCCCAATTTTTGAGGCAGGACTGGCAAGTGTTGGAGTCCGCAAATGTGATGCGGGCATTTTCATAGGGAGAGCCGGCTAAAGAAAACGCTGTACAGACTGCTGGGATAGCAGCCAAGAGATGCAGCGGGAAGTCCTGCCACGGGATTGCGAAAGCGCCGGACTTCTACGTGACCGGCCGGTCAATGTATGCCCGGCACCCACGGCACATGTACTGCGGCTCCGCTCACCTCGGGTTGTGCCGCCTGGCCCCCTATGGATGAGGAAACTTCCCTATGCCCGAAAATCACAACGACAACATCGACGCCGAGAACACGGTCAACACCGAGAGCGCGACCGTCGAATTCACTGAGGCCGCTGCCCCCGCAGCAGAGCCCGCCGACGCTCCCACAGCAGAGGCCGTCGCTGCCGATGCTCCCGCAGCAGAGCCCGCCCCTGCCGATGCTCCCGCAGCCAAGGCCGAGGAAGACGAAGAAGAAGGCGTGAAGTTCGCCGATCTCGGCATCGACGGCCGCGTCCTGGCCGCCCTGCAGGACGTCGGCTACGAAAAGCCGTCCCCCATCCAGGCAGCAACCATCCCGCTGCTGCTTGAAGGCCGCGACGTCGTGGGCCTCGCCCAGACCGGCACCGGTAAGACTGCAGCATTCGCAGTACCGGCACTGTCCCGCCTGGCCGAGCTCCACGACCTTAACGGCCCGTCACGCAAGACGCAGGCCCTGGTTCTCGCCCCGACCCGCGAGCTCGCGCTCCAGGTTGCCGAGGCCTTCACCTCCTACGCCAAGCACATCGATGACTTCACCGTCCTCCCCGTCTACGGTGGCTCCGCCTACGGCCCCCAGCTCGCCGGCCTGCGCCGCGGTGCGCAGGTTGTCGTCGGTACCCCAGGCCGTGTGATCGACCACATTGCCAAGGGTTCCCTGGACCTGTCCGAGCTCCAGTACCTGGTGCTGGACGAGGCCGACGAAATGCTGCGCATGGGCTTCGCCGAAGACGTGGAGCAGATCTTCCAGCAGACCCCGTCAGACCGCCAGGTGGCACTGTTCTCCGCCACCATGCCGAGCCAGATCCGCCGCATGTCCAAGCAGTACCTGAACAACCCGGCCGAGATTTCGGTGAAGTCCAAGACCACCACCGGCGCCAACACCCGCCAGCGGTACCTGCAGGTCATGGGCCCGCACAAGCTCGACGCCCTGACCCGCATCCTCGAGGTCGAAGAGTTCGACGGCGTCATCGCCTTCGTCCGCACCAAGATGGCCACCGAGGACCTGGCTGACAAGCTGAAGGCCCGCGGCTTCCAGGCTGCCGCCATCAACGGCGACATCCCGCAGCAGCAGCGCGAACGCACTGTTGAAGCGCTGAAGGAAGGCCGCATCGACATCCTGGTGGCCACCGACGTCGCGGCCCGTGGCCTTGACGTTGAGCGCATCAGCCACGTGGTCAACTACGACATCCCCCACGACACGGAGTCCTACGTCCACCGCATCGGCCGCACCGGCCGTGCAGGCCGTTCGGGCGACGCGATCCTCTTCATGACGCCGCGGGAGAAGTACCTGCTGCGCTCCATCGAGAAGGCCACCCGCCAGCCGGTCGAGCAGATGCACCTGCCCACCGCCGAAACCGTGAACACGCTGCGCCTGGGCAAGTTCGCCGAGCGCATCACGGAGACTCTCGAGTCCGAGGATGTTGCGGCCTTCCGCGACCTCATCTCGTCCTACGAGGAAGAGCACAACGTTCCGGCGTCGGAGATCGCTGCAGCACTTGCCGTCATGGCGCAGGGCGGTCAGCCGCTCCTGGTCAAGGAACTGCCGGCGGCTCCCGAGTACCAGAAGCGCGAACGCGCCAAGGACGGCTTCGGCTCCCGTGGCCCGACCCGCACTCTGACCGAGGGCAACGCCACCTACAGGATCGCCGTCGGACGCCGCCAGCGCGTCATGCCGGGCTCCATCGTGGGTGCCATTGCCAACGAGGGTGGCATCTCCTCGGCCCAGATCGGTGGCATCGACATCCGTTCGGACCACTCCCTCGTGGAGCTGCCGGCGGACCTGAGCCCGGAGCAGCTGCGTGCCCTCTCCCGCACCCGGATCGGCGGCGAGCTGATCCACCTCGAGCTGGACAACGGACGCAAGCCTTCCGGTGGCGGCGGTGAGCGTGGCGGTTACCAGGGCAACCGTGGCGGCGACCGCGGCGGCAACTTCAAGGGCAACGGCGGCTTCAAGAAGGAATTCCGCAAGAACGACGGCGACCGCGGCGGTTACGCCGGCGGCGGCGAGCGTTCCTCGGCGGACCGCGGCGGACGCTCCTACAGCGACCGCGCGGAGCGCGGCGTCAGCGCCGACTCCGGTGCAAACCGCGGCCAGGCCAGTGATTCCCGCTTCGGCGGCCACGGCGACGGTGCACGCAAGCCCCGCCACGGCAACGAAGGCGGACACCGCGACTTCAACCGCAAGGGCAAGTGGTAACAGGTGTTTGGGGAGTAGTAGCTCCCCGGCAGTAGTTCCCGGCTAACACGCAGGGACCGGCTTTCGAGCCGGTCCCTGCGTGTTTAAGGAACGGCTGAGGGAGGTTTAGGCGTGGGGCCGGAACCGGCGGACGGTGGCAGCCGCGGGGCCTCCAGAGACGCTGTCAGGTGTCCGCAACGGCGCCGTCCGGACTGCAATCCAGGGGCGCCAGGCGGGCGTTTTGAAGGCCATAAAAATGGTTCCGACGCAACTGTTTCGTCGGCTCCGGAGGCGTTGTTCCGCCGATTTGTTGGGTGGGAAATCTTCCGGTAGAGTATTTACTCGTTGCCCCCCTAGCTCAGTGGTAGAGCGCGTTCTTGGTAAGAACGAGGTCACCGGATCGATTCCGGTGGGGGGCTCTGAATGAGGGCCTGTGTCAGGGCGGTCTTGACCGGCTTGACACAGGTTTTTCTCATTCGTGGCGGTGTAGCTCAGTTGGTTAGAGCGCACGACTCATAATCGTGAGGTCGGGAGATCGAGCCTCCCCACCGCTACAGGACAAGCCCCCGGAATCCGAGAGATTCCGGGGGCTTTTTGTGCCTTTCCCCAGGCAGAGACATCCGGGTACATCCTTGGAGCTGGATGACGCAAGCGGAGACGCCGGCCGCGATGAGCGTGCATCCCTGCTGACCACGGGCTGCTTTCGATCGCAGCTTCAGCCTGGAGGCGGGCGTATGCGGGCGTTATGGACCTTCGCGTGACGCGCGGGTTGTGGCGATGAGCAAGAGGATCGACTTCGTCGCGATCGAGACGACGAGGAGCGTAACGGCGGCGAGCACTCCAACTGTGATGGCCTGCCAGGCAAAGGGTTGGAGTAAGTGCAACCACGTGATTGCTAGCGCAGCTACGCTCGCCGCGGGGAAGGTGAATGACCAGAAGCCGATCGAGAACGGCAGTGCACGGTAGCGCGGCAACAGCATCACCTGGATCAACACCATCATCGCCGTCATCGCCGTCAACCCCTCAAAGACGTGATTGGGTCGGCCGCCGGAGATCGTAAGCCACGCTGCTGACGCGACGGCCGGGGGAGCCATCATGATCGCGAGTGTCGGGACGAGCGGTGCGGGCATGGTTGGACGGAGCGCGAGCCGGAGGAAGAAGAACACGGAGATCACCATCCAGAAGAAGATGCCGATTGCGAAGCTTCCCACGGCGAGCCAGTGAGGCCCCGTCTCTGCGGCAGCGAGTGCACCGACTAAACCGGCTGCACTGATGGGCAGGAAGTACCCGCCGTGAACGGATTCCAGTGGCAGCTCGCCGCGCATCCAGAAGTTCAGAATCCATGCGGCGAACGCGGCCGCGGCGGCGAGGGAGATCAACGTCAGCACGGTTCCGGCCATCGGAATCGTGCGGTGAAGGGCCGCTCCAAGCAGCATCGCGGCGATGGGAAGCAATGCCGCAAGCGGACCCTGAGCGAAGTGCGTGAGCTGATGAGAGAGCGGCTGATCGGTGCGCGCGCCGCGATACACGTGCACCGCGATGCTCCAGATCCAGGAGATCGCAGCGATCAGCCAAAACGCTTGCCCGAGCTCGAAGGGGAGGCCGAGCGCGGAGGTCGCCGCGGACCAAACTTGGGCGAGTCCCGCCAAGCCCAGGGGAATGGCGAGAGTGTTCAACGGGACGCGCGTGCGCACGCTTGTCGCAGAGGGGACGTGCGCCGAGAGCAGCTGAGCAGACAACGGAATGCCTTCCTGATAGGGCGTAAGAGGACCACTGGTCGGTCCCATCAGCAGTTTTTGACCTTGAAGTACAATAACATGCAAGTTACCCTGTTTCCATGGGTAGACCGATGCAGTTTGAGACGGACACGGCCGTCGACAAGGCGATGGAACTGTTTTGGCGTCAGGGGTACGCCGGGACCACACCGCAGGAGCTGGCCAGTGAGCTGGGGATCGGCAAAGGCAGTCTCTACAACACGTTTGAGAGCAAGCACGCCCTGTTTATGCGTGCTCTTCGGCGCTACAGCGAGAGGCGACTCGAGCACCTGACAGACCTATTCTTAGCGCCCGGGCCGATTGGGCCGCGTCTCAAAGAGGCGATGATTGTCCTTGCCGGCGTAGGCGAGCACCAGCGGGGGTGCGTCATGGTCAATGCTGCCGCGGAGCTCGGCCCTGCCGACGTCGACGTGAATCGCATCGCGGACGACCTCTTCACGCAAATCGAAGCGGTGTTTCGGCAAGCAATCGCGCAGGGGCAAAAGTCTGGAGAATTCGCTGTCGATCGGGTTGCCGACACTGCCGCTAGCCAACTACTTGCCTGCGTGATCGGGCTTAGCGTGCTCGTCAAGGCAGGTGGGCCGTCGGAGAGGTTCCGCGGCGTTATCGACGGCATCGTGGACGGATTGTGATGCCGAAGAGAATCCACGTTTAGACCTGGCCGCGAGCCGGTCAGTCTGATGCCGTGAAGACTTCATCTATCCGCCGATCGACGATTCCCGCCGCGCGCACCAAGCAGGGGCGGTGGCCCGCTCATTCCCCGTGAACCAGAGCGGGCCACCTACCGCGCCGTAGATGATCGAGACCCGTTACGGCCGCGGTAGACGGATGGTACGTCATCGACCTTGGGACCCGGGCGCACGGAACAAGAAAATGCCCCGCGCGGCCATGTAGGGCGGCGCGGGGCTTTCCCCGGCGCTTCAGTCTCTGTCCGGCTCGGCACGACGCCTTAGACCCTGGTGACGCCGATCCTTACGTTGGGGCAGGAGTCCGCATACCGGATCAGCGCCGCCTTCTCTGCGCTGTCCACCCGCAGGCCCCACCGGATCTTCACCGCGATCCACTGGCCGATGTAGGCGCATCTGTTCGCGGGAGGCATCCACGACTCCGGGCCCCTGGCCTGCTTGGCGGAGTTGAGCGCCGACGTCTGGGCACTGAGGGACCGGGCGTCGCCGAGATCGTTGTAGAACGCCACCCGGCGCGCCTGCGACCAGTAGCGCGCGCCCGAGCCCCACGCCTCGTGGACGGGGACGGTGTGGTCTATCTGAACCGTTGAGGCATATGTGTGAACACGGTTGTCCCAGGAGGTCACCCACCTTCCCCTGCTGGCGGTGCAGCCGCGGCTGGTGTAAGCGAGGGCGGCTTTGGACTCCTGGACCAGGACTTCCTGCCTGGTGTTTTGGCAGTCGCGGTTGGTGTCGTTCCAATCGCCAAAATACCGGGCCCTGTCGTAGCCGGCGTTGTTCTCGGCCGCCACCGCGAGCGACCGCGCCGCGGTGCGCAGCGGCGCTGAGTAGTTTGTGGCAGCCTCCGCCGGGACGGCCAGCCCGGCGAGCAGAAGTCCCGCGGCCACGGCGGACGCGGCGAGAGACCGGCCCAGCACCACGGGACTGGTGAATGTAGCGAGTGACGCCCGGATTCGGGCGTGCTTGAACCGGCCTGCCGGCATGGTTTCCCCCATTTGAGTTCATGAAAAGTGGCACCGATGGATGCGAAGACCAGCATGACAGTCCGGAATGCCCCGAAACCGATCCTTGATGGGGTCTTGATGCAATCCTGTGTGAATGCTGCGACTGGCCGCCGGCCGGGGCAGAGACGGAGGAATTGTGCCGGGCAGCGTTGGTTCCCGTTCGCTGTTATCCGCAGGCGTTGTAATCCGGACCAGCCGAATCTAACGTCGGACTGACTGCAGGCAAGCGGAAGCGGGAGGCGCGTCATGGCCAAACTGATCTACTCGGGAATCATGTCGCTCGACGGCTACACAGCGGACCGGGACGGGAACTTCGACTGGAGCGTCCCGGACGAGGAAGTGCACACCTTCGTCAACGAGCGCCAGCGGGATGTCGGCACCCATCTCTACGGCCGGCGGCTCTACGAAGTCATGCTCGCCTGGGAGGATCCCGGCGCCTTCACCGGCGAACCGCCCTATGTCCAGGAATTCGCGCAACTCTGGAAGGCAGCAGACAAGGTGGTGTACTCCCGAACGCTGCAGAATCCCGCCAGCGCGCGGACCCGGATCGAACGGGAGTTCAGTGCCGATGCGGTCAGCCGGCTCAAGACGGAAGCCGGCCAGGACCTGGCGGTGGGCGGCCCGGAGCTCGCAGCCTCTGCCATCAGGGCGGGGCTGGTGGACGAGTTCCAGATGTTCGTCTCGCCCGTGGCCGTTGGCGGCGGCAAGAGGTACCTCCCCGACGACGTCCGCCTGAACCTTGAGCTGCTCGAAGAACGGCGGTTCGGCAACGGCGTCGTGTTCCTCCGCTACGGCAACCGCACCTGACGCGTGCCGGCACGCAACCTCGCGCAGCCACAAAAGCGTGTGCTGGGACAAAACCCCGCGCTGGGACAGAATGGGAGGCATGACCCGAATCGCAATCATCGGCGGCCACGGCAAAGTGGCCCTCCAGCTGTCCGCCCTTCTCACCGGAGAGGGGCACAGCGTCACCTCCATCATCCGCAACCCCGATCACGCCGCGGACGTCGCAGCGACCGGCGCGTCGCCGTCGGTGCTTGACGTTGAAAATTCGACGACGGCGGAAATCGCCGCCGGGCTCCGGAACCACGACGCCGTGGTCTGGTCAGCCGGCGCCTGGGGAGGGAACCCGGAACGCACCTTGGCGGTGGACCGCGACGCCGCCATCCGCTCCATGGACGCCGCTACGGAGGCTGGTGTGCGCCGCTACGTCATGGTCTCCTACTTCGGTGCGGGCCCCAACCATGGCGTGCCGGCCGGCCACAGCTTCCATGCCTACGCCGAGGCCAAGGCGGCGGCAGATGAATACCTGCGCGGCAGCTCGCTGTCCTGGACCATCCTCGGCCCCGGTTCACTGACCGACGGCCCCGGGAACGGCCTGATCGACGTGGACCCCGCCGACGCCGCCTCCGGAACCAACACGTCCCGGGCCAACGTGGCCATCGTCGCCGCGGCCGTGCTGGACCTGCCGGGATGCGCAGGCCGGACCATCGAGTTCCGGGACGGCACCCTCCCGGTCTCGGCCGCACTGGAGCCGGTCAAGTAGCGCCGGCGGAGCGGCGGCAGGCCCCTCGGGGCGGCCGCCGTCGAAGAGTGCGGCCCGGCCCCCGGTAGGGTGGAATCGCACGGTTCGCCCTCCGGCTTCGGGGGCGCAGGGCCCAACACTCCGGGGAAAGTGAGCACATGGACCAGCTGGCACTCATTATCGGACTGCTGCTCGCCACGGTGGTGGCTGTAGGCCTGGGGGACCGGCTGCGGCTGCCTTACCCGGTCCTGATGCTCCTGCTGGCCGTGGCGCTGACTTTCATCCCCGGTTTCCCCGACCTGGAGATCTCGCCGGAGCTGATCCTGCCCATCTTCCTGCCGCCACTGCTGTTCGCCACCGCCCAACGCAGTTCCTGGGCGGTGTTCCGGGTCCGCTGGCGCACGCTCATCATGCTCGCGGTGGCCCTCGTGGTGATTTCCACCGCGGTGGTAGCCGGCGCCGCGTGGCTCATGATCCCGGGCATCGGCGTCCCCGCCGCCATCGCACTCGGCGCCATGGTGGCTCCGCCGGACCCGGTGGCGGTCGAGTCGGTTGCCGGCCGCGTCCGCATGCCCCGCCGCCTGATCACAGTGCTGCAGAGCGAAGGCCTCTTCAACGACGCCGCGGCCATCGTCATCTTCCAGGCCGCCGTCGCTGCAGCTGTTGGCGGCACCAGGATAGGACCCGACGTCGTCCTGCTGTTTGTGGTGGGCGCTGCCCTTGCGGTCGTGGTCGGGATCGCCATGGGCTGGCTGACGTCGCTGATCACCCGGCTCGTGCAATCGATGGTCGCCCGCAGCGCAGTCACCCTGGTGGTGCCGTTTGCCGCCTACATCCTGGCGGAAGAATTCCACGCGTCCGGTGTTATCGCCGTCGTGGTCACCGCCCTGGAGATGCAGCGGCACTCCCGCCCGCAGGACGCCGCCGAGCGGGTGACCCGGACGGCCTTCTGGGACGTGGTGGAGCTCCTCGTGACCGGACTGGCGTTCGGCCTCGTGGGCCTCGAAATCCAGGACGTCGTCCGCAAGGAAGGTGCCGGCATCCTCGGCATGGTGGGCACCGCCGTCGTGGTCTGCATCCTGGTGTTCGCCGTGCGGTTCGGCTGGCTCGGCCTGCTGGCCCTGTCGGCGCGCAAGCGCAAGAACCTGCTGCAGCCCACCTCCGCCAAAGAGGTGCTGATCCTGACCTGGTGCGGGATGCGCGGACTCGCTACCCTGGCCCTCGCGCTGGCTCTCCCGCTCACGCTTGCGGACGGCACGCCGTTCCCGGCGCGGGACGAGCTGCTGGTCATTGCCTGCGCGGTGCTGCTCGCCACGCTGGTCCTGCCGGGGCTCACGCTGCCCTGGCTGATGCGCGTCCTGAAGGCGTCCCAGGACGGAACCGAGGAGCGGGACGCGGCCCGGCTTCTGGCCAGGCGGGCCCAGGCGGCCGCCGTGGCGGCGCTCAAGGACACCGAGCTGATGAAGGAGCTGCCGCCGGAGAAGGTTGCGCTGGTGAAGGAAAAGATGACGCGGCTGCACGCCGAGCTGCTGGATGGCAGCCTCCGCAACGAGAGCCTGGCCGAGAAACGCGAGCGCGGCAGGGAGCTGGCCATCGCAGTCCAGACCATCGCCCTGGACGCCGCCCGGCAGGAAGTGGTGGCCGCGCGCAACGAGGCCGACATGGACCCGGAGGTCGCGGACAGGGTGCTCCGCCAGCTCGACCTGCGGACCATGATCATGCCGGAATAGGCTATTCAGGCAGGGGACTTAGGCCGGGACGGACAGCTCCAGGTCCAGGGTGTTTTTCTCCACGTAGTCCAGGGCGCACCTGACGGCACCCACCGTCACGATTGAGTCGCCCAGCGGGGAAACCGCCACCCGCGGCGGCGTCGCAGTGAACTCGGTCAGGCGTTCGGCGATCGGCCCAAGCAGCACACCCGCGGAATTTGCCACTGCGCCTCCGATGACCACCAGCTCCGGGTTGATGACCGTGGCCACGGCGCCAATCACCCGGGCCATCCTGTCGGCCAGCCTGTCGAGGATTTGCAAAGCCACTGCATCGCCCGCAGCGGCCGCGGCGAAAACATGTTCCGCTTCGGCGCCCTCCCGGGCATGCTCGCGGAGCGAGGTCTTGGCCCGCCCGGCAAGGGCCTCCCCTGCCCAGACACGCGCCAGGGTGGCAATCCCGAAGGTGTCGCCCACGCCCTCGACCATGTCGAGGAACGCCAGCTCGCCGGCGCCGCCGCCGCTGCCGTGCAGCAGCCGCCCGCCGTCGATCACTCCGGAACCGAAGCGTTCACTGGCCAGGATGACGACGACGTCGTCCACACCCGCCGCTGCGCCCCGCCAGCGGTCGCCGAGGGCCGCGAGGTTGGCGTCGTTTTCGAGCAGTACTGTCCACCCGCGGAGATCTTTCAGCGCGGCCTTGAGGCCGACGTCGAACAGACCCCAGAAGTGCTGGGCCGCCAGCACATTTCCGTGACGATCCACCGGCGCGGCGATGCCCGCGCAGACAGCGAGGACCGACTCGGGGGCAGCTCCCACACTGTGCAGCGCCGTCATGGCTGTCCGGTCAATGACGGCTATGCGTTCCTGAGCCGAGATTTCGGCGCCGGCGAACGGCTGGCTGGACCGCCCCAGCGTCATACCGCGGAGATCGGACACCACCACTGTGGCCTTGGAGACGCCCACGTCCATGCCAAGGACGTAGCCGGCGCGCTCGTTGAGCTCGAACCGGCGTGCCGGCCGGCCTTTCTGATAGCCGCCGAACGCGCGCTGGTTTTCCAGCTCCCTGATCCAGCCCCGCTCCATAAGGTCTTCGCACACCGAAATGGCCGTGGCCCGCGTGAGCCCGGTGGACTGCATGACTTCCGTGACCGTCACCGCCTCGGAGGCCCGCATGAAGTCCAGGACCGCACCGGCGCTCACGCGCCGCAGCAGCTGGGGYGTTGCCGCCGTCATTTCAGACATGGTGTTGACCTCCCTGTGCTTTGCACCACATAATACTTGAGGAACTAAATTTAGATTCCATATAAACTTAGAGCGTGTGGGCCGGACGGCCGCCGACCACTGGCTTTTCTTCCAGACATTCACCCAGCCTTTTGCAAAGGAGCAACCGTGAACAGCATCCTGAAGCAGCGCCCGCCCGGACCCCAGCCCGAATCCCGCCAGGCCCGCACGTCGGCCTCTGCCCTGTGAGCGCCGCCCCGCTTAGCAGGCGCGCGCTGCTGAAGGCCGCGGGCCTCGCCGGCGCCGCCTTCATGGCCCCCCTCTCCGGCTGCGGCGCCACGCCCAGCACCCAGAACGGCGTCACCACGCTGCGGTTCATGCAGAACAAGCCCGAAGTGGTGGACTACTTCAACCAGGTAATCAAGGACTTCGAGGCACTGAACCCGGACATCCGCGTGGTCCAGGACTTCAACGAGGGCAACTTTGTTCCGGGACTGGTCCGCAACGATCCGCCGGACGTTGTGACCCGCGGCTTCGCGCAGGCCACCGCAGACTTCGTCAGGAAGGGCATCTTCGCCGACCTTTCGGACATGCCCGTGGCTGCCACCATCGATCCGAAGATGCAGGACCTCGTCAGCTCCTGGGGCCAGTACAACGGCAACGAGATCAGTGCCCTGCCGTTCTCCCTGGCGGCCGCCGGCGTCATTTACAACCGCGACATTTTCGAGGCGCAGGGCGTCTCCGTACCCACCACTTGGGACGAGTTCGTGGCAGCCTGCGAAAAGTTCAAGGCGGCCGGCATCGCGCCGATCTATGGAACGTTCAAGGACCCCTGGACCCTCGCCCAGGGCATGTTCGACTACGTGTCCGGCGGTGCTCTGGATGTCGCGAAATTCTTCACAAAGCTCAACGCCAAGGGTGCAGACATCACCGCGGACGCCCCTGAGTCGTTTGCCAGCAACTTCGGACCGGCACTGCCCAAAATGCTCCAGCTGGCGTCCTTCGCGCAGAACGGAGCTGCCAGCAAGAACTATGCAGACGGCAACGCCGCCTTCGCCAAAGGCCAGGCGGCCATGTACCTGCAGGGTCCGTGGGCCCTCTCCCAGCTGGTCGCGGCCAATAAGGACATCAGGCTCGGAAGCTTCCCGCTGCCGGTGACGAACAACCCGGACGAGACCAAGGCCCGCGTGAACGTGGACATGGCGCTCTCCATCACCCGCAACACGCCGAACATGGCTGCCGCCCAGCGGTTCGTCAACTACCTGCTCGCGCCGTCAGTAGTCAACACCTACAACGAGAAGAACGCTGCGTTCTCGCCGCTCAAGGACGCTCCCGCCGTCAGCAATCCGCAGATCAGCGGGCTGGGCGCAGCGGTCGATGAGGCGCGCTACTTCCAGGGCGCTACCACCTACTTCCCGCCGTCGGTGCCGCTGAACAACTACATCCAGTCCTTCGTGTACAGCAAGAACGGCGAGCAGTTCCTGTCCGCCCTCGACGACGAATGGCGCCGCGTCGCCGAACGCACCGCGGTCTGACCCCCCACCCCGAATCCAGGAGCCTTCATGACTACAACATCCCGGGTGGCCCAGACAGCCCGTCCCGCAGGACGCAAGAGACCGACTTCCGCCCCTGCCAGCCCCCAAAGATTCCGGTCCAAGCACAAGATCGACCCCGCGTACTACTGGATGGTGGTGCCCGTACTGGCGCTGTTCGCCTTCTTTATCACCCTGCCGGCACTCGTGGGCGTCTTCTTCAGCCTCACGAACTATGCCGGCTACGGTGACTGGAAGTTCATCGGACTGTCCAATTACGTTAATATCTTCAAGGACCCGGCGATACTGCAGTCCTACATCTTCACGTTCGTGTTCGCCCTGACCACCACCGTGGTGGTCAACGTCGTGGCGCTCGCCATCGCCCTTGGCCTCAACGCCAAGATCAAGTGGCGCACCGGCATGCGCACCGTGTTCTTCATCCCCATGGTGCTCTCCGCCCTGATTGTCTCCTTTGTGTTCAACTACCTGTTCTCCAACACCCTCCCGGTGCTGGCTGAACAGTTCGGCTTCACGCCGCTGGCCACGAGCATCCTCGCCAACGAGAACCTTGCCTGGCTGGCCATCGTGATCGTCACCGTGTGGCAGGCAGCGCCCGGCGCCACCATCATCTACCTGGCCGGCCTCCAGAGCGTGCCGTCCGAGGTCTATGAAGCCGCGGACCTCGACGGCGCGGGCAGTTTCCGGCAGTTCCACAGCCTGACACTGCCGCTGATCATGGGGTACCTCGTGATCAATGTGATCCTCGGGTTCAAGGGCTTCCTCGGAACCTACGAGATCATCGTTGGCCTCACCGGCGGCGGTCCCGGCATGGCAACGCAGTCGGTGGCAATGCGCATCTTCTCCGGCTTCACGGGCGGCGATTATTCCTACCAGATGGCGAACGCCGTCATCTACTTCCTGATCACCTTGTTGATCTCCGTTATCCAGCTGCGCCTCATCCAGCGCCGGGGGGTTTCTCTCTAATGACCGCATCCACACTTCCAGAGCCCATTGCCAGGGCAGCGGCGTCCACCGGCATCAAGTACGGCTTCCGCAGGCCCGGGTCCTCGCCCGCGGGTAAAACCCGCCGCTCCAACCGCGAAGGCTTCAAGATCAACTGGTGGCTCACTGCCCTGATGGTGGTTGCCTCGCTGACCGTCCTGCTGCCGCTGTACTTCACCGTGGCCATGGCGCTGAAGTCGCCGGACCAGATCGGCACCGGTACTGGCCTGGAATGGCCAAACCCGATGAACTGGGAAAACTTCGTCGCCGCCTACGTGGCCACCAACTTCCCGCGGGCCTTCATGTCCACGGCGTTCGTCACCGTGTTCAGCGTCCTGGGGTCCCTGGCCTGCAGCTCACTCGTTGCCTACGCAATTGCCCGGAACTGGAACCGGAAGTTCTTCCGCGGCTCCTTCGTGTACCTGCTCTCCGCCATGTTCATCCCGTTCCCGGTGATCATCCTGCCCCTGATCAAGCAGACAGCACTGCTTGGCCTGGACAACCCGGCCGGCGTCGTGTTCCTGCACGTCCTTGGCGGCATCTCCTTCAACACGCTGCTGTACATCGCCTTCGTCCGCTCCATCCCGGTGGAACTGGAGGAATCGGCCCGTATGGACGGGGCCACCACGTGGCAGGTGTTCCGTAAGATCATCTTCCCGCTGCTGGCTCCGATGAACGCCACGGTGGGCATCTTCGCTTTCCTTGGCTCGTGGAACGACTTCCTGCTGCCCCAGATGATGATCGCGGACCCTGCCCTGCAGACCCTTCCCGTGGTGCAGATGCTTTTCCAGGGCGAATTCAACACCAACTACAGCCTCGCATTCGCGTCCTACCTGATGGCCATGGCACCCACCCTGGTGGTTTACATCCTGGCCCAGCGGTGGGTACTCTCCGGAGTTATGCGCGGGGCCGTCAAATAGACCCAACTTTCCCAATCCAGCACCAACCGCAACCACAAGAAAAGGATCATCCCTTGTCCACCACTGCCACGCTGGCAACCCTGTCCGATTCCGACCGTCTGGCCGATCCGAACTGGTGGCGCCAAGCCTCCGTCTACCAGATCTACCCCCGAAGCTTCTCCGACTCGAACGGTGACGGCCTGGGCGACATCAAGGGCATCACGGCCAAGGTTCCGTACCTGAAATCACTGGGGATCGACGCCGTCTGGCTGAGCCCGTTCTACCCGTCGGCTCTCGCCGACGGCGGCTACGACGTCGACGATTACCGCGACGTGGACCCGAAGCTGGGCACGCTGGCGGACTTCGACGAGATGGCCACCGCGCTGCACGCCGCGGGCATTAAGCTGATCGCCGACATCGTCCCGAACCACTCCTCGGACCGGCACGAGTGGTTCAAGGAAGCCCTCGCCTCCCCGAAGGGCTCGGCTGCCCGTGACCGCTACATCTTCCGCGACGGCAAGGGCCCCAACGGCGAGTTCGCGCCGTCGGACTGGGACTCAGTGTTCGGCGGACCGGCCTGGGAGCGTATCACCGAACCTGACGGCACACCCGGGCAGTGGTACATGCACATCTTCGCCAAGGAGCAGCCGGACCTGAACTGGGCCAACCGGGAGGTCCGCGACGACTTCCTCAAGACCCTGCGTTTCTGGTCGGACCGCGGCGTGGACGGCTTCCGCGTCGATGTGGCGCATGCCCTGACCAAGGACCTCACCGAACCGCTGCTGTCCAAGCTGGAGCTGAGCGCGGCAAACACCGGCACCGATGGTTTCGCCGACGGCTCGCACCCGTTCTGGGACCGCGACGAAGTCCACGAGGTCTACGCCGAGTGGCGCGAGGTCTTCAACGAATACAACCCGCCGCGCACCGCCGTTGCCGAGGCCTGGGTGCACGCCACCCGCCGTCCGCGCTACGCCAGCCCGGAGGGCCTGGGCCAGGCGTTCAACTTCGACCTGCTGCAGGCCGACTTCGACGCCGAGGAATTCAAGGAGATCATCACCCGCAACCTGGCCGAGGCCGCCGCCACCGGTGCGTCCTCCACCTGGGTGTTCTCGAACCACGACGTCGTCCGGCACGCCACCCGCTACGGCCTGCCCAAGGGATCCAAGGGCAAGAAGCACGCCAAGGGCCAGGACGGCAAGGACTGGCTGCTGGCCGGCGGGCCCAAAGAGGAGCTGGATGTGGAGCTCGGTCGGCGCCGCGCCCGCGCCGCCACCCTGCTGATGCTCGCGGTGCCCGGCTCGGCTTACCTGTACCAGGGCGAGGAACTCGGCCTCCAGGAAGTCGCCGACATCCCGGACGCAGAGCGCCAGGACCCCTCGTTCTTCCGCAACAAGGGCGTGGAGGTCGGCCGGGACGGCTGCCGTGTGCCGCTGCCGTGGTCCGTTGAGGGAACCTCGTTCGGATTCGGCGACGGCGGCGCCCACCTGCCGCAGCCGGACTGGTTCAGCAAGTACGCCGTCGAGGCGCAGGACGGCACCGAAGGCTCCACCCTTGAGCTTTACCGCAAGGCACTCAAGCTGCGCCGCGAACTGCAGGCCGAGGAAGAGCTCGAGTGGCTCGAAACCGGCAACCCGGAGGTCCTGCACTTCACCCGCCCCGGCGGCTGGCAGTCTGTGACCAACTTCGGGGACGAGGCTGTTGAGCTCCCCGCGGGCACGGTGCTGGTCAGCAGCGCCCCGCTAGAAGACGGCAAGCTGCCGGCCAACACCACGGCCTGGCTGCGCTGACGCCACAGCTGAGAACGGCTCAGTAACCCGTCCCGGTGGCGGTACCCGTTGGGGGTGCCGCCACCGGGGCTTTTTAACGGACTGTGCCTCCGCTGGAGGAAGTGAAAGAGTGATGCAATGACTGAAAATTCGATTCCGTCCGGCAGGCTCCTCTATGGCTGCATGGGCCTGGGAGGCAGCTGGTCAGATGACCCGCACACAACCACGGATGTGGAAACCGCCGCTGCCGCCATCGAGGCCGCGATGGACATCGGCGTCACGCTGTTCGACCATGCGGACATCTACCGCGGCGGCAAATCCGAGGCGGTGTTCGGCGAGGTCCTGGCCGCTTCGCCGGGCCTGCGTGACCGCATCCAGCTGCAGACCAAATGCGGCATCCGGCTCAACGAGCGGGGA
This sequence comes from Arthrobacter sp. P1_B11, assembly GCF_056406715.1. Lineage (NCBI taxonomy): Bacteria > Bacillati > Actinomycetota > Actinomycetes > Micrococcales > Micrococcaceae > Arthrobacter > Arthrobacter sp. P1_B11. Next base: position 59,628 of record NZ_JBFTZQ010000013.1, read on the forward strand.
CTGGAGACCCACTACGACCTGAGCGGTGACGCCATCATCGAGCGGGTCAACGGCAGCCTCGAGCGCCTGCGCACGGACTACGTGGACGTCCTCCTGCTTCACCGCCCCGACCCCCTGGTGGACCCGGCGGAGGTGAGCGCCGCCGTCGGGAAGCTGATGGCCGAGGGCAAGGTGCGGGCGCTGGGCGTGTCCAACATGTCGGCTGCCCAGATCGAGTTCCTGCAGGACAGCCTCGAGACACCGGTGGTGGCCAACCAGCTGGAACTCAGCCTGCTCAAGCGGGACTGGCTGGAGAGCACGGTCCTCGTCAACCATCCGGAAGCCGGAAGCTACAGCTTCCCGCACGGGACGCTCGAATACTGCGCCAGGCACGGGATCACCCTGCAGGCCTACGGCGCCCTGGCGCGGGGACACTACACCGGCAATCCGCCCGAACGGGTCACACCTGCCGAGTCCGCCACCGCCGAGCTGCTTTCGGACATGGCGCGGGAGAAGGGAACAACCCGGGAGGCCGTGCTGCTGGGCTGGCTCATGAAGCACCCGGCGGGGATCGCCCCGGTGATCGGGACGGCGAATGCGGACCGGATCCGGGCCTGTGCCGGAGCCGCCCGTATGGCCGAGACCATGACCCGGGCCGAGTGGTACCGGCTCTGGGTCACCGCCCGGGGGAGCAACATCCCTTAAAGCCCAACGAGCTCGCAGTTGGTGTCGTTTTGACGCCTCAAAACGACACCTCATGCGAGCTAGATGGGGCAGGGCCCGACGGCGGGCCGCTAGTTCAGCGGGGCGACCTCCGAGTAGGTGGAGGAGTCGCCCTTGAGCGCCTGGCTCTGCGTGCCGTCCACGCTCACGGGAATGTCGCCGGCAATAGTCACGCGGTTGAGCTTGCGGGGCTGGCCGTCGTAGTTGTCCGGCGCGTAGTGCTGGGTGATCCGGTTGTCGAACAGCACCAGCTGGTTCGGCTCCCAGTTCACCCGCACTACGTTCTCGGGCCGGGTGACGTACGCCTGCAGCAGCCGGATGATGTCCTTGGACTCGGTGTTGGACAGGCCCACGATCCGCAGGCGCTGCGCGAAGCCCCCAATGAACAATCCGCGCTCGCCGGTCAGCGGGTGGACACGCACCACGGGGTGGGCAGTCTCGAACTTCAGCCGGGTGAACTCCTTGCGGCGCTGCTCAGCGTTCTGGTGCTCCAGGTTCTTGGGCACGGAGTAGTCGTAGTCATTGGTGTGGATGGCCCACAGCGTGTCCGCAAAGTTCCGCAGCTCATCGGGCAGGTCCCGGTAGGCGGCCGCGGAGGAGGCAATGAGTGTCTCGCCGCCGTAGGCCGGCAGGTCGATGCTGCGCAGCGTGGACGCCTGCGGCGGATTGACCACGAACGTGACGTCGGTGTGCCAGTTGTTGGCGGAGCCGTTTTCACTGTCCACCGGCAGGACGTTTTCCTCGCCCTCCACGGAGGCAACCGTAGGGTGGGCCTTGGTGAGCGGTCCGAAATGGCTGGCGAACTTCACCTGGGCCTCGTCGGAGAGGACGTTGGCTTCCCGGAAGACGAGCGCCTTGTGCTCATTCAGGGCCGCGCGGATCTGCGCCACTGTCTCGGCACTGAGGTCCCCGCTGAGGTCCAGTCCGCGGATCTCGGCGCCGATGCGGGAGCCCAGCTTGGCGAATTCGAGCTTGGTTTCGGTGATAACGGTCATTGTTCTTCCTTACTGTCGTGTCGGTTGCGGTGGATGATCCTGCGGTGGATTACTTGGCAATGAGGCCGTTGAACTCGTTGGTGTAGAGCTTCTTGGGATCAAGGTCGTCCTTGATGATCCCGACAGACTTCAGGTAGTCGTTCCAGCGGGTGAAGTCCTCGTCCTTGATTTCGCCCTTGGCGGGCACGCCCACGCTCTTCCAGTACTGCAGGGCGGCGGGGTTCTCATTCCGGCCGCGCTCCTTGATGATCTTCGTAAAGCGCGCAATCACTTCCTCGCGGGGCGTGGTGCGTTCCCATTCGATCGCCTTCGCGACGCCCGTGGTGAACGTCCGGGTGGTGTTGGGGTTCTGGGCGATGAAATCCTCGCGCAGGACGTACGGGCCGCCGGCGAACGTGCCGAACAGCTGCGAATCACTGAAGACGGACCGCAGCCCGCCGTTCGCGATGGCCTTGTCCTGAAGGATGCTGCCCAGCGAGCCGGCGTCCACCTGGCCGCGGCGGATGGCTTCCTCGGTGTCGTTGGGCGGGACCACCACGAGCTGGACCTRCTTGATCTCGTCAGCGGTAAGACCGTTCTTGCGGAGGTACGTGTTGATGACGGCTTCCGAGTGGGCGCCCAGGGTGTTCACAGCGATCTTCTTGCCGATGAAATCCCTGGCCGTCCGGATGGGGCTGTCCTCCTTGACGTAGAAGCCGTTGAAGGTCTTCTTGTCCTCGCCGTAGTAGTTGATGACTGCCTTGACCGGCGCCCCGGCCTCGATCAGTTTCACTACGGCTCCGGCGAAGGCCCCGCCGAAGTCCGTCTGCCCGGTGGCTGCCGACTGGATGTCCTGCGGGCCGCTGATGGTGTTGCCCACCCAGTTCAGCTTCACGTCGCCCAGGTAGCCGAGGTCTTCGGCGAGTTCGGGGAGGGTCACGGTGTTCGCCCACCCCTGGTAGCGGAGTTCCTTCACCTCGGTGGCTCCGGGTTCGCCCGTGCCGCCCACCGAGGGGCCGCCGCAGCCGGACACCGTCAGGGCGATGACGACGGCGGCCGCAGCACTCAGGATGGTCAGGTGTCGTTTCATGTGAAGTTCCTTCAGTGGATTCATGCTTGTCGCGGGGTGAATGGTTCGGTGCGGAATGGTTCAGTGGGCGGGTCCGTGGCGGCTGGTTTTCCGACCGTCCCCTGCCCGCCGCAGCGGCCGATGGATCGATGTAAGCGCACTTCCGCGCCGCACGAAAGTGCCCGGTTCACGGCGGGAAACCCTTGGAAATCCGCGGAAATACGGCGAAACGAAAGGTCATGAGGCGCCCGGTTTCGTCAGGTGAAACCCTGTGACGGCCGGCATGCGGAGTTGCCCGCGGGACAATAGACTTCCGCTTTTGGTCGTATTGGTCGCCGCCGGGGACCGGTCATCTTCGCCTTACCGGGCGCGGGCCGGATACGGTAGAAGCATGACGTCTTCTTCCACCGCCGAGATCACCCGGCACGAACGCAACATCCCTGCCGAAATCGCCCGTTCGTGGCTGCTGGTCAATGCAATGAAAACTGAACTCTTCGACCAGTCGGCCGTGTCCCGTGCGGATTCCATCATTCTGGACATCGAAGATGCGGTGGACCCCTCGCAAAAGGATGCAGCCCGCGACAACGTGGTGAACTGGCTGACCGGCGGCGGCCAGGCCTGGGTCCGGATCAACGACGCCACCAGCCCGTTCTGGGCGGATGACCTCGCGGGCCTTCGCGGCACCCCGGGTCTCCTGGGCGTCATGCTGGCCAAGACTGAATCGGCGGACCAGGTCACGGAAAGCTTCCACCGGATGGACGGCAAGACGCCCGTGATCCCGCTCGTGGAGAGCGCGCTCGGCATCGAGGAAGCCAACCACATCGCCAAGGCCCAGGGCGCGTTCCGCCTCGCCTTCGGCTCCGGCGACTTCCGCCGTGACACCGGCATGGCCGCCACCCCCGAAGCCATGGCCTACCCGCGCGCCAAGCTCGTGGTGGCCAGCCGCGTCGGCAACCTGCCCGGGCCCATCGACGGCCCGACGGTCGGCACCAACCACCCGATCCTGCGCGAGCAGACCGGCATCACCGTGATGATGGGCATGACCGGAAAGCTCTGCCTCGCCATCGACCAGACCAGCGTCATCAACGAGGTCATCAGCCCCACGCCGTCGGACGTCGCCTGGGCCACGGACTTCATGGCCGACTTCGAAGCCAACGGCCGCGTGATCCGCGACGGGTCCGACCTGCCGCGTCTGGGCCGTGCCGAAAAGATCATGAAGCTCGCGGTAGCCTTCGGCGTGCAGCCGGCGCTGTAGCCCGCGCCAGCATTTCCAGGAGACCCCGTGACCGATACCCGCTATCTGGTGCACGGGGTCTTTTGGGAGGGGCCTCCGGCGGCTTTCGCCGGCACCCGCCCCGGTCTCCGGCTGTGCGGACGGTGGCAAACACTGCCTCGGTCATGCCAAGGTCTTTTCGCCCACTGATTGCGGGCACGGACTAGTAGACTGTCATGGTGCTGAACGAATTCTGGGCCGTTGCGCCCACATCCTACAAGATTCTGGTTTTCAGCGCGATGGGCCTGATCGCCGCCGGAATAGTTCTCAACATTGCCGGCAACGCCGCCCACAATCAGGGCCTAATGGTCGCGTCGCTGCCAGTGATCGGCGTGGGCCTGCTCCTGCACGTCGTGGCGCTGGTGATCCGCGGCCAGCACGTCAGGAAGAGCTACAAGAGGTAGCCTGCGTTCCTTCGGACATGGCTGCGCGCGTGCTCTATCGCCGCCGGCAGGTCGGTGAAGAGGTGCTTATGGTGGCGCAGGGACCGGATGACACCCACGTTCGTGACCAGCGCCAGGTGCTCCGGCCGTACGCCCTTCAGTAGCACGGTGATGCCGCGCAGCTCCAGGGCAGCGATGACCTCCACCAGTGCGTGGGCTCCCGTGGCGTCCAGCAGCCGCACCTGAGACAGGCGGATGACCGCCACCTGGATGTCCTTCACTTGGCTGATCTCCTGCAGGATGCGTTCAGCCGCGCCGAAGAACATCGCGCCTTCGAGCCTAAAGATGGCAATGTGGTCGTCGCCCTCGACCGGCTTCTCTGCAATCTGCTCGCGCCGTACCCCGCTGAGCGAAGCAAACTTCCGCAGCGTCAGCAGTGCAGCGGCCGCCAGCCCGATCTGGATGGCAACAATCAGGTCAAAGGCCACCGTGATGACCGCCGTCAGGACAAAGACGGCGGCGTCCGCGCGGGTGGATCGAAGGATGGCGTTGACAGTGCGGGTTGAGACCATCCGTGTGGCTGTCACCATCAGAATCCCGCCCAGCACCGCCAGCGGAATTCTGCCCACCAGCCTTGCCGCGAGGTAGATGATGGCAAGCAGCACCAGGGCATGGACGATGGCCGACACCCGGGTTCTGGCGCCGGAGCGAACGTTGACGGCCGTCCTGGCGATGGCGCCGGTGGCCGGCATGCCGCCGAACAGCCCGGCCGCGATGGAAGCCAGCCCCTGCCCGGTGAGTTCGCGGTCCGGGCTGTAGGGGCCGCCCGGCCTGCTGTCCGGTCCGGTCATGCCGGACGCGACGCGTGCTGACAGCAGGGACTCGATCGCCGCCAGCGAGGCGATGGCTACGGCAGGCATCAGCAGCCCGCTGAGGGCGCCCAGTTCAAGAGACGGCAGGCGGGGCGCCGGCAGGGAATGGGGGAGGGTCCCGATGCGGGGGATGTCCAGGCGTAGCAGTTCCGCCGCTACAGTCACCAGCAGCACTGCGATCAGGCTTGCGGGAAGGGACTTGTGAAGCTTGGATGCCACCAGCATAACGGTGGCCACGGCTGCGACCACTGCCAAAGTCTGGAGGACCATCGGTGACCTGGCTCCCGCGGCTGCCTCGACTGCTGCCAGAAGCGTGTTGTGTCCGGGAAGCCCTGCTGTGCCGGTGGCCAGCGGCACCTGCTGGAGGAAAATGATGGCTGCGATGCCCAGCGTAAAGCCCTCCACCACGGGCCAGGGGATGAACGCAACGGCCCGCCCCAGGCCGCTGATCCCCAGTGCACAGACCATCAAACCGGCCAGCAGAGTCACGAGTGCGACGCTGCCGGGCCCGTGGGCGGCCACCACAGGGGCCAAGACCACCACCATGGCGCCAGTGGGGCCGGACACCTGCACATTGGATCCGCCCATGATTGCCGCCACTAAGCCCGCCACCACGGCCGTGATCAGTCCTGCCTCGGCACCCACGCCTGAACTGACGCCAAAGGCTAGAGCCAGCGGAAGGGCCACGATGCCTACTGTGATGCCGGCAAGAAGATCCGTCCGCCAGGAGGAGCGCAGACCGTCATAGTCGCGCCCAGACGGAAGAAACTTCCAGAGCGCCGATTTCAGCCCGGGCGTCCGCAGCTGCGCCTTGTCTGGCCGTTCCATGCCTGCCGTTTCCGAGCCGGCGCTCATGCCGAGGGGCCGGCGGGGTATCCGCTGGGCAGGTGCGTGCTGGGCAAATCCTGCGCAAGCCGGAGCTGCTCGTTCGAATCCGCCAGTGTGTCCAGTAGGAATGCCCGGGCAATGGCCAGGAGCTCGGCGATCTTGGGGTGCGCGATGCGGTACGTCACCACGTTCGCTGAGCGGACGGACGTGACCACCTTGTGCCGGCGCAGTGTTGCCAGGTGCTGGGACAGATGCGAGGCTTCCAGGCCTGTTTCGGACAGGAGGAAGCTCACCGGGGCGGCGGTGTCCGGGGCGGCCGCCAGCAGCTCGAGGATCCGGATCCGCGCCGGATGCGCAAGCGCCTTGAAGAGGTTCGCCTTGATTTCGTACAAGGGTGCCTGGGCTGCGGAAATCATCGTGACCTGCCGTTCCTGTTCAGACCGGCCCGTGGCCCGAATTGATGGAATGATGAATTCATCATATCACCCGGCGGGTAACAGCCGGCTGTGGAGGGGGGAAACGATAGGCTTGAGGGCATGACTATCAATCCGGATCTGCAGGGTCGGAGCTACCCTGCCGCAGAGGTGTACGACGTCGGCCGCGAGAAAATCCGGGAGTTTGCCCGCGCAGTCAAGGCCACGCATCCCGCCCATTTTAACCTCGACGCCGCGCAGGCCCTGGGCCACCGCGATCTCGTGGCTCCGCCAACTTTTGCCATCATCATCGCACAGCGTGCCGACGCCCAGCTGATCGAGGATCCGGAGGCCGGCATCGACTTCTCCCGCGTGGTCCATGCCGACCAGCGGTTCACCCACCACCGCCCCATTTTCGCAGGTGACCGACTAGTGGCTGAGCTGCACGTCGACGGTGTCCGTGCCATGGGCGGCGGTGCCATGATCACCACCCGCGCGGAGATTTTTGCACTCACCGACGCGGACGGGCGGGAGCCTGTGTCCACCACCAAGTCATCCATCCTGGTCCGCGGAGAGGGACAGTAACCATGAACCCCACCTTCGAAGAACTGAGCGTCGGCCAGGACATCGGCACCCGCAGCATCGGCGTCACCCGGCAGGATCTGGTCAAGTACGCGGGCGCCTCGGGGGATTTCAATCCCATCCACTGGAACGAGGCCTTCGCCACGGGCGTGGAGCTTCCCGGCGTCATCGCGCACGGCATGTTCACCATGGGCGCTGCGGTGCAGCTGGTGACCGACTGGGCAGGTGACCCGGCCGCCGTCGTCGATTACCAGACCCGCTTTACCAAACCGGTGCTGGTCACCGACACCACCGGGACCGCCGACGCCGGAGCGGTGATCGAGGTCAGCGGAACCGTCGGCGCGCTCGACGCCGAGGCGCGCACCGCACGCGTGGACCTCGCCGTGGTCTTTGACGGGCAGAAAGTCCTCATGAAGGCGCAGGCTCTGGTCAGGGTGTCCTGAAACGTGATGCGTTCTTGAGTTCCACAGCCGTCCAGGCGCCGGAGGTCACCCACTGGCGAAATGCGGTGGTGGTGGCCTACGCCGCCAGCGGCATTGCCTTTGCCTCCTGGGTCTCCCGGCTGCCTGCCATCCGGGACGGCCTGGACCTAACTCCGGGGACCATCGGGCTGCTGCTGCTCTGCATGACGGCCGGCTCCTTTCTGTCGGTGTCGGCCTCGGGACTGATCGTGCTGCGGCTCGGGTCCAAACGGACCATCCGGACCGGCAGCATCATGGTGGGCATCGGACTTGTTCTGGCCGGATTCGGAACGTCGGTGCTGGCTAGTCCGCTGGCGGTTGCCGCCGGACTGGCCGTCATCGGGCTGGGCACGGCGAGCTGGAACACGGCCTCCAATGTGGAAGGCGCCGCGGTGGAACGCGCCGTGGGACGGCACATCATGCCGCGCCTGCACGGCGCATTCAGCCTCGGAACCGTGACCGGCGCAGGCCTTGGGGCCTGGGCGGCCGGAACGGGCGTGCCGGTGTTCTGGCACCTCGCCGCCGCGGGCCTGGTAGTTGCCGGTTCGGTGACGACGGCGGCCCGCTGGTTCCTCGCGGACGTCACCCCGATTGGACGGGACTCCACGTACCGGCAGGACACCTTCGAAGACCCCATCACGGGCCCGATCCCCGTCATCCGCCAGGGAGCCGAGACAAGCGAGGCCCCACTGGACAACAAGCGCAAGATCGCCCAGGCCTGGCGCGATAAGCGGACACTGCTGCTGGGCGTCATGGTGCTCGGCCTGGCGTTGGCCGAAGGCGCGGCGGGGGACTGGGTGGCGCTGGCGCTTGCCGACGGCCACCACCAGTCGGACGCTGCCGGTGCGGCGGGCTACGGCATCTTTGTCACGTTCATGACGGTGGGCCGGTTCGCCGGAACCGTGGTGCTGGACCGGTTCGGCCGGGTTCCCGTGATGCGCTGGTGCTCGGCGCTCGCCGTCGCGGGACTGGCACTGTTCGTTTTCGCGCCAGTTCCGTGGCTGGCCTACACCGCCCTGGCCGTGTGGGGGCTTGGTGCGTCGCTCGGTTTCCCGGTGGGAATGTCCGCCGCCGCCGACGACCCTGCCAAGGCAGCTGCCCGGGTGTCCGTGGTCTCCACCATCGGCTATGGAGCTTTCCTGTGCGGGCCGCCGCTGCTGGGCCTTCTGGCCGAGCACGTCGGGATCCTGCACTCCCTGCTTGCTGTCATGGCTGTGCTGGTGGTGAGTTTCCTGCTGTCACCGGTGGCGCGGAAGGAGCCTGGCCCAAGCGGGCGCAGGCACAATAACGGGCGGGGCGGCAATCCAAGTTAAGCTGGACGGGTGACTCCCACCATGCTTTCCGATCTGACCACGGCTGCCGTCGGCGGCCCCRCCGGCAACTATATCGAGGCCCGCACGGAAGCGGAGATCATTGACGCGGTGCGGACTGCCGACGCCGCCGGGGAGCCCCTGCTGATCATCGGCGGCGGATCCAACCTGCTGATTTCCGACGACGGGTTCCCCGGAACCGTCGTGAGGATCGCCTCCGAGGGGTTCACCGTCACCGCGGAGGACTCGTGCGGCGGCGTTGCCGTGGTGGTCCAGGCCGGCCACAACTGGGATGCCCTGGTAGAGCATGCGGTGCTGCACGCGTGGTCCGGGATTGAGGCGCTCGCCGGAATCCCCGGAGCCACCGGCGCCACCCCGGTGCAGAACGTGGGAGCGTACGGATCCGATGTTTCACAGACCATCGCCGCTGTCCGCACCTGGGACCGGGAACGCAACGCCGTGCAGACATTCACCAGCTCCGAGCTCAAGTTCGGTTACCGGGACTCCATCCTCAAGCAGACCACTGTTAACGGCTCCCCGCGCTACGTGGTGCTCACGGTCGAGTTCCAGCTGCCGCTGGGACGGATGAGCGCCCCCGTCCGCTACGCCGAGCTGGCCCGGGTCCTCGGCGTCGAGCAGGGCCAGCGGGCCTACTCCAACGACGTCCGCCGTGAAGTCCTCCGGCTGCGTGCCTCCAAGGGGATGGTCCTCGACCCGGCAGACCGAGACGCGTACTCCACCGGCTCCTTCTTCACCAACCCCATCGTCTCCGCAGAGGTGGCGGCAGGGCTTCCGGAGAATGCGCCGCAGTATCCGGCCGGATCGGACGGCCTGGTGAAACTTTCCGCGGCGTGGCTGATCGACCAGGCCGGGTTCGGCAAGGGCTTCGGGCTGGAGGCCGGAAGCGTTTCCGGTGGCAGGGCCTCGCTGTCCACCAAACACACCCTGGCCATCACCAACCGGGGCTCTGCCAGCGCCGCCGACATGGTGGCGATCGCGCGGGAGGTGCGGGCCGGCGTCGTCGGGCGTTTCGGCATTGAACTTCACCCGGAGCCGCTGCTGATTGGCGTGGAGCTCTAAAGCCGTGGTTGCTGCGCTGACCTGACGTGCCGGCCGTCCTAGGATGGGCCCATGGCATCGGTGACGCGGACACGGGTTACGGCAAAGATTCTCGGCCGGCTGCGGCTGGCCTCGCAAGGGCTGCTGGGGGAGGGGTTCGCCGGCGTTCCGGAGGCTGTCCGCCGGATGACGGCGATGCAGGCCCAGGACCTTCAGGCCGCGCTGTGGGCCGTGGGCCTGCGGGTTCCGGGCGCGGGGCTCAGCGACGTGCGGGCCGCCCTGGACGCGGGAACCGTTGTGCGGTCGTGGCCCATGCGCGGCACCCTCCACCTGCTGGCCCCGGAGGATCTGCGCTGGATCCTGAACATCACCACGGCACGGCTGGTCCAGGGCATGTCGAGCCGGCACCGACAGCTGGAGATCACCGGCAGCGACGTTGACGTCTGCCGGAAGGTCGCACTGGACCTTGTCTCCGGAGGGCGCGGGGTTTCCGGAGGGCGGGACGTTTCTGGAGTGCAAGGCGCCACGCGCGGGGAGCTGTTCGCGGCCTTCGACGCCGCAGGCCAGCCTCCCACTGGGCAGCGTGGCATCCACCTGTTGGGTCTGCTGTGTCAGAGCGCGTCGCTGGTGCCCGGGCCGCTGGACCGGAACCAGCAGAAGTTCGTGGCGTTCGACGACTGGATCTCCTCCTCGCGAGACCTCGGCCGCGAAGAGGGCATTGCCGAGCTGCTGCTGAGGTACCTGCGCAGCCACGGGCCTGCGACGGTGCGGGACTTTGCCTGGTGGTCCAGCATTCCCCTGACAGAGGTCCGGGCCGCGCTTCCTGCCGTCAGTGGAGAGCTCGTGGAACTGGAGTTTGGCGGAACAAGCTACTGGCTCTCACCCGAGACAGCCGCGCTGCTCGACGACGTCGTGCCCGGCCAGCGCACTGTCCTTGCCCTGCCGGGGTTCGACGAATTTGTCCTCGGGTACACGGACCGGAGCCTGGTGCTGCCGCCGGAGCATGCCCAGAAAATCGTCCCGGGCGGCAACGGAGTGTTCAAGAAGGCGATCGTGGCTGGCGGCGAGGTGGTCGGAACGTGGGCGAGGCATGGAACCGGGCGCAGTGCCTCGTTCGTTCCGGTGCCGTTCGATGACTCCAAGCCCCTGGGCCCGGCGACCTTGGCAGGCTTCACCAGGTCCGCCTCGCGGTATGAGAGGTTTCTCGCGTCCTGAGGCCTCGCGGGTGCTGCCGCAGCAGCCGTCCCGCCCCGTCTCCTCCCGCACGATCGGCCTCCGCCCGCATGACCGGCGGCCCGGGGCAGCAACGGTTGTGCGCCCCGGCGCGGTAGCGGCCTCCCCCGCTCGCTCCTCCGGCCGCCGATAACGCTGACGCGGGCGCAGCACCCACAAAGGGCAAGGGCCTGCCGCCGGGCTACAGTGAGAGTGCAACGGAGACCACTCACGCCAGGGAGCAGCACCATGAGCCACGACTTCATCCTTACGGACGACGACGCCGCACCCGCTGATGCCACCCACGCCCAGGACATGCTGGAAGTCTCCATGCTGACCATGCCCCAGACGGGTTCTGTCGTGGATATCTCCTGGGAAAAATCCCCGCTGGACCAGTAACCTCCGCAGCGACGACGCTGCACCACAGATTTCCTTTTGCTGAGGGAAAAACTGAGGCCGGCCCCCTGAGGGGCCGGCCTCACCTCTTTAAACACTGACTAAAAGGGCCTCGTTTAAACACTGACTAAAAGGGCCTCGCTGCGCTCGGGCTGTAGAAGCGTTTTTCTGTTTTTTGCTGCTGTCCTGCGGATCGTATGTGCCCGCGTGAATACTACGACCAAAAGGGAGTTGATGCTGGTGAGGCCAACCCCACCCCGGTCGGGAATCGAGTACTACAGTGGATGCATGGCTGCCAGCCGCAATCCGCTCGACGACCTGCGCGAAACCATCGGCCATCTGACCGATCAGCTCAGGCTGCACGGTTCGGAGCGCGTTGACGACCTGGTCGGCGATCTCATCGGTGCGAGGCCCGGCCCGGCCCGGCCGCTGTCCGAGGTGCAGGCCGAGCTCGACGCGCTGGTCGGACTGGAGACCGTGAAGGAACAGGTGCGGGCGCTCGTCGCACTGCTCCAGGTCCAGGCCCGGCGTAAGGCGCACGGCCTGCCGGAGGTGGCCACATCACAGCATCTGGTGTTCCTCGGAAATCCGGGCACGGGCAAAACCACTGTGGCGCGGCTCCTAGCCGAGATGTACCGCGCGGTCGGTCTGCTGCAGAAAGGCCACCTGGTCGAGGTTGACCGTTCGGGCCTGGTGGGGCAGTATGTCGGCGCGACCGCCATCAAGACGGACCGGGTGATCCGGCGTGCGCTGGACGGCGTCCTGTTCATCGACGAGGCCTACGCGCTGGCCCCGGAGGACGGCCGGATGGACTTCGGTCCCGAGGCGATCGAGGTCCTGCTCAAGCGGATGGAGGACCACCGCCACCGCCTGGTCGTGATCGTGGCCGGGTACCCGCGGCTGATGGAGTCCTTCTTGCTCTCGAACCCCGGACTGCGCTCCCGGTTCGCCCGCGAGATCACGTTCCCCGACTACTCCGTCGACGCACTTCAGACGATCTTCCACCAGATGCTGGCCCAGCACGAGTACACGCTGGAGCCGGGTACGGACCAGATCCTGCGCCGCATCCTCACCGGGCTCCACGCGGGTGAGGACTCCGGCAACGCACGGTTCGCCCGCACGCTGTTCGAGCAGGCGCTCAACCGCCAGGCGCTGCGGCTGTCGCTCGACGAGGAACAAAGTCTCGACGCGCTCGATCGTGAGGCCGTCATGACGCTCACCGCGGACGACATCGTCGAGGCCGCGCTGGCCTTGGGCGAGGAGCCGGAGCCGGAACCGACCCCGGAACCGGAGCAGTCACGCTGGTGGCACTGGCTGGTCTGACCGGATCTGCGGCGGCTGTCAGGCGAAGGCCCGTCCCGCACCCGAGCGGGAAAAGCACAACTATTCCACTGACGTGCAACCCTAGGACAGCTTTCCTACCCACCCCAAGCTTGCTCGCTACGGCCCTGGACCCGCAACGGTCGCAAACAGCGCCACCGCGGCTTCGCGCTGCTCCTCAGACAACGAACTGCCCTTAAACATGAAACTGCTCCCCGTAAGTTAGAACTGAATTTTCAGTTCACTTCAGGGAGCAGTTCACTATGGGGTTGGCCTCACCTCTTTTGAAGACTGCACAAAAGGGCCTCGCTGCGCTCGGGCTGTAGTAGCGCTTTTTCTGTTTCTTGCTGCTGTCCGGCGGATCGTACGTGCCCGCTCCACCGGCTCAACCGTCCTGCGGACGGCTGCACACCGGATGGATTGTGTCGGCGCTGCGCTTATTTCCTCCCACAATCCATCCGCTGCTTGCCCTTCGGGTGCCCGGGCTCCGTCGGGCACAGCTACGCGTTGCTCCGCCAGCAGGCAAAAAAACAAACTGTGAGTCTTTACGTGGCTGGTCTGGGACTAGCTGGCAGTGTTGATGCCGGTCGTTCTGCTTGGCGCGTGACTCGAAAAAACAATTGCCCTTGAGGGTGCGTTTCCCCCGATTTGTCCGCGCTGGGTGGAGCGGCCGGCGTTGATCTGTCCCACGTCGGTGGCTTGATTAGAAGCTTGCCCAGCCTCTGAGGTTGTGGCTCATCACAGTTTTGCCTCGGAGTGACTCTTCCCAGGTCCGGCGCCGGTCGTGCTGCGACCAGTCTTGCCCGTTCGAAAGGAAGGAGGGTGGCCGCGTTGTCTATCGTTGCGCAGACCCGCCCGTTCGTCATCGGCGTGGACTGTCACGCCCGCACTCACACTTACGCCATCATCGAGGCCAGCACTAAGCGACAGGTCGCGTGCGAGCAGTTCCCGACCACCTCGGCAGGGATTTCACGCGCACTTGCCTGGGTAGGCCGACGGACGGACGGCGATATGGGGTGTCTGTGGGCTGTTGAGGGTATCGGCTCGTATGGGGCCCGTCTGGCCAGGGCAGTAACGGACGCCGGTTACGATGTCGCCGAAGCTCCACGTATGAACGCCCGAGGCCGTCGGGGGCTGGGCAAATCGGACCCATTGGACGCCACGGCCATCGGAGCCGCTGTCCTGGGCTTGGAGGAGTCCCAGCTCCGAGCCCCGCGCCGGGATGAAGGAACCCGTGCCGGACTCAGGATCCTGAGCACCGCACGGGATCAGCTGACGCGGGAACGAACAATGAATGTAAATGCACTCATCGCCTTACTCCGGGCACACGATCTTGGAATCGACGCTCGTAAACCGCTGGTTCCCGCCCAGATCGCCACGATCACCAGATGGCGGGAACGGCAGGAGCAGATCGAACTGTCGATCGCGCGCGAGGAAGCGGTTCGGTTGGCGCGCCGCGTTCTCGAAGTGACCGCCCAGCTGACTGCGAACCAGAAGCGCATGACAGAGCTGATCCAGCAAAGCCCCGCCGCGCCACTGTTGGAAATCGTGGGCGCCGGGGCTGTCACGGTCGCCACTGTCCTGACAGCTTGGTCGCATCCAGGAAGGGTTCGCAGCGAAGCTGCCTTCGCATCACTGGCAGGGGTGAATCCCTTGCCAGCTTCAAGCGGTAACACGGTCCGGCACAGGCTCAACAGGGGCGGTGACAGGCGCCTCAACCGAGCCTTGCACACCATCACCATGACCCGGATGATCCACGACCCCGGAACTCGGGAGTACGTCGCCAAACGCACCCAAGAAGGCCGGAGCTACCGCGAAATCCGCAGATCCCTCAAGCGCTACCTTGCCCGAACCCTCTATCGCCAGCTCAACACCCTTTACGCCTCCATGGATCCAGCCCGCCCACGTGTTGGCGGGGCGGAGCCCCGCCAACTCGTCGGAGCGTATCGCGATTCCGCGCCACGCCTAGGCCTCTTCGCTGCCCCAGCGTCTTAGCGCGATGATTGCCTCACGCAAGGCAAGCCCGCGATCGGTCAGCGCGTATGCCCGGGTGTTGTGCCGGAGGGGCAGGCGGGACAGTACCCCGGCCGCTTCGAGCTCGCGCAGGCGGGTGGCGAGAATGTTCGTCGGCACTCCGAGGTCGCGCTGCAGATCGCCGTAGCGCTGCGGCCCGTCGAGCAGCCGCTCCACGATGAGCAGGGCCCACCGTGCTCCAACGATATCGAGGGCCGCGGCGAGGTCGCTCACTCGGTCGGATCGGCATCCGGTTTCATCCAAAACGGCGAGTAGTGGTAGCCGTCAGGGTCGTCGAACTGGCGCTGGTACATGAAGGGGTAGTCGTCGATGTCACCGATCCGCCCGCCGGCGGCACCGGCGCGCTCGACGAGCTCATCGACCGCCTGACGGCTGCCGAGGTCGAACGAGACCGTGACCTTCGAGGGCGTCTCTGGTCCGCCGACCAGCTCCTCGGCGCCACCGACGCTCGCATACATCTCACGGCTGCCGAGCATGACGTACTGCTCGGGCGCGATCGCGAAACATGACACGTTGTGATCGGACATTTCTGGGTTGAGGGTCCAGCCCAGGGCGGTGTAGAAGGCGGTCGCACGCTCGACGCTCTCGACCGGGCAGGTGATGAAAAGGCTCATGCGGCTCATACTTGCAAAATGCAAGTATGACGTCAAGATCTCGGCCGCGCTGTCCGCAACTTGCAGGCGTCCAGGAGCGTTCAGAGGTACGGGCGAGTAATAGGGACCAGACCGTGGCGTTGGGCATTGGTGCAGAGAGGGATCGGTTCACGGGCGGGGCCATACCTAGCTTGGCGAGGAGTGGTTTGTCGCGCTCCCTTGGGACCAGCCAGAAATTGTCTCGAAACCCTAGCGTTTCGAGACACTTAGGTTTCGAGACAGGCGGTCAGATGAACCGGAGTAGTTCCCGGTCGACCCGATTGCGCGTCGGAGGGCTGACCCGCCGACCCGCAGGGTTCCATTTCACAATTGACCGGGCACTCTCAGGTTTATCTCTCTGACCCAACGGACCGGGACCAGCGGTCCCAATAGTAGGCGGCGGCCTGCAGGAACTCTTGGCTGTATGGCGATGACGGCTCGTCGCCGTCAGGACGTATGGACCTCCACACCTCGCCCACCAGAGGCGTGCGCGGCTGATCGATGTCAGGCCACTCTTCCGGCGACAACCCTTTCTGGGCCTTCTTCAGTCGGTTCCCGTGTTGACGGAGTAAGCGATCACGCTGTTTCCGGAACCGGGTGGATTCGTCCTCCGTCGCTTTCTTGTCCTTGAGGTACTGGTAGATTGACCCGTCTGTCTGCCAGAGAATCGGAGCCAGGTCCTTGAGTGTGGCAGGGGCGTTCTCATGTATCGAGGCGGCCGGAATTTGATCGGGGTGCTGACTGACAAGCGAGGCCAGTACGTTGGTCGGGGTCAGATGGTTGGTGGCAATGCTCTCTCTGATGCTTGGGTCAGAGTCCTGGGCCAGGATGGCAATGACTTCTGGCGACAGGTCGTCGCGGCCGGTCAGATCCCACTTCTCGTGATGAGTGCCCGTTGTGGCGATCTTCTCGTGAAGTTCCTTTGGCTGCTCCGGGAAGTACTGGCTGTCGTAGGTGTACTCAAAGGAGAAATCCATGGCATCAGCCTAATAGTCACAATCGGTGATCGCTCAGTCTTGGTGCCTCCGAGGAACGCTCAACGCAACAGACATAACCTCTCGCAGGATGAATCCGGAACGGGGCGTTGTCATCAACGGATCGGAGCTCGAAGCGAGGCAACCATCGACGGCCTCAGGGAAGTACGTATTCGAACCTCACTTTGTCGTCCTGGTTCCCGCGAAAGCCATGAATAGGCCGAAGGCCGCGAAGAGGCCGCCGATCACCAGCCCGAAAAAGAGCACTTGCTGCCAGCCCCCCACCAGGTAACCGACCAGGCCCCAGCCGACGACCGAGACGACAATAATCAGGAACCCCCGCAAACGTTTCTTTTCCCCGAATATGCTCATTTTGTGTTCCTGACCGGTCTCGCGTGAGTTGAAGAATATGCTGCTGGCAAGGACAGGCAATTAACCAGCCCGCTCCTTCTGGGACACCCTGGTTTTCTTGGCTCGAGCATAGTTTTGAAAAGCATCCCGGTCGACTGCTAACCCAAGATCAACTTCGATCGGGGTCCGACGACTAAGTGGCAGTAGCAGATGGAGTCCTGGTTGCTGACCGCGTTGCTCGGGAATGCGGTAGGGGAACCCCATATGGGACGGATTGCCCTACGCGGTCTCCAGACAGCCAAGTCTCTCGTTTTGCTCATTGATCCGGTCTCGTGGTCGTGTCTGGGAGACTGTGACTCATGAGGCAGTTGGTGAGGAAGGGTTCGCACAAAGGCATTCCGTCGTATTCGGTGGACCGAGGCGGCATCTTCACCGGATCGCTTATGTTTGGAGTTGGGTTCCGCGATGAACCAGTGACGCTGGCTGGCATTACTCATTTGGTCGAGCATGCCGTTCTCCGTATGGTGCAGCCGGTGACTTTGTGGCATGGCGGAGCGGTGCAGATGGATTCGGTTGAGTTCTACGCCTGTGGCGACGCCGATGCCGTTGCCGGCTATCTCAATGCTATCGCCGCTGCTTTTTCAGGTTTTACGGATGTGAGCGAGGAAGATCTCGCGCTGGAAAAATCGATCATGGAAGCGGAAAACCCGCAAGGATTCAGTACAGTGTCCAGCGGCTTGCTGACGTGCCGGTTCGGAACGAACGGGCAGGGTGCCGGGCACTTTGGCTCCCCGACGATCACAAGCATCAGCCGGGCCGAAGCGATCGAATGGGCCCAGCGATGGTTCACGGCAGAGAACGCGGCCCTCGCCTTCACCGGACCCGTACCCGGCTCCCTGGAAATTCGTCTTCCGCAGGGTACCCCGGTCACCCGGCACCAGCCCGCACCCGTCATCACAACGCCAACCCTGATCAGGTCGCAGAAGAGCGGAGTGGCGCTGTCCTTCTTGGTCCCGTCGACGAATGCATCATTCCTTGGAGAGGCACTGAGATATGAGCTGCTCGCACGGCTTCGGCACCCCAGCGGCCTCATCTACTCGGTCCTGATTCTCACAACGCGGCTCGATGATGACTGCTGCCAGCTCGACCTCATCCTCGACCCGGCCGCGGCCAACACGGCCGCAACTTTGCGGGCCAGCGTCGCTGCTGTCCGTGACGTGGCCGCTGGGGGCTTCACCGACGACGCGCTTCAGGCCGCCCACCACGCGCTCCAAGCATTGTTCACCTGGGACGATACCGTCGCTTCCGATTACCTCACTCAGATGGCAGTCAACGACCTTGTCGGACGGTCCACCCCAACGAGGCAGGCACTACTCGACGACGCCGCCTCAATAACTGGAGCTGAGTTAAGGGCCGTCCTGACGGCATCCCTGAAATCACTCATCGTTGCCGTCGACGAGAACACCAAGGTCCGCAAAGCCGACGCGGCCGCACTGGAACTGACCTTGGACCCGTATGACATCTGGCAGTGCCACAACGGAACAGACGACCTAAAGCCGCGAGAGTCCCCCGACGGGCAGCGGAAATGGCGAAGCAAGACGTCTAAGGCAGCCTTAACGCTCACAAAAACCCACCTGCTGAAGCTCGAATCAGGCAAAACGAAGTCGATAAATCTGGCCGACGTCATCCTCGTCGGTGACCGCAGCTGCGGCTGCATCTGCCTGATGGATGGGCGCGGAAGAAGCACCGAGGTCCACACCGATGACTGGAAAGATAGCAAGAAACTCAGATGTAAACTGCTGAACGCCTTTCCCACCGACATTGTCCGCCAGTTCCCGGAGGAGTGAAGGGAGCAGGAAAATCCACTGCGGGGGCTGCCAATGCAGCCCGCACGCGAACGCCTCACGGCACAAGTCGCTAGTTCTAGTCCATGCTTCCCCTTCGGGAACGCTGAATGGTGCATATTCCGCACTGTGCCGAGACCGGCAAGTAGTTGGAGGTGTTTCCGCCGGCAGTGTTTGGATATGACGTTAGGGGAAGCGCAATGGCGGTAAGAGCAGTTGTCGCGAAAACCTTTGCAACGACGGCCAGCCTGCTGTTCGCCGGCCTTGTAGGTGCTTGGTTTGCGATAAAGATCAAATAGTCTGCGGATCTTGCGGTTCCCGCTTGGTCTCAGGAATTCAGAGTGACGACTGCAACGGTGCTCTTTGCTCCGTTCCTAGCTTTGATATTCCTGTGCGCAAAGCCGCGGCTCGTCTTTAAACAAGACCCTTGGTGGGGAAGCCTCTTCTTTGGTGGCTTGGCGTTCCTTTGGCTCTTTTGCGCCCTGTTCCTGTCTGTCTTCGTCGGCTTTGGCGGATTCTAGACCACAGCCGAACGCTAACCAGGGGGCACGTTCCGAAACGCCTGGGAGCGTAGACAGTAGCTGCTTCTGGGGATAGCTTCAGGGCATGGGCATGCTCTCGCGGCTAGTGAGAAAGCTGGCGGTAACGGCGGTGGGCGCCGTGATGGCGCTGACTGCTGCAGGGTGTACTGCGGAGCCGCCCTCTCCGTCCACGTCGGGAAGTGCGCTGCCGGGAAATATCCCGGCCAACCTTTGAAACCAGGGAACTCGGGACCCTCTTCGGCCAGTGGGTCTGGCTGGGATCAAGCCAACGGAACCGCTGGTCGCCACGTCCTATGATGAGGGCACCGACACTATCGGGGACTGGCGGTTGATGGACATTAACGACGGCCGCACGAAGCTGGTCATCCAGTACTCACAAGGCGGACCGTGCGACATTGCCAGGGGAATCCTCACTGCCGAAACTTCCACCGCGGTCGCCGTTGTTCCCCTCTATCAGAACGCATATGCGACGCCTTGTAACGCAGTCCTGAAAACACCCGTGAGCACCATTACGCTGGCTAAGCCGCTGGGCGAGCGAGAGCTGCTGCACCTTGCCGACCACGGAACAATGCAGAATCCGACGCCCACACCCTCCAAATGACCTCGGCAAAGTGCTTGCCGGTTACTTTGTTTCCTTCGAGTCGAGGTTCTTTGCAACTCTGGCAGGGAGCTTACCTGTCACGCCCACGGGCTAACGGCAACCGGAATGGGTCCGATGGACTACACCAATCCAAGCTAGTCCCCCGGGCGCAACGGTCCTGCCAGCAGAAAGCGCCAATGGAGCGAATGCACCAACTAGCCACTTGGCCGGATCATGATCCAGACGTAGTCGCTCGACGGTCAAGACGGCTGGTCAAGATCACCCGCCTACGCTCTAGGACCTCGGTAATAACACGCTGCTCGTGGTCATCGAAATACGGGCTGTAGTGCTCACCCGGGGGAGTGATGCTGGGGAGGTTATTGCCGTAGAAGAGCTTGTCGTAGGACTTGTCCGCCTCTGGTCCGCGGTCATCAAGTGATGCATTCACGCTGCGTGCGATGTCACCGAGGAGGTTCCACGCATTCAGCAGCTGCGCGCAGATGTCATCTCATGCCGGCAACTGGAGAAGTTCTTCGATCCCGTCCAGGTTCTGAGGTTCCTCGTTGCCTGCTTCCAAGATGAGGTTGTGTTGCCGGGCCAGCCCCAAAAAGTCCTTTTGAGTGCGGGCCGACACGATCTGGCCCTTAGAGACGAGAACACAATCGGTATCGCCTTCATCGCCAGCCTCGTCGTGTTTTTTGCCACACGAGGCCAAGCCTCTGACCTTGAAATTGAATCCAGTGCGGGTACGACCTCCTCATCCGCGAGATACTATCTGTTGAATTTGCTTTAACGATCTTGAATGGCCGTCGCCGGGATCATACTTTTCCTATGAGTCCAAGGCTTGCTGGTTGTGTAATCATTGTTGCTCTCCTGGCTGCGCTTTCAGCGTGTACCTCCTCCCCGCCACCTTCCGGCGAACTGCCGCCACACCCCACAGGGCGGCCGTCCGCAACGGCCGTGCCTGGCGAGCTCGTTGGCCGCGGATTCGTGCGTCAGGAGGGAAACGAACTGCCCATATTCTGTATGGGCGGCATCGCCACCTCCGATCCACCCTTATGCAGCGGGCCGCCACTCCGCGGCTGGGACTGGTCAAAAGCGGAGGGCGAAGAGACAGTGGGCAACGTGACCTACGGAGACTTCGTGGTCCACGGGACCTGGGACGGAACCAGCTTCACTGTCACAAGACCCCCACGAAAAATCGCGTCAAATGAATCCTGGGGGGAACCGGATCCTCGACAGGATCCACGCAACCCTGGCACCGCGAGCAAAGCCCGTCTGCAACAAATTCAACGCGAGATATGGGAGACGGAGCGACCCGCGGCAGATACACAGGTCGAAAACGGCTACCTCTTCAGGTACGTTCCCTACGACGACGGATCGCTGCAGAGGGCAATGGATAAGCGCTACGGTCCGGGGATTGTCGTGGTCCGATCCCGGCTGAGGCCAACCACCTAGGCGACCGGATCGCAACCCTCAGTGGCACTTTTCGGCATGCGTTAGTGCTCTCCGTCCGTTTATTGGCGGTGACGGCAAGGCCGCATGACAGAATCACTGTGTGGAAATCCCTGAGCCTGTGATTGTGGACTGGCCTTCACTTTTGTTCGCGCTTATCGTTGATTCGCTCCTGGTGTGGGGACCTGCGGTTTCAGTGTTCTTTCTCCTGCCCGCCCACCAAGGCTCGCTTGCCCTTGCGGTGGTGCTTTTGGCCCTGATAGTGAACTGGGCGCTATACGCTCGCGGAACCACTTTGGGAAGCCAACTTGGCGGCTTCCGGCTGCAGACTCGGCGCCGGAAAGCACCGGGGCTTCGCTACGGTCTAGTTCTCACGCTGCTGAGTTTCGCACCCGTACTCGCCCTTGGATTTCTCTTAACGGTTAGCCTCATTGCGGGTAACAACGCTTCCGGTTTCCTTGGCAGACCGCAAAGCCTTCCCATCGTCGGAGCTCGAATCCGTCCACGACGATTCTTACAGGCCGCCGATGACTACTGGGAACGCTGGGCTGACTAGGAACACCAGCGTCAGAGTGATAGATCACCGGACTTGTCCTGGTCCTTCAACGGAACGCTGAACGGAGCAGGGGACTAGCCGAGCTGACCGCTTGCGGCGACGCCGTCACAGTCCGTCAGATAGAGGGCTACGCTGGTGGCCACGAAAGCAGCTCTGAAAAGTCAGGAGATGCAGAATGGCACCAGCAACGTTGTTCGGTTTGGTTCTCGTTGGCACCGGGCTGTTCGTCGTGGCAATATCGCGGCCGCTGGCAAGGAGCGCCGGGATCATACGGACATGGTTCTCCTCAAGCGTGGACGTAGCGTGGCGGACGGAACGCGAGATCCCACGAGTACGTTTGATCGCCGCTTCCTGGATTCTCCTTGGGGCCGGATTCACCATTTACGGCCTCATTACCGGGCGCTAGAGGGCGCTTCGAAGTAACCCGCCCGGATCGCGTATTGCCCGCAGCTAACGGAGACGCACGGCAAAGGAACCCTTCACGGCACAGCTCAGTAGGTCTAGTCCATGATGAGCTGCCGCTCGGGATCGTTGGGGGCTGGTACAACTGATTCATGGGATGGCTGAACAAGTGGTTCGACGAAGCGGATTGGCCGCAGGACCCGCGCCTAGACGTGTTTCGGGATGCTGTGTGGGAGCTGTCCTTGAATGGCGAGGCCATGGGGTGGGTGACCACCGGGGTTGCTCCCATGCGAGGGTTCCCCTTCTTCTGGCTCAAGGAGGAGCGAATGTGGTCGCAGGTGCACTGGCTGGGTGGTGAGCACGATTACCTGGAAGAGGACTACGGTCCTGAATGGCCTGTCGCTGAGGAACTGCGACGCGGGCACTTTGTCACCACCGATCCTCGAGACGGGCTGGAAGCAACTTTCGACGCAGCCGCTGTTACCGGACCAGCGCGTGACCGCCTGTGGGTGCAGTTGGATCACGGCGTGGAACCGTACAGCCGGAAATAGGTACAGTCCGCCCGATGGTCCCCTTCAGGAGGAAACACGTGTGGAGGCCCGAAATAGGGAACCTCAACCGGGCCACTTTCCTTGGTCTACTCCAAAGGGGGCGGAAGCCGGATCGCTGAGCCGCAGCACCTCTATCGGGGACGAGGAACTAATGATCGACGGAGAACAGGAAGTCCTCAGCGGCCATTAGGCAACTTTGATCTAAGTTCTTCTGCACGGGAAGCGATGGCCTGACGCTGGTCTCGGGTGAATCTTCTAGCCTGCAGGTCGAGGACTGCCCGGCTGCCCAACTCTCCCACACCCAACAGCTGACCCACCCGTCGCATTGCTTCGTCCCTGTCCTCTGAATCCTCAATCATCTGGAAGACCTCGTCACGCCGATCCATCGCCTGTACCAGGGCATCGAGGATCATCAATTCTTGCCTGGTCTCCCGCTCATCCTCACCCATGCGGCGATTCTTGCACGACGGAAGTCACAGGGCATTGCGTCCAGTTGAGATTGCAGAAGAAACGCTGATCGGGACAAGGTCTCGTCCTATGCCATGACAACTCCTGCCATTCGACTTAGGACCGTAGGACTACCATGTGGGAATGAAGACGCCGGCGCGATCAACTCTCCCTTCCTGGCTTTCTGAAATGCGCGGTGGAAATGCTAGAACGGAACTCACTGTGTCTGAGTTCTTTCCATTGGACTTTCCGGCATTTTGCCGGGTCTTCAACCCTGCCCGCGCCCCCGGAGTCTCCAGGAGGTGGACAGAAGTGGCTGGAACGACCGCCACGATTACCGGTCGGACGCAATGGTGGGATGTAGCCATGCAGCCCGGACCCTCCGAACTGCCCCGCGTGGACCCAATAATGGGCGGTATTGACCTGGACGTAGCGACCGCGTTGGCCTCCATGCTGGGTGAACACACCCAGACTCCAGATTCTGTCTATTTTCTTGCGTGGGAGGGTTACGCCGACCTGAACGATGCCTACCGTGGTTCGGGCACTATCCTTGGCACCTACGGCAGGCAAATGCACGTGCGGCATGGTTCGCTTGCAGACGTGGGCGCAGTTGCAGCGGCTCGCGGCACGGACATGCCTCTCTGGTGGATCCCCGAGGACAGTTCCTGGGCAGTCGGCAACGACATCTATGCACGCAGCGCGTATGTAGGCGGATCTGCAGAGTGCATCGACGACGTACTCCAGCAACCCGTGCTCGAGACCGCTCAAGTGGCAGCAAGCGAGCAAGTAGTCGCGGAGGATTATTAAATAGCGAGGGTTTGCTGCCCCAACGTCTGCCAGCGGCTCCGCTATACGGTTCGAGGAACCCTTCACGGCACAAGTCGTTAGGTCTAGTCCATTCTCCTGCGGGAACCCATAGCGGGATGGTTGCGGCGCGAGCGGGGAACCATCAGCGAATGCAGGGCGCTGATCAGTACGCAGCTTCAAACCCACGGACCATACTGATATTGAGCTGCGCCAAGCACGGCAGTTCCTCACTTCAAACTATGCTGGGGCGGGCCGATGAAGAACTACACGATGGAAGACAGCTTCACGGTCGCTGAAGACGCCAATCTTCTATCTGGCCGCATAGCCAATCACCTAGGTGCCGTTGGACTGCGGCCGAATCAAACTCAGAACGGTATTGAAGTCCGCGCCGGATCAGACACTCTATTTCGTCTTTTGGGCACCCTCTTGGGCTTCAGACGTTTTCCTGTCGGACTCGAAGTGGTGGTCAGCTCGGATGAGGAAGGAACCAGGGTCATTTCTTCCGCCTACGACCGCCTCGGGTGGTACGTCACCAAAAAGCTCTTCTGGGGAGAAGACAACCTCAACCGCAGACTCACCGACCTGCTGAATGAAGTCCGAACCGCAGCCGGGCAACCCATGCTTTCCCAACGAACCGCAGCCTTTAATCCCACCCATGCTGACGACATGATCAGCCGGTTCATGAAGCCGATTGATTCCATTTGGCGCCTGATCTTGGCCTGCGTTCTCGTCTTTGCAGCATCCTTTGGTTTGTCGCTATTGGCCATTTGGTTGCTGCCAGCGGGAGAAGTTATTGGAAATATCCTGCGAGCCATTGCGGCCGTCATCTCTGCGCTATTGATCCTGGCGTATGCCAGCAGGCAAACTTCCTCGAGTTCTGGAAAAGTTCAGAAGTAGTATCGCTGGTGTTCGACCGCGTCGAGTATGAAGCCGCCCTGAATCATACAACTAAACAATTACGCCGCAGCTTCTTGCCCTGCACTAGCTGAGCCCCAGTCGGATCACCGTAGTCCGATTCTAGATGTCCGTCCGGTCAAAGATCGCGAGCCCCCGAGGCGTTAAAAAACGTCCGAAAGAGGCCTGTCCGCATAACGTCCCGTAAGCCGGTCGAGGTAAGGGCGCATCGGCTCGCGTTGTCGCCCCGAGATGAGCGCGGGTCTCGGAGTGCCCCTTATGCCCTGCCCGATTAGTCGCCCGGAGAAGGTCCGCGAACTGGAGCAAGG
Source organism: Arthrobacter sp. P1_B11 (assembly GCF_056406715.1). Taxonomy (NCBI): domain Bacteria; kingdom Bacillati; phylum Actinomycetota; class Actinomycetes; order Micrococcales; family Micrococcaceae; genus Arthrobacter; species Arthrobacter sp. P1_B11. The sequence goes on from NZ_JBFTZQ010000013.1 coordinate 84,880, forward strand.
CTTATGTCTCGAAACCCTTGGGAAACGAGACGCCTCACCGAGGGAATGGACGTCTGACCTGCACAGTCGCAGATTTTTTACGAAAACTTGGACGCGCGATGGCAAGGGCGATTCCCGTAACTATGTCTCATAACCTCGAAGCAAAAATCGAGTACCCATCCTTAGTTATGAGACAGGTGAGCGGCGTCGCCTCGCGTCTTGAAAAACAACAGCTTTTCGAGACATGCCATCGGGCTCATCTGGAGCCCAGTCAAGTGGGCGGAAACACCGGGCTGTCCGCGTCTCGTAAAGTCGTCTCACTGAAAGTCGTCTCGCTGGGGGCACGTTGGTGGCTTTTCGAGTCAGAATTGCTTTGTGAGGCTACTGGGTTATACCCGCGTGAGTACTTCAGGCCAGGATGCCCAGCTCCAGCTGGGCGCGCTGGTTGCCGCTGGTGTGCAGAAACGTGACGTCTTTGCCGATGTGACTTCCGGTAGCAAGACGGCGATCGAGCGGCCCGGTATGAAAAGGCTCCTCGAGTATGCCGAGGAAGGCGACACCGTTGTTGTGTGGCGTGTCGACCGCTTGGGCCGGTCGCTGATCGACGTGCTGAACACGGTGGCCCTGCTGCGCGGCCGCGGTGTCCACGTGCGGTCCATCGCTGATGGCATCGACCCGGCAACCTCGACCGGCCGGCTGATGTTGAACATGCTCGCCACCCTTGCCGAGTATGAGCGCGAGCTCATCATCGAGCGGGTCAATGCCGGCATCTCCGCAGCACGACAAAACGGCACACGCTTCGGCCGGCCGCTGTCGGACCCGACCGTCATCGCAGACAAACTCGCGATCGCCCTGGACGCCCGCGCCAAGGGGCGCACCGCCGAGGACGCCGCGCGTCTCGTTGGCTGGAGCCGCGCAACGCTCTACCGCCACCAGCAAGCCCGTGCTGCACGCGAGAGCACCACAACGTAGCCCGGAATCCACGCGCTGTCTGAAGACTCCGCTTTCCGGCCTCGCTTAGCTAGCGCCCAGGTCTACTGCACGGACCTCGCTTCGCTCGGGCTGTAGAAGCGTTTTTCTGTTTTTGCTGCTGTCCTCCGGATCGTACGTGCCCGCTCCACCGGTTCAACCGTCCTGCGGACGGCTGCGCAGCTGATGCCTTGTGTCGGCGCTTCGCTTATTTCCTCCCACAACCCATCCACTGCTTGCCCTTCGGGTTGCCCCGGCTCCGACGGGCACAGCTACGCGCTGCTCCGCCAGCAGGCAAAAACAACCGGGGGAGAGGGAAAGCTGGCCGGTCACCAAAGCCGCCCCACGCACCGGATCCTCAGCAAAGGACGAGAGAAACCATGAATGATCGCATTGCACGCGCAGCCCTGACCCGACTCTTCGAACCCGGCGACCGTGTCGGTCGGGCCCTCGTGGGTAGGCTCGGCGCGTACGCCGCGTTGAGGCTTGCCACCGGTGCGCAGCCCGTACACGCCATTCCGGAGGCCACGGTCGAAGAACTGTCAGAGGCGTTGAAGCGCTGGGCTCCGCGGGTTCCGGAGGTCGACGCGGAGAAGGACCTGGCCACCATCGAACGCCTGGGCGGCGGCTTCCTCATCCCGGGGGATGAACACTGGCCGGAAGGCTTGGACGATCTGCCCGACGCCCCGTACGGGCTGTGGTACCGGGGCAACATCGACAACGGCATCCCGGCACCTTCCCGATGCGTAGCCCTGACCGGTTCCCGGGACTCGACCAGCTACGGCGCCTCGGTTACAGGGGATATGGCATACGGGTTGGCCCAACGTGGAATCTGCGTCATCTCAGGGCTGGCCTATGGCATCGATGCGCACGCACACCGGGCCGCGTTGGCCGGGAGCCAGGGACAAGGACCGGCGACCCTTGCGGTACTGGCCGGAGGCCTTGACCGTGACTACCCGTCCGGTAACGCAGACCTCGCGGCCGCGATTCGCAGCAACGGCCTGACGCTCTCCGAGCTCCCGCCCGGTTCCGCCCCGACCCGGCACAGGTTCCTGCAGAGAAACCGCATCATCGCCGCCCTCGCCGGGGTGACCTGTGTCGTGGAAGCCCGCTGGCGCTCAGGGGCGCTGAACACCGCACACCACGCCGAAACCATTGCCCGGCATGTCGCGGCCGTCCCCGGGAGCGTGCACAGCGCCAACTCGGCAGGATGCCACCGGCTCCTGAATGAAGGCGCGGCGGTGCTGGTCTCCGATGCGGCCGAAGTGGCCGAACTCCTCGCAGACTAGTCCTTTCAGGTGGCCGTCCCGTTGCCGGGGCGGTCACCGCTGGCGGTCCGCCGTCGTGGCCGGCTTGGCGGTGGGTCGGCTGCGGCGGACCGCCATTCGCACACTCAGTGCCGGCGCCCCGGGGGCATGCGGCCGCCGATGCCAGGGACGCCGAAAGAAGACCCGGGGTACTGGCAGGGGGTTCGCAGGGCTCACCAGGAAAAGGGCGTCCGCTGACGCGGCCGACTGTGGGTCCAGTGCCGGCTCCGCAGGGCTCCGCCGCCCCTGGCCCTGTTCTGTCTACGACGTTTTGGCTGCTGTCCTTCGGATTGTACGTGTCCGCTCCGGCCCTTCTAGCCCCTCCTTCGTCGGCGCCCGCGGTGCACGAATTTCCCTGCGGCGCTCCTTCGTCGCTGATTTCCTCCGGGAATTTCCCGCCCCTTGCCCTGCGGGTAGACAGGCCTCCGTCGGCCACAGCTCCGCAAGCTTCGCCAGCAGCCAAAACAACGGGGGGAGAGGGGACGCTGGCCGGTCACCAAAGCCGCCCCACCCACCTATTCCTCAGCAAAGGACTTTCAACATGAACGACGCAATCCGCATCTCCAGCCCCGCCGACATCCTCGGTTTCATCCCGCACTCCCTCGGGTTCGTGCCGCGGGAATCCTTTGTGTTCCTGACCATGCGGGGCAAGACGCTGGGCGCGACACTCCGCGTCGACGCCCCCGCGTTCGCGGAACCCGCCGGTTTCGCCCGCTCCATGGTGGACTACGTCGCACTGGACACTCAGGCCACGGCGGTGCTGCTGGCCATTTACACGGCCAGCACTCCCGCGCTCGGGCAGCCCCGCCCCTTCCACGACCACGTCGAGGCCGTCATTGAGGCGCTGGACAGCGCAGGTACCGCGCTGCGGGACGCGTGGCTGGTCACCCCGTCGCACTGGCAAAACCTGCTGTGCGACAGTGACGCCGGGTGCTGCCCGCCCGAATCGCTGGAATCCATCACGGACGGGCAATTGAACGCGGAACTGGTGTTCCGTGGCAGCAGCTACCAAAAGACGCCCGGCACCAGCTACGCACCGTTCGCAGGCCCGGCAGACAGGGAGGAGCAGATCCGTCACGCGCTCCCGGGAGTGCTCGGCGCGGAGCTGCGTCCGGGCCGGGAACTGTGGGCAGCGGCCCTGACCCGTGGCGGTTGGATGGATCCGGAAACGGCGGTGGAGCTGCTGGCGTGCTTCCAGCGCCCGGACCTGCGGGACACGTTGTTTTGCAACGTGATCGACCCGGAGCTGCCGGACGCCGAAGGAAGCGGGAATCTGCTCGTGGGGGAGGGTATCGCCCCGGACTGGAACCGCGTGGACCGGGCGCAGGAAACCGTCCGGGACCTCCTCGACGCCGCGCCGGAAGGCTACCGGGCGCCCCTGCTGACCTTGATCGGGTGGCTGGCGTACCTCAAAGGCCAGTCGTCAGTAGCTGGAGACCACTTCAAACTGGCTCTGGCTGACACACCGGGTTACCGGCTCGCGGAACTGATGGACCAGCTGGTGAGCCGGGGAACCATCGCCCCCGTCGCCAAGAACCAGGACACCGCCTACAAGCGGCACCGCTAGATGGGTGGGGGCCGGGCCGGTAACGGCTCCGGCCCCTTGGGTGCGGTGGCGGCCTCCCCCGCATGCGCTCCTCCGGCCGCCGATCACGCTGCCGCGGGCGCAGCCCCAGAAGCCGGAAACGGCCGGACGCCGGGCTACAGTGGAAAAGGAACACGATCCACTAAGAGCCTGGGGGCAGCACATGAGCCACGAGTACATCCTCACGGATGATGACGCCGCACCCGCCGATGCGACCCATGCCCAGGACATCCTCGAGCTCTCGATGTTGACCATGCCGCAGCCAGGCGCCCCCATCGCTGATATCTCTTGGGAGAAATCCCCGCTGGACCTATAACTTGATGCAGCAATGACGCTGCAGCACTGGTTTTCCTTTTGCTGAGGGAAAAACTGAGGCCGGCCCCAAGGGGCCGGCCTCAGCCCTTTAAAACGCTGAAAAGGGCCTCGCTCCGCTCGGGCTGTGAAGCACTTTTCAGTTTTGGCTGCTGTCCTTCGGATTGTACGTGTCCGCTCCGGCCCTTCTAGCCCCTCCTTCGTCGGGGCCCGCGGTGCACGAATTTCCCTGCGGCGCTCCTTCGTCGCTGATTTCCTCCGGGAATTTCCCGCCCCTTGCCCTGCGGGTAGACAGGCCTCCGTCGGCCACAGCTCCGCAAGCTTCGCCAGCAGCCAAAACAACGGGGGGAGAGGGGACGCTGGCCGGTCACCAAAGCCGCCCCACCCACCAGCGAAACAACCTGGCCCGCACCCGCCTTCCAGCCGCTTGACAAGACATAGAAGCGTCGGGGGAGGAGGGAAGCTGGCCGGTCAGCCAGGCCGCCGCCGCCCCACCTGGAAGGAACACAACCATGAGCGAAAAGAAGTCTCGCGAGCCCTACTCGGGAACGCCGAGCGAGAGGGGGCCGCCCCTAACCGACCCGCAGGAGTCCGTTGACAACATCATTGAGATTCGTTCGGGATGAGTGGCAGCACCTGGACGCACCCGCCGAGCCGAGGCGTCGGGTGCTCGCCACCCTGGCAAGGGCCGACACACAAAGGCGGCCCCGCACCGCATGAGCGGTCCCTGAGCGGGTCCGTTCGTGCGGGGCAGGGCCGCCTGAGGGGGTGGCTAAAGAGTCCCGGTGGCGATGTTCAGCATGCGCCGCAGGGGCTCAGCCGCACCCCAGAGAAGCTGGTCGCCCACGGTGAAGGCGCTGATGTACTGCGGCCCCATCTCGAGCTTGCGGATGCGACCCACGGGAATGTCCAACGTGCCCGAGGCTGCCACCGGAGTGAGCTCAGCCATCGAGGCTTCCTTGCTGTTGGGCACAACCTTGGCCCACTCGTTGTCCTCGTCAAGCAGCTTCTCGATCTCGGCGACGGACAGGTCTTCGCGCAGCTTGAGCGTGAGCGCCTGTGAGTGGGAGCGCATGGCGCCGATCCGGATGCACAGTCCGTCCATAATGACGTGGTTCTCGTCGGAGGTACCGAGGATCTTGTTGGTCTCCACCCCGGCCTTCCACTCTTCCTTGGACTGGCCGTTGCCCAGGTCCGCGTCAATCCAGGGGATCAGGGACCCAGCCAGCGGCACACCGAACTGTGTGGCGTCGACGCCTGTGCGCTGGTGGGCAAGCACCTTGCGGTCGATGTCCAGAATGGCCGACGCTGGGTCGTTAAGTTCCGTGCTGACCTCGGCATTGAGCGTGCCAAACTGGCTGAGCAGTTCGCGCATGTGCCGGGCGCCGCCGCCGGACGCCGCCTGGTAGGTCATGGACGTGCCCCACTCGACGAGGCCGTTCTTGAACAGTCCGCCAAGGCCCATGAGCATGCAGGACACGGTGCAGTTGCCGCCGATGAAGTCCTTGGTGCCGTTGACGAGGCCCTTGTCGATGACGTCGCGGTTGATGGGGTCCAGCACGATGATCGAGTCGTCGTTCATGCGCAGGGTGGACGCGGCGTCGATCCACAGGCCATCCCAGCCGCGGCTGCGCAGCTCGCCGTGGACCTGCTTGGTGTAGTCCCCGCCCTGGGCGGTGACGATAATCGGCAGCTTGGCCAGCGTCTCGACGTCGAACGCGTCCTCGAGCTTGCCTGCCCCTTCAGCGAAGGAGGGGGCGGCACCTCCCGCGTTCGAGGTGGAAAAAAACACCGGGTTGATGGTGGCGAAGTCGCCCTCATCCTGCATGCGCTGCATCAGGACGGAACCGACCATGCCACGCCAACCGACAAGTCCAACGGACGGAGTAGCTGCTGTAGTCATTCGTTCAGTTTAGACTTCGGAACCGGCACGGCGCAGTCGGTTACGTCACTCCCTGCCCGCGATCGGAATGGCGACGTTACGCAACCGGCCGGGCAAGATTGCGGGCCTTGCGAAGCTTCTCTGCCCGTCGCTCCTTGAAATAGCTGGCCCAAGCGAAAGTGAAGGGAAAGAGGCAGGCGGGAAAGACCCACCATATTTCGCCAAGAATGTGCCACGAACCCTGGATGGCGATCTGGACGACGCCGTAAATGAGGCCTCCCAGGCAGGCAGTGAGGAGGATGGCGAGGAAGAGCAGGCCGCCGGAGCTGTTCACGGGCTTGACCAAGCCGCCGCCGTCGTCTTTGCGAACACCGTATTCGGCTGGCGTGTAGCCCACCATCTCGCCATTCTCCGCCCTGCGGTAGATCAGCTGGCCGTCTGATGGGCTGGACGGCACGTAGCCCGGTTCCTGGGGTACTCCCTCACTTCGCCTAGCCACGGGCATCTTCAATCGCTGCCAGAAGCCCGGCGTCGTCCAGGCCCGGGGATTCGGCGACCTCGTCCTTGTCGAAGTCCGGGATGCCGGTAGTCCAGGTCTCACCTTCACGCCGGATCAGCAGGTGCCGTTCGGCGTCGAGCGTCTTGAAAACGAGGTAGGCGGAACCGCCGTCGTTCTGCTCGACATGCCGGCGGACGACACGAAGCGTCGCCTCTGCGGAAGTAATGGCGGGATCCTGGGCGAAAACGAACCAGGTCCCCAGCAGCCGGGGCTGAAGCATCAGCGCCACCCCGGGTGCCTCCAGCAGCACCACGTTGTCCATGGCATCGCCGGTCAGAAGCGAGATCTCGGTCCACGTGGTCGCCTTGCCGAGGGCGGTAGCCACAGCCGCCGCGACGCCGGTCACTCCCAGGTCACCGTCCTCATCCACCGAGGCCAGATCCCGCGCCATCAGCGAGGAAGCCCCGGCCGTGGACAGCGTCACATCATCCACGACCTCCTCGGCGCGGAAAACGCTGACGGAACGGTCCCTGGCCGGCCCCTCAAACACGTTGAGCAGGTAGGCAAACTCGCCCACGCCGAACCCGATGACGTCGATGCCGAGCCTGGGCTCCTGCTGGGTTTCGTCCTGAACACTCATATTCGTCTCCTAGTCGCCGATTCCGAAGAACTTGCCTACGGACTTGCCCGCGTCCACAACCGAATCCTTCGTGTCGCTGACGAACTTTCCGGGATCCTTCACCGCGTTGACGATCCCCTCGCCAACATTTTTGCCCACGCTGCTGATGGTGTCCCAATTCTCATAGACGGCGATTCCGACGCTGGCGACCTGGCAGACGGTTCCTGCCGGAGGCGGCAAAAAGCAGCCGACGCCGAGGGCAGTCTTTCCGGCCCCCACAAGGCCTCCCTTGATGTCGCCGTCGGAAAAGCTCTTGACGGAGTCGTAGGCACTGAAGCCGACGCCCGCCCAGCCCAGCGTGCGCGCGACGCCGGACTTGCCGAGCCACTCGAGCTTGGTGCCCGCGCCGAGCCAGGGCTTTTCCGCGAACACCCCTTCGAACCTGCCCAGCGGGCCGACGTACTTATTCAGGTTCTTCAGGGAAGCAATGTCGGTCGCCTTATCGATCAGGCCGATGCCGCGGTTGGCAGCCGAAGATCCCTTAAGCAGATCATCCAGGGCTGGATTGCCAAGCAGTCTGTGAGCGGCAAAGCCGGGGCCGCCGATCCGGTGGCTCCCTTGGAGGAAGGACTTGATGAACTCTGCGCGCTGATTCTTCAAAACCCAGCCGTACTGTCCGGCGTGCTTGGCCAGGGTGAGCGGGGCCTTGATGAACTTTTGGATGGTCATGCCCGCCTTCAGCATCCCAAATCCGCCGAGCAGCACACCGCCAACGGAGAACCCGCCCGCGCCGCCGGCCGGGCCACCCAGCGAGCCCGGACCGCCCAAGGTACCGGGGCCGCCGGCGTTGCTGGCCTTCTCCTGCTCGTTGGCGTTTTCGAGCAGTTTCCTGGATTCTTCCTTCAGTGCGCGGGCTGTTCTCTGGATGAGGGCCCGGTGGCTGCCGTTCCAGTCCGAGCGGAACTGCGTCGCGTCGTTGCCCTTCCACGAAGGGTTGTTGTTGATCTGGTTGGTCAGCTGCGAAGACTGCTGCAACAGGTTGTCGGACACCTTTCCGAACTGCTGAGCGAGCGTGCGCAGCTGCGCAACGTCCGAGCCCCACAAGTTGCCTGCCACTGTGGCACCATCCCCCAAAATCTGAACGTTCTGCGTCTGAACGGTTGCTGCCGAGTCCTGCCAACACTGTAATGGCGGTGTGCCGCCGCCGCGATGGGCAGCGCTCCCCATCGCCGGTCGCCGTCGGCGGCCCAGAGCCGACGGCGGTCCCGGAGCTACCGGGGGTCGGTCTCCTCAAGGAGGGCACTCTTGCGGGCGCGCAGGGCAAAGAAGGCGCCGAAGGCAAATACCTGGGTTACGACAACCAGGACGATGATGCCCGCGATCTTGTTGCCGCCAAGGATCATGGTCAGCCCAACGATCGCGGACAGCAGGGCGAGCAGCGGCAGCAGCATGTAGCCCAGCACGAACAGGGTTTCGGGTTTTCTGAGCATCTGCATTCGTCTAACCTTCCGTCCGGTTCCACTGTGTGAACCGGTAGCGGGTGCCGTTGGCCGCGGTCAGCCAGCCTTCGCTGGGTACTGAGTCTTCCGGAACCCACGCCGCGTTGAGTTCGGGGGCGTGCGTGTCGCCATCGGCCTCCATATCAATGGTGGTGACTACGGCAATATTGGCGATCTCCGTGGACTGCTCGAAGATCTCGCCGCCGCCCACAATCCAGACCGCCTCGAAGCCGGGTGCAAACTGCGACTCGAGGAGGGCATCATCAAGGGACTTGACGACGACGGCGCCCTCCGCCTCGGGCGTGCGGGCCCAGTCTTCCTGCCGGGTAATGACGATATTGGTCCGGTTGGGGAGGGGGCGGTACTTCTCCGGGAAGGACAGCCAGGTCTTGCGGCCCATAATGACGGGATGTCCGCTGGTCACCTTGGTGAAGTGCTTCAGGTCTTCGGGCAGGTGCCACGGCATATCGCCGGCGTTGCCGATCACCCCGGCTGTAGTTTGTGCCCAAACCAGCCCGATCCCGGTCATGTTTGCCGCGATGTTCTCGCTGAAGGTCTGGGGATCCATGGTCTCTTCGGCACTCATACTGCGATCGGCGCCTTGATTGTGGGGTGGTGGCGGTATCCCACCACTTCAAAGTCGTCCAGCGTGTAATCGAAGATCGAGGCCGGCTTGCGCGTGATTTTCAGCTGCGGATACTCGTAGGGCTCCCGCTCCAGCTGTTTCAGGACTTGGTCCATGTGGTTTTCGTAGATGTGGACATCGCCGCCGGTCCAGACGAATTCGCCGGGCTCCAGGCCGGTCTGCTGGGCCAGCATGCAGGTCAACAGCGCATAGGAGGCGATGTTGAACGGGACACCCAGGAACATGTCCGCCGACCGCTGGTACAGCTGGCAGGACAGCTTGCCGTCGGCGACGTAGAACTGGAAGAACGCGTGGCAGGGCGGCAGCGCCATGTCCTTCAGCTCGGCCACGTTCCAGGCCGACACGATGTGCCGGCGGGAATCCGGGTTGGCCTTCAGGTTTTCGACGAGCTCCGTGATCTGGTCGATGTGGCCACCGTCGGGAGTGGGCCAGCTGCGCCACTGGACGCCGTAGACCGGGCCGAGTTCGCCGTCGGCGTCAGCCCATTCATTCCAGATGGTCACGCCCTGGTCCTGCATCCACTTCACGTTGGTGTCGCCGCGCAGGAACCACAGCAGCTCAACGGCGACGGACTTGAAGTGCACGCGCTTCGTGGTGATGAGCGGGAAGCCCTCGCCCAGGTCAAAGCGGATTTGGCGTCCGAAGACGCTGCTGGTGCCGGTACCGGTGCGGTCGGATTTATGCGTGCCGTTTGCCATGACATCGCGCAGAAGGTCTTCATAGGGCGTTGGGATGTTCACGCGTCCAGTCTAGTGGGAACAGCTTGGGGGTGCGGGGCCCCCGGGGCGGCGGCACGGTCAGCAGCTTTCAGTCGTCGAACGGCTTGAACTGCTCCACGGCCACGATCTTGCTCTTGCTGCTGTGCGCCACGTGGCAGATGATCATTTCCCCCGGGGCGAGGTACGGGTCGGCCACCGGAAGCACGCCCTTCAGCCTGGTGTTCATGTAGACGCCCAGCTGGCTCAGGACGGTAGGCAGTGCGGGCCGGTGGGTGCACAACACTACGGCGCGCTGCTTATCGAACAGGGACTCAATCGTGGCGGCCGTCTTCTTGGGATTGCGTGCGTGCCGGTGCTCTGTCAGCGCATCCACCAGCTTCACTTTTGCGTCCGTGGCCTTGGCGTACGGGGCGATCGTGGCGACGCAGCGCTGCCAGGGGCTGCTGACCACCCGAAGGGGCTTCCAGGCGTGGAGCAGCCTCCGCACGGCCTGGGCCTGGCGCACGCCGGTGGCTGCCAGCGGCCGCTCGCCTTCGGCCTTCGTCCACGACGACCTAGGCTTCGCCTTGGCATGGCGCACGATCACCAGGGGCCAGGTGTGCAGTTCCATCCGGGCATGGGCCGCCGCCAGGTACTCGAGCGGCCCGATGTCGGAGGGGTTGGACAGCAGTGAAGCAGCCTTCTCCGGGGTGCACCACATCACGCTGTCCACCTCCTTGCCGTCAGGCCGCAGCGGAGCGCCGTTCACTTCCACGGCCCAGTAGTGCACAACCTTCAGCCCGCTGGCCACGTGGTAGTGGATGGGCGGCAGCGGAATCCCCAGGGGTGCCTGGAGCCCGATCTCTTCCTCCACCTCGCGGACGGCGCACTCGGGGACCGTTTCGCCGGCGTCGAGTTTGCCTTTCGGCCAGGACCAGTCGTCGTACCGGGGCCGGTGGATCAGCAGGACTTCCAGCTGGTCCTTCCTGATCCGCCACGGCAAGGCGCCAGCCGCCGTGACGGCAACCGGCTCGCCCGGGTGATCGGTCTGGTCGGCTATCGGTGAATCGCTCTTCAAACCCGTTTCCTACCGCCGGGCAGTTGCGCGCTGGCGGGAGCGGGAAGCCAGGAGCCAGGACTGGACGTCGTCAAGTTCCCTGCCGTCCTCGTCGAGGTGATGGCGGTTCCAGATTCCCTGATTGTCGAGGTGCCAGCTTGCTGTTTCGGGATCCATGTACCGGCGGAGCATGTCCAGGACGTACGTGGTGTCCTCGCCTCCCGACAGCTGGACCAGTGCCTCAACCCGGCGGTCCAGGTTGCGGTGCATCATATCGGCCGATCCGATGTACACCACGGGGTCGCCGCCGTTGGCGAAGGCGAACACCCGTGAATGCTCCAAGAAGCGGCCCAGGACGGAACGGACTGTGATGTTCTCGCTGAGGCCCGGAACTCCCGGCCGGAGCGAGCAGATGCCGCGCACGATGACGTCTACCGGAACGCCCGCCTGGGAAGCCCGGTAGAGGGAATCGATGATGGACTCGTCCACGATGGAATTCACCTTGATCTGCACACGCGCCGGAATGCCGGCACGGGCGTTGCGGATCTCGGTCTCGATCCTGTCGATCAGTCCGGAGCGCACCGAGCGCGGTGCGACCAGGAGGCGCTTGAAAGTGGATTTCGGGGCGTAGCCGGAGAGCTGGTTGAAGAGCTTGGAGAGATCCTCGCCCACCTGCTCGTTGGCGGTCAGGAGACCAAGGTCCTCGTAGTAACGGGCTGTGCGGGGGTGGTAGTTGCCTGTTCCGATGTGGCAGTAACGGCGCAGTCCGTCGACTTCCTGGCGCACCACGAGGGACAGCTTGCAGTGCGTCTTTAGCCCGACGATCCCGTACACCACATGGACTCCGGCCTGCTCAAGCTTGCGCGCCCAGGAGATGTTGGCCTGCTCGTCAAAGCGGGCCTTGATTTCCACGAGCGCGAGTACCTGCTTGCCGGCCTCGGCAGCGTCGATGAGCGCGTCAACGATGGGGGAGTCGCCCGACGTGCGGTACAGGGTCTGCTTGATGGCCTGGACCTTCGGATCGGCGGCCGCCTGTTCGAGGAACGCCTGGACCGACGTGGAGAAGGAATCGTAGGGGTGGTGCAGCAGGATGTCCCGGCGGCGCATCGCGGCGAAGACGTTGGCGGCCTTGGACGTTTCGGATTCGTTCAGGTACCGGGACGTGTGGGGCACGTGCTTGGGATAGTGCAGGTCGGCGCGGTCAATGCCGGCAATGACGGAGAGCCCGCGGAGGTCCAGCGGGGCAGGAACCGAGTAGACCTCGGATTCCTCCACGCCCAGCTCCCGGATCAGGAGTGCGCGGATGTTGGGGTTGATGTCGTTGGTGACCTCGAGGCGGACAGGAGGGCCGAACCGGCGGCGCAGGAGTTCCTTCTCGAGCGCCTGCAGGAGGTTCTCGGCGTCGTCTTCCTCCACCTCCACGTCTTCGTTGCGTGTCACGCGGAAGGTGTGGTGTTCCAGGACTTCCATGCCGGCGAAGAGCCGGTCCAGGTGGACCGCAATGACTTCTTCGAGGGCGATGAACCGGGCAACCCGTCCCGGCACGGATCCTGCGCGCGGACCGTCGATGGAAATCAGGCGCGGCAGCTGGTCCGGAACCTTGACACGCGCAAAGAGCTCCTTGTCGCTGACGGGGTTCCGGACCACCACGGCCAGGTTCAGCGAGAGCCCGGAAATATAGGGGAAGGGGTGGGCCGGGTCCACAGCAAGCGGGGTGAGGATGGGGAAGACCTTTTCCGCGAACATGACGCTGAGGCGGTTCTTGGCCTCGTCGTCGAGTTCTTCCCAGTGCATGAGGTGGATTTGTTCATATGCCAGTGCGGGGCGGATCTGTTCGGCGTAGACCTGCGCGTGCCGCTGCTGGAGAGTGTGGGCGGCCTCGCCGATCTGCTCAAGGACCTGGACCGGGCTCAGCCCCGCGGGGGAGGGGACCGCCAGGCCGGTGGCGATCCGGCGCTTCAGGCCGGCCACGCGGACCATGAAGAACTCATCGAGGTTGGAGGCGAAGATCGACAGGAAGCTGACGCGCTCAAGGAGGTGGAGGTTGGGGTCTTCGGCGAGCTCGAGGACCCGGGCGTTGAAGGCGAGCCAGCTCAGCTCACGGTCCAGGAACCGGTCCGGGCTGATTTCGCCCTCGGGCTCCAGGATGGCGGCAAACTCCGGAATGTCGATCCGGTCCTGGGTGGCGCGGGACGCAGGCACCTCGGAGGAGCCGAAACGGGCGCGCACCGGGGCCGCCTTGATTTCGGTCGTCGCTGATCCGGCGGATTCCGGTTGCATGCTCTCTCCTTGATGCTGGCGGGATTTAGCTTCAACCTTACAAGCATTCGCCCGTGCGGGACCCGCAGATTTCAGCGGGACCGGACAGTGCGTCGAATGACTGGACTAACGTCCGTCCAGCGGCCCGTACATCACGTCGACGTCCCACCGGGTGAAGCCCAGCCCGCGGTACAGCGAGACTGCCGGGGAGTTGTCCGCATCCGTGTACAACATGACCGCGTGCAGTCCCTGCTGCTGGAGGTGCCTGATGCCGGCGACTGTCAGGGCCTTGCCCAGGCCCATGCCCTGGGCGGCCGGCGTCACGCCCACGACGTACACTTCGCCGATGGCCGGATGGTCGCCATGCCGCGGATGGACCTTGGTCCAGTGGAAGCCAAGCAGCTGCCCGTCCCCGTCTTCGGCCAGCAGGAAGCCGGCGGGGTCGAACCACGGCTCCGCCATCCGGGCCTCAAGGTCCGCCCGTGTCATGGAGCCCTGTTCCGGGTGGTGCGCGAAGGCCTCGCGGTTGGCCGCCAGCCAGACGTCCTCATCCCTGCCCGGCACAAAGGCGCGGAGCACCACGCCGTCCGGAAGACCGACGTCGGGCAGTTCAGCCGCGGCGGTCATGAGCCGCATCTTCCACAGTTCCCGGACGGGGCCGTAGCCGTAGCGGGCCGCCAGGTCCGCGGCAGCCTCGTGGTTGCCGTGGGACCAGGCCTTCAGCCCGCCGAATCCGCGTTCAGACTTCAGCGTGCCAACCAGCCGGTCAGCCACGCCCTGGTTCCGGTAGCTGGGGTGGACGGCGATCTCCAGGACTCCCGTGCCGTCCGCTTCTTCGACCACCACAGCGAAACCCGCCAGGTCCTGGGCGGTGGCAGGATCGGAGTCCTCGTCCGGGGAGTACAGCGCCAGCGTCAGCAGCGAGTGGGGCCCGGTGTCCGCGGCGCGCAGCGTCACCAGGGTCTGTTCCGAAATGGAGGGGTTGCCGTCCGATTCCTCGGCGGCTGACAGCAGGGGCTTGATGTCCCGCAGCAGCTGTGCGTCCACGCCGCCTCTGATGACGGTGACAGGCCAGATCTCCGGATGCGCAGGACTCATGCTGTAAGGCTATACGCAGCGGCCGCCGGGCTGCCCGATTTGTGGCCGGCCGGGGTGGCCCCGTATAGTCGTTATCTCATTCAGCTTCCTGAAGCAGAATGTGAGGGGGATCCACCACTGGGGTGGCCTCGATACGTTCGACCCGTATGTCCTCCACTAAAGCAAATAAGCAACGCAAACGGCCCGGACTCGAAAGAGTCCGGGCCGTTTGCGTTGCTTGGCTTCTTGACGCCGGAGCCCGTCAGGCCTCGGTGAGCTCGTCCTCTTGCTGGCGCACCAGGGTGAGCCGGTACCCCACGTTGCGGACGGTGCTGATCAGGTTTTCGTGGTCCGCGCCCAGTTTGGCGCGCAGGCGCCTGACGTGCACGTCCACGGTCCGGGTGCCGCCGTAGTAGTCGTAGCCCCAGACCTCGGTGAGCAGCTGCTGGCGGGTGAACACCCGGCCGGGGTGCTGCGCCAGGTACTTCAGGAGCTCGAATTCCTTGAAGGTCAGGTTTAGTGCCGCGCCGTTGACCCGCGCGGTATAGCTGGCTTCATCGATCACGACGCCGGCGGCCCGGATTTCGGAGGGCAGGTCTTCCTTCTCCGGGACGGCCCGCGCCACGGAGAGCCGGATCCTGGCTTCCACCTCGGCAGGGCCAGCGGAGTCCAGAACGATGTCATCGACTGCCCATGCCGAGGATACGGCGGCCATGCCGCCTTCTGTCAGGATCAGCACCAGCGGTGCGCTGAGGCCTGTTGCCTTCAGGAGTTGGGTCAGCGACCGGGCCCCCACTAGGTCCTTGCGCGCATCCAGCAGCACAATGTCGCAGGGATCCGTTTCGAGCAGGGCAGTGGGCTCCGCGGGCAGGATGTGCACCCGGTGGTTCAACAGCTCCAAGGCAGGCAGAATGTCCACCGATGATCCGGTGCTGTTGGTCAGTAACAGGATGTGCGACATTGTTCCTCCAAGGGGCCGTCCGCGCATCATTGGGCGACTGAACCGGGCTTTCACCGGCCGGTACTGTGCTGGCTGCAACGGGCGGAGCCTCCGGCGAGCCGGCGTCTCCGGTTCCCGCAGCGGGAAGCGTAGCTGAGCTTTGAGTATACCTAACGGCCCCCAGACAGGCACTGATCCTGGCCTGCAGCGTGCCGCATTTGCGACATATGGCAGTCACATAGGGCAGGATTGAAACCGTCAGGGCGTCAGCCCTGCCCTTCAACGGCACAGCCAGGATGAGGACGCAGCGAAGTTGAGTTCAGAGTCAGAGATGAGTACGCCATGGCCACGCCGGAAGTGAGCGCTGCGGCGCACACCGGGTCCGCCGTGAAGTCGTGGAGCATCGGAGTCATTGGCCTGGCCGGCCTGGCCACCATCATCGCCAGCGTCTACCGGACACCGGATGTCCTCCTCGCCGTCGGCGTCGTCGTTGCGCTGGCCGTGGGCGTCGGCTGGCCGCACTACCTGGGGATACCGGCCAAAAAGACCCTCGCGGCGGTGATCGGCCTGCCAGGTGCCGGCTCCGCGGTGGCGGCGGCCACCGTTTCCGCCCCGGGCTACCTCAATTGGACGCCGGGTTTCATCGCCCTGGGGGTCACCTCCGTGTTCGTGGTCCAGCTGATCCGCGGAACGGGGCAGGCTCAGCGGCTCGAATCGATCCTGGGCTGTTGCGTGGGCGTCATACTGTCCTGCATGGGCGCAGGCTGGATCGCCGGAGCGCGGTTCAACGGGGTCAGGGAAATGCTGCTCGTCGCCGGCGTCAGCGCCGCCGTCGCGCTGCTGGCAGGCCTCCTCCGCTGGCCGGACAGGATCGTCGCGCCGCTGGGAATCGTTCTGGCCGGTCTCGCGGGCCCGCTGGCCGGACTGGTGTTCTCCGACATCGCTGTCCTGCCCGCCGCGGTGTTCGGGGTTGTGGTCGGGGCGGTGCTCGTCAGCTTCCGGCGACTCGTGACACTGCGGGGGACGCCGCTGAACTTCCCGGCGGCCCTGGGCATGGGCCTGGCGCCCGTCGCGGCAGTCGGATCCCTTGCCTACTTCATAGACAAACTACTCATCTTCTAACGCGTTAGGATGGCACCATGTCCGTACTTGCATATGAAATTTTCTTCCTTGTCCTGCTCGGCGTAGCGAGCCTGTCCATGGCCTGGTTTGCCGGTTTCGTGGTCTACCGCCTGTTCAAGGGCCAGAAGTAGAACCGCTTCCCCTGTTAGCAGCTTCCAGAGGTAACAACCGTGCCTATTGAGATTCCAACAGACCTGACACCCGAACTGGTTCCGCTGTCCTGGCTCATTGGTGAGTGGGAGGGCCATGGACGGCTTGGTTCCGGCGACGAAGGCTCTGAGCACTTTGTGCAACGCGTTTCGTTCACCCACAACGGCCTGCCGTACCTGCAGTACCGTGCGGAGAGCTGGCTGACCGATGAGGACGGCACCAAGCTCCGGCCCCTCACGGTCGAGACCGGATTTTGGGCCCTTGAGCGCAAACAACTGGACGCCGACGGCGGTCCCGGCCTTGTCCCCGCGGACATCGTGCCGGCGCTTAAGAGTGCCGACGAGGTGGAGGCACTGCGGAACAAGGACGGCGGATTCGACATTTCCGTCTCCATCGCCCATCCGGGCGGGATTTCCGAGCTGTACTACGGGCAGATCAAGGGCCCGCAGATCCAGTTGAGCACCGACATGGTGATGCGGGGCAGCCACTCCAAGGACTACAGCGCGGCCACGCGGATCTTCGGTCTCGTTGACGGGAACCTCCTGTGGCGCTGGGATGTCGCCACCGGCGGCGCTTCCCCGGCAGCCGGCACTTCGGAGCCGGGCAACGGACTGGAAGCCCACGCCTCGGCGTTCCTGAAAAAGGTTTCCTGACGGCTCCCCGGCCGGGCGCCTGACAGCCCGGCGATCCGCTCTGTTCCGTCGCCCGCTCCCGTGGGCTACGTTGGTCTGAGGTCCCGAGTTCCTCTGCCCGACGCAACCAAGGGAGCACCACATGGCTGAAGCTGAAGTCCCGACGATCTACAGCGACCTCAAGGCGGTTTTCTTCAACGGCACCCTCAAACGCTCGCCCCAAACGAGCAACACGGAGGGCCTGATCCGGATCAGCCGGCTGATCATGGAAAAGCAGGGGGTGTCGACGCGGCTCATCCGTACCGTGGACCACGACATTGCGAGCGGTGTGTACCCGGATATGCGTGAGTATGGCTGGGAGACCGATGAATGGCCGGAGCTGTATCCGGCTGTCCAGGAGGCCGACATCGTGGTAGTTGCCGGGCCCATCTGGCTGGGGGACAACTCCTCCCAGACCAAGAAACTCATCGAGCGGCTCTATGCGCATTCGGGGCAGCTCAATGAAAAGGGCCAGTGGGCCTTCTACCCCAAGGTGGGCGGGTGCCTGATCACGGGCAACGAAGACGGCATCAAACACTGCTCCATGAACGTCCTCTACAGCCTCCAGCACATCGGGTTCACCATTCCTCCGCAGGCCGACGCCGGCTGGATCGGCCCCGTGGGCCCCGGGCCCAGCTACCTCGATGAAGGGTCCGGGGGTCCGGAGAGTGATTTTACTAACAGAAACACCACCTTCATGACCTGGAACCTCCTTCATCTGGCCCGGATGCTCAAGGATTCCGGCGGAATTCCCGCCTACGGCAACCTTCCGGAAGAATGGAAGGCCGGATCGAAGTACGGTTTCGAAAATCCGGAGTACCGCTGACGGCGGGTGCCGGACCCGCAGCCCGGTCCTGCAAGACCGGAATACCCGCCGAGCCAAGGACGTTCCCTTTCATATGACTATCAAGAGCCCTCTGTTGTCGCGCCCTGGAGCCGTCGAAGCGGGCGGTGCCGATTCCGGCGTCGCGTCCCACTACGGTGAGCCGCTGCGTGAGCAGCGCGCCCTCGCAACCGGCACCGCCGTCGTCGATCTTTCCCACCGCGGCGTGGTGACCGTTACCGGCCCCGACCGCCTGAGCTGGCTCAACACGCTTTCCTCCCAGCAGGTCACCAATCTCCAGCCCGGTGAATCCAGCGAGCTGCTGCTCCTGAGCGTCCAGGGGCGCATCGAATTCGATGCCCGGGTGGTGGACGACGGCGGCAGCACCTGGCTGATCGTCGAGGCAGCCGAAGCCGTCCCGCTGGCGGAGTGGCTGAACAAGATGAAGTTCATGCTGCGGGTCGAAATTGCGGACGTCTCGGACGACTGGGCCGTGCTGGGATCCACCCGGGCCGTGCCGGAGTGGTCCGCCCTGAAGGTGTGGCAGGACCCGTGGCCGCACGTCAGTGCCGGCGGATACGCCTATTCCGTGGTGAGCGAGGACGCCCATCCCGGCGCCGAGCGCCCGTGGTTCGAATACCTGGTTCCGGCGGCGGAGCTCGAGGCAACGCTGGGGGACCGGCCCCTGGCAGGGGTGTCGGCGGCCGAGGCCCTGCGCATCGCGGCCTGGCGCCCCCGGCTGGGCGCCGAAACCGACGACAAGACGATTCCGCACGAGCTGGATCTGCTCCGGACCGCCGTCCATCTGGCCAAGGGCTGCTACAAGGGCCAGGAGACCATTGCCCGCGTGCACAACCTGGGCCACCCGCCGCGCCGGCTCGTGTTCCTCCAGCTCGACGGCTCCCAGCACACCATGCCGGTGGCCGGAAGTCCCGTGCTGCTGGGGGAGCGCAAGGTGGGAACCGCCACGTCCGTGGCGCAGCACTACGAGATGGGCCCCATTGCGCTGGCGGTCATCAAGCGTTCGGTCGCTCCGGATGAAATACTGACTGTCATGGACGGTGAAGAGCCGTACACAGCCGCGCAGGAAGTGATCGTGGCTCCCGACGCCGGGCAGGTCATTGGCCGGCAGACCGGATTCCTGAGGGGGACCCACAAATGACAGACCCGACCGCCCCGGGGGCACCGGGGACCGCGCCGTCGCCGGAGCCGGATGAGGAGACGCTCGCGTTGGCGCACTCGCTCTTCGACGCCGCACGCAACGGGGAGACCGACACGCTCAGGTGCTACCTCAACGCCGGCGCTCCGGCCACCCTGACCAACGCCGCAGGGGATTCGCTGCTGATGCTCGCGGCCTACCACGGCCACGCCGAGACAGTTCAGCTGATCCTCTACCATGGCGGCGATGCCAACGGCGCGAACGACCGCGGGCAGACCCCGCTCGCCGGCGCCGTCTTCAAGGGCTACACCGATGTGGCCAGGGTCCTGCTTGACGCGGGAGCCGACCCCGATGCCGGAACCCCCTCGGCCCGCGCGGCCGCCGAGATGTTCGCCCGCAAAGACATCCAAGCGCTGCTGGCATAGGGCCGGCACCGACTGAAATACACCGCCGGCACCCACCAGCCGTCTGCAACTGAAGGAATCTTTCTTGGAAAACGTAAGCAGGCCGTGGCCGGCCCTCTGGTCGCTCGTCATCGGGTTCTTCATGATCCTGATCGACACCACGATCGTCTCCGTGGCCAACCCGAGCATCATGGCCGGGCTGGACACGGACATCAATGCCGTCATCTGGGTCACGAGCGCCTACCTCTTGGCGTATGCGGTCCCGCTCCTGATCACCGGGAGACTCGGTGACAGGTTCGGCCCCAAGCGGCTCTACCTGTCAGGCCTGGTCGTCTTCACCCTGGCCTCGCTCTGGTGCGGGCTGTCCGGCAACGTCCAGATGCTGATCGCGGCGCGCGTTCTCCAGGGCCTGGGCGCAGCGCTGATGACGCCGCAGACCATGGCCGTGATCACGCGCATTTTCCCGCCGGACCGGCGCGGCGCCGCCATGGGGCTGTGGGGCGCCACTGCCGGCGTGGCCACGCTGGTGGGCCCGATCCTCGGCGGCGTGCTGGTGGACTGGCTTGGCTGGGAGTGGATCTTCTTCATCAACGTCCCCATCGGGATCGTTGGCTTCATCCTCGCCTGGCGCCTGGTGCCGTCGCTCACCACCCACCCGCACAAGTTCGACATCCCCGGCGTGGTGCTGAGCGCCGTCGGGCTTTTCCTCCTCGTCTTCGGTCTTCAGGAAGGCGAGACCTACGACTGGGGCGCCATCACCGGTCCCGTAACGGTGTGGGGCCTGATCATCAGCGGCATCGTGGTGCTGGTGCTGTTCGTCGTCTGGCAGGCCGTTAATAAGGGCGAGCCGCTGCTGCCGCTTGGTCTCTTCAAGGACCGCAATTTCTCGCTCGCCAACATCGGGATCACCACAGTGGGCTTCACCGTCACGGCCTTCGGCCTGCCGCTGATCTTCTACTACCAGATGGTGCGCGGCATGACGCCGACGCAGTCCGCCCTCATGATGGTTCCGATGGCGCTGATTTCGGGTGGCCTCGCCCCCGTGGTGGGCAGGATCATCGACCGCGTAAACCCGAAATACATCACCTCCGCGGGGCTGGTGCTCATGGCCGTGGCCCTGTTCTGGAACTCGGCGCTGATGCATCCCGACACCCCGGTGTGGCTGTTCCTGCTGCCGAGCGCCGTGCTCGGCTTCGCGAACGCCGGTATCTGGGCTCCGCTGAGTTCAACGGCCACCCGCAACCTGCCGCCGCGGCAGGCGGGCGCCGGCGCCGGCGTGTACAACACCACGCGGCAGATCGGCGCCGTCCTCGGCAGCGCCGCCATTGCGGTGCTGATGCAGGCCAGGCTCGCGGCGGAACTTCCTGCCGCCGGGGCGCCCGGCGGGTCGGGCGGCGAGTCGGCGAGCTTCGGCGGCAAGTTGCCGGAAGCCCTCCACGAGGGATTTTCGACGGCGATGGGCCAGTCCATCATGCTGCCCGCGGCCGTGATCGTGCTCGGCGCAGCGGTGGCTCTCTTCTTCGCCCGGCCGAAGCCGGTGCAGGGCTGGGCGGGTCAGCAGGCCGCGACGCCTGAGAGCGCGGACGCGAAGACGCTGTAAGCCTGCCGTGCCGCCGGGACCTTTGTGCCCGGCGGGACCTTTTGGTCCGGCGGTGCCGTTGTGCCCGGTGGCGCGGCTTGTGCCGGCTTGTGTTGTGCGGGCGTGCTCAGCCCAGCAGCACGCTGGTCTGGATGCCGCCGGTGGAGAAGCCCAGGCTGCGTGCTGTGGCCAGGGAGCCCTTATTGCTGACGTCCGAGCGCCACTGCAGCGTCAGCCCGGAGGCGAGGGCCTCGTGCGCGGCGATCGAAGCCGCCAGCGACCCCAGGCCTCGGCGCCGCCATTCGGGAGCCACGAGAACGCCCATGTGGGCCAGGATTCCTTCCCATTCCGAGTACGCACCGCAGGCCACAGGCACCTTGCGGCCGTCCTCGTCGTGGATGATGGTGTAGCGGTTTTCCAGGTCCGAGAGCCCTACCTCGTTGACGTCGTCCGGGGGGCAAAGGCCCTCCAGCTCGATCGCCTCCGGGTTGCCGTGTGAGACGGTCAGTTCCTCGGAGGGCTGCAGCAGCGGCAGATCATCGGCGAAGAACAGCGCTGCGGAGCCCTGTCCGTGCCCGCCGTGGTGGCGCGTGATGGTCAGCAGGGTGACGTGCTGTGCCATTTCCTCATCGGAGATTCCGACGGCGGCATCCAGCGCCCACTGCGGCCCCACCAGCACGGAGCTGCCGAAGAGTCGGACGAACTCCACCGACCGGGCAGAGTCCTCAACCCTGGTGATGCGTTCGCCGGTTTCCAGGGCCGTGGCGAAAGCGCCGTCGTCGAGCCCCAAACGGCGCGCCCAGGCTAGCTGGATGATGGCGGCGGAGTGGGGCTCAAGACTCATGCCTCCAGCCTACCGACCCCGGCCCGCCCCCAAGCCCGGCGGGAACGGACAGTTAAGCCCCCGCCGAAAAGCGCGGACGGACACTTACGCCCCGAAAATCGCGAACGGACAGATGAGGCCCTGAATCGCCCACTTGGGTTCTAGCGGTCGTTGCAACACCCCGACTTTTGGGAGTTGCAACGACCGTGGTTCGTTTAAGCGGTGATTCATCAGGATCCGGGTGGTACTCGCAGGATCAGAAGGATGCATTTTTCGCGGTGTTTGACCGCTTGGGGAGTACGGCGGCGGCCGCGAGAGAGTTGGGGTTGAACCGGTTCACCTGTGCAGGCT